>NZ_JBEPNA010000002.1:0-295376 GCF_040546025.1 Marisediminicola sp. UYEF4 | reverse complement strand
ACCCCGAGGAGCCCCTCGATGGTCCGCTCCGGGATCCGCAACGCCGCCCCCAGCTCCGCCCGCACACTCCGCAACGCCAACTGCCGGCTGCCTGCGCGACTGCGCTCCGTGCCGGTCTCGCCCAGTGCCAGGGCCTGTTCGAACAGCACCGCCCGATCACCCAGCAACCCCGCGACATCCCGCTCGACCCGCTCCAGGGCATCCACAACCCGCTCCATCGCCTCCACAGGGCCACCCGCACCCGCCGCCACCCCGAACGGATACCCACGACCACCATCAAGCCCGGTACCGGGGTGGTCGAGGTGGTCAGGCTGGCCAGCCTCACCGAGCTGCGCCGGATAGTCGGGATCGTGAGGGTAGTAGGGGTAGTCGTGCTCGTCCATCCAGGCCGGGTCATCCAGCTCCGGGTCATCCAGCTCCGGGTCATGGGGGAACATCTCTGCCGGCATCCCCTGAAACGGCAAACCTGCCCCGGGCCGGTACCCTTTCGCGACCATCTCCGCATCCGCCACCATATTGAACTGCAGCATCGACTCGGCGAGCTCCGCCGCCTGCTCCGCCGTCCACCGATAGCCCCTCATACCCATAGTGAATACCCACCCACCGACATTCGAACCGACGCTGAAACGGCACCATTCGGGCGGCGCGCACGGCGCCGTGGACCCCGCGCCGACATCCGGATTCCGCTCATGCCCACAGCCAACACCCGACCACCGACAGACCACCGACATTCCCGCCCGACCCCGCGAAAACGGCTGAAATCCCGCAACGGACCCGCGCTGGGGAGGACAAGAAGACCGACACAAACCAGCCCTCAGCCACCACCGGGATCACACGTTGCGACCGTCGTGAGCACAAACCGCCGATGCCGACTGGGTGCTGTCGCCTACCCCGTGAAAGTGGGCCGGCAAACCGGCAAGCCGTACCCGCTAAATGCTGCGGAACGCCGCCACCGCATTGTGCCCGCCGAAGCCAAACGAGTTGCTCAAAGCCAGGAGGGATCCGGTGCCCAGGTCACGAGGGCTCGTGACGACGTCGAGGGGGATCTGCGGGTCCTGGTTGTCGAGGTTGATCGTGGGTGGTGCGGTGCGGTGGTGAAGCGCGAGGATCGTGAAGATCGCCTCGAGTGCCCCGGTGCCGCCGAGCAGGTGGCCGGTCGCGGCCTTCGTCGCCGACACAGCAATCGAGTCGAGGTGGTCGCCGAACACGCGATGCATCGCGCGGTACTCGGCAATGTCGCCGACCGGAGTGCTTGTCGCGTGCGCGTTGATGTGGTTGACGTCGGTGATCCCTGCTCCCGCGATCTCGAGCGCGGCGAGCATGGCGCGCGCCGCCGCGGACCCCTGGGGGTCAGGAGCGGTGATGTGGTACGAGTCGCTCGTAACAGAGCCGCCGGCGAGCTCGGCGTAGATGCGGGCGCCGCGGGCCAGCGCATGCTCCTCGGTTTCGAGGACGATCGCGCCGGCGCCCTCGCCGAGCACGAATCCGTCGCGGTCGACGTCGTAGGGGCGTGAGGCGCGGGTGGGGTCGTCGTTGCGCTTGGAGAGCGCCTGCATTGCAGCGAAGGATGCGATCGGGAGCGGGTGAATGGCAGCTTCGGTGCCGCCGGCAATGATCATGTCGGCGATGCCGGCCTGCAGGTGGTCGTACGCGTTCGCGATCGACTCGGTGCTCGAGGCGCACGCTGAGACGACGGTACGGGCGCCCCCGCGGGCGGACAGGCTCATGCTGATCGCAGCGGCCGGGGCATTGGGCATCAGCATTGGCACGGTCATCGGGAGGACCCTGCGCGGGCCCCTCTCGCGGAGCACGTCCCAGGCGTCGACGAGGGTCCAGATGCCGCCGATGCCGGTCGCGTAGTCGACGGCGATGCGTTCAGGGTCGATGTCGGGGGCACCTGCATCCGCCCACGCCTCGCGAGCCGCGATGAGCGCGAACTGGCTGCCGGGGTCGAGACGCTTGGTCTCGACTCGCTCGAGAACGTCAGCGGCCGGGACCTTGGCCTGAGCGGCGAAGGTAATGGGCAGCTGGTACTTGGCGACCCAGTCCTGCTCGAGAGTGCGCACCCCCGACTCGCCGGCGAGAAGCGCCCGCCAGGTGTCGGCGATGTTGCCGCCGAGGGGTGAGGTCGTACCCAGTCCGGTGACGACGATTTTCTTGGGGCTCATCAGGAGTCTCTCTGCTCGAACAACGCGGACGACCTCAACGAGGTCGAAACGACGTTGGAACGAATAATGGGGACGGCCGGCCAGACGTCGTCCGGCCGGCCGTACCCGCGAACGGGCCTTAGGCCTGTGCGGCGGTAATGAACGTGACGGCGTCTCCGACGGTCTTGAGGTTCTTGACCTCTTCGTCCGGGATCTTCACATCGAACTTCTCCTCGGCGTTGACGACAATGGTCATCATCGAAATGGAGTCGATGTCCAGATCGTCGGTGAACGACTTGCCGAGCTCGACCGAATCAGTTGCGATTCCGGTCTCGTCGTTGATGAGCTCGGCCAAACCGGCCAGGACTTCTTCGGTGGACAGTGCCATTGTGTTTTCTCCTTGATGGGGGTGTCGGATGACCGGGGTCAAGTCTAGGGAAGAACCACGACTTGGGCCCCGAAGACGAGGCCCGCGCCGAAACCGATCTGCAGGGCGAGACCGCCGCTGAGTTCGGGGTGCTCCTGAAGCAGCGCGTGCGTCGCAAGAGGGATGGATGCCGCGGACGTGTTGCCGGTGCGCGCGACGTCGCGCGCGACGATCACCGACTCCGGCAGCTTGAGCTGCTTCGCGAACTCGTCGATGATGCGCATGTTGGCCTGGTGGGGGATGAACGCGGCGAGGTCGGCGCTCGTGATCCCGGCGACGTCGAGGGCCTTCTTCGCGACCTTCGCCATGTCCCAGACGGCCCAGCGGAAGACCGTCTGGCCCTCCTGGCGGAGTGTCGGCCACGGCGCGGCGCCATCGCGGAACTCCGTCAGCGTCGCGTTCATACCGACAGCATCGGCCTTTGAGCCGTCGGAGCCCCAGACAGGGGCGGCGATGCCGGGGGTGTCGCTCGGCCCGATCACCACGGCGCCGGCACCGTCGCCCAGCAGGAACGAGATGGAGCGGTCTGCCGGGTCGACGACGTCGGAGAGCTTCTCGGCCCCGATCACGAGCGCGTAGTGCGCTGCGCCGCTGCGGATGAGCGCGTCGGCCTGGGTGACGGCATAGCTGAACCCGGCGCACGCGGCATTGGCGTCATACGCGGCGGCCGGGTTCGCGCCGACCCGGTCGGCGACAACCGCTGCCATCGACGGGGTCTGCTGCACGTTGCTGATGGTCGCGACGATGACGAGGTCGATCTGCTCGGCAGGCACGCCCGACTTCTCGATCGCTTCCCTTGCGGCGTCCGTCGCGAGATCGACGGCGGACATCCCCGCGGATGCCCTCGTGCGGGTGATGATGCCGGTGCGCTGTTGGATCCACTCGTCGCTCGAGTCGATCGGGCCGATGAGCTCGGAATTCGGCACGATCAGGTCGCCGCGGGCGGCACCATAGCTGTAGATCCGGGTGAATTGGCTGCCGTGCGACTGCGTGAGTGTTGCCGTTGTCATGAGATCCCGTCAATCAGGTCGAATGCCGCCGTGAGGTCTGCCGGGGTCTTGACGGCCACGGTCGGCACTCCTGTGAGGCCGCGTTTTGCCAGTCCGACAAGCGCACCGGCCGGAGCGATCTCAATCACTCCCGTGACGCCGGCGGCTGCGAACGAGGCCATCGTGCTGTCCCACCGTACCGGGGAGCTGACCTGTCCAACGAGGAGGTCGACAAAGGCTGCCCCGTTCGTGACGCTCGATCCGTCGCGGTTGGTCCAGATCGGCAGGGTCGGGTCGTGCGTGTCGAGGCCGGCCGCGACGGTGCGAAGGCGCTCGACTGCCGGGGCCATGTACCGGGTGTGGAATGCGCCAGCGACCTGGAGCGGGATGACCCGCGCTCCGGCCGGGGGAGCGGACTTGAGCTCGTCCAGCGCTCCGAGGGCACCGGCCACGACGATCTGGCCGCCGCCGTTGAAGTTCGCCGGTTCGAGTCCGAGCTGCGCCAGCTTCTCGAGCAGCTCGGCCTCGTCACCGCCGAGGACGGCGCTCATCCCCGTCGCCTCGAGGGCTGCGGCCTCGGCCATCGCCGCCCCGCGCTCAGTGACCAGGGTCATGGCATCGGTGGTCGAGAGGATGCCGGCGGCCGCAGCCGCAGTGACCTCACCGACGGAGTGACCGGCGACCCCACCGATCCGGTCGCGCCGTCCGTCAGCGAACAGAGCGGTGAGCGTGAGCAGTCCGGCGGCCACGATGAGCGGCTGGGCGATGGCGGTGTCGCGGATCGTGTCGGCATCCGACACTGTGCCGTGGGTGACAAGGTCGATCCCGATCACATCGCAGATGGCCTGCAGCTCGCTGCGGTAACCACCTTCGGCGAGCCAGGGGGTGAGGAATCCGGGTGCTTGAGAGCCCTGTCCCGGGCATACGACGACGATCACTTACCTAGTCTCCCAACCTGCCGACGAGCGGCGCTGTACCAATCGCACCAAAAACTGGAGCAACCCTTGTGGATTCTCTCAGATCAACGCCGTCGCCGTCGCGGCGCAGCATCCGGTTCCGCGATCGAGCCGAGGATCAGCGCGGCCTGCAGGATGAGCGACTCGCGGGCGCCGGTCGCATCCCAGCCGATGACCTCGGAGACGCGCTTGAGGCGGTAGCGCACCGTGTTCGGGTGCACGAACAGCTCCCGGGCGGTCGCCTCGAGGGAGCGCCCATTGTCGAGGTAGCACCACAGGGTGGCGAGCAGCTCGGTGGAGTGCGCCTGCAGGGGCCGGTAGATGCGGTTGATGAGGGTTGAGCGCGCGAGGGCGTCTCCGGCGAGGGCACGCTCGGGCAGCAGGTCGTCGGCGAACGCGGGGCGCGGGGCGTTGCGCCAGGATCGGGCCACGGCGAAGCCGGCAAGGGCGGCCTTCGCGCTCTTGGAGGCGTCGACGAGGCTCGGCACCTCGTGGCCGAGCACGAGGTGCCCGTCGCCGAAACCGGGCTCGAGGGCAGTGGCGATGTCCATGAACGGCACGAGCGTGAACTCGACGGTCGTCTCGCCGTCCGGCGGGGTCGGATGCGCCCGGCCGATCACCAGCACGAGCCGGCTGCCCTGCACGCCGATGAGCACGTCCGCGTCGAGATGCCGCGCGGTGCGCCTGAGCATGTCCACGTCGAGCATCCCCGGCGCGGTTCCGACCAGCACCGACACCTCGCCATGCCCGTGCCAGCCGAGGGCCGCGATGCGGGAGGGGAGCTCGTCGTCGTATTCGCCGCTCAGGATCGAGTCGACCACGAGCGCCTCGAGGCGGGCGTCCCACAGCCCGCGCGCCTCGGCGGCGCGGGCGTAGACGTCGGCGGCGGCGAACGCGATTTCGCGCGAGTACAGCAGGATCGCCTCGCGCAGCGTCTCGTCCCGGCCCTTGACCCGATCCTCGACGACCTCGACGGTCACCTTGATGAGCTGGAGCGTCTGCGTGAGGCTCACCGAGCGCAGGAGCTCCCGGGGCGCCGCGCCGAAGACATCCGCCGCGATCCAGGGCGTGGAGGTCGGGTCGTCGAACCAGTGGATGAACGAGCTGATGCCGGCCTGCGCGACGAGCCCGACGGCGGACCGCCGCCCTGGCGGCATGTCGCCGTACCAGGGCAGCGTGTCGTCGAGCCGCTTGAGCGTCGCCGTCGCCAGCTCGCCTGTCACTGTCTTCAGCCAGGCGAGCGTCTGCTCCTTTGAATGCGCCACGGTGGACCGTCTCTCGCCGGTCGTCAGCTCTCGCCTCCCGTGTTGCCGGACGTGCCGGCGCTCACATCGTGCAAGCGGTACTTGTCGATAGCGGCCTGCGGCACCGACGGGTCGACCTTGCCCTGGGCGACGAGCGACTCCAGCGCGCGCACCGCGAGCGACGGCCCGTCGATCTTGAAGAAGCGGCGGGCCGCGGCCCTCGTGTCGGAGAAGCCGAACCCGTCGGCGCCGAGCGTCGCGAAATCACCGGGAACGAACTGGCGCACCTGGTCGGGCACCGCGTGCATGAAGTCGGTGACAGCGACGAACGGGCCCTCCGCTTCGGCGAGCTTGTCGGTCAGGTACGGCACACGGGTCTCCGCCTCGGGGTAGAGGAAGTTCTGCTCGAGCGCGTCGAGTCCCTCGCGGCGAAGCTCGGTCCACGACGTGACCGACCAGACGTCCGCGGAAACGCCCCAGTCCTCGGCGAGCAGCTGCTGCGCTTCGAGGGCCCAGGGGATCGCGACGCCGGATGCCATCAGCTGGGCGCGAGGACCCTCGGTTGAGCCCGACTTGAGCAGGTAGATGCCCTTGAGCAGACCATCGACGTCGAGGTTCTCCGGCTCGGCCGGCTGCACGAGCGGCTCGTTGTAGACGGTGATGTAGTACATGACGTTCGGGTCGATGTGAGTCTCCCCGTACATGCGCTCGAGGCCCGCCTGCACGATGTGGCCGAGTTCGTAACCGTAGGCGGGGTCGTAGGAGATCACCGCAGGGTTCGTCGACGCGAGCAGCAGCGAGTGACCGTCGGCGTGCTGCAGGCCCTCGCCGGTGAGCGTGGTGCGACCAGCGGTCGCGCCGATGATGAAGCCGCGTGCCATCTGGTCGCCCGCCGCCCACATCGCGTCCCCGGTGCGCTGGAACCCGAACATCGAGTAGAAGACGTAGACCGGGATGAGCGCCTCGCCGTGCGTCGAATATGACGTTCCGGCCGCGGTGAACGCGGCAAACGCACCAGCCTCGTTGATACCGACGTGCAGGATCTGACCCTGCGGGCTCTCCTTGTACGCGAGCAGCTGGGCGCGGTCCACGGACGTGTACTGCTGGCCCTTGGGGTTGTAAATCTTCGAGGTCGGGAAGTACGCGTCCATGCCGAAGGTGCGTGCCTCGTCGGGGATGATCGGCACGATGCGGTGCCCGAAGTCCTTCGACTTGAGCAGGTCCTTGAGCAGGCGGGCGAACGCCATGGTCGTGGCGATCTCCTGCTTGCCGGAGCCACGCTTGACGACATCGTAGGTGGGGGTCTCGGGCAGGGCCACCTGGGTGAACCGTGAACGCCGTTCCGGCACGTAACCGCCAAGCGCCTGACGACGTTCGTGCAGGTACTGGATCGCCTCGTCGTCGTCGCCGGGGTGGTAGTACGGCGGCATATAAGGGTTTTCCTCAAGCGCAGCATCCGTGATCGGGATACGCATCTCGTCGCGGAACTTCTTGAGATTGTCGAGCGTGAGCTTCTTCATCTGGTGGGTCGCATTGCGGCCCTCGAACGACGGGCCGAGGCCGTAGCCCTTGACCGTTTTCGCGAGGATGACGGTGGGCTGGCCCTTGTGCTCCTGGGCTGCCTTGAACGCCGCGTAGACCTTGCGGTAGTCGTGACCGCCACGCTTGAGGCCCCACACCTCGTCGTCGGTGTAGTCCTTGACCAGTTCCAGGGCGCGCGGGTCGCGACCGAAGAAGTTTTCGCGAACGTAGGCGCCACTCTCGGCCTTGTAGGTCTGGTAGTCGCCGTCGGGCGTGCGATTCATGAGGTCGCGCAGCGCGCCCTCGGTGTCGCGGGCGAGGAGCTCGTCCCACTCGCGTCCCCAGACGACCTTGATGACATTCCAGCCCGCACCGCGGAAGAAGCTTTCGAGCTCCTGGATGATCTTGCCGTTGCCGCGCACCGGCCCGTCGAGGCGCTGCAGGTTGCAGTTGATGACGAAATTGAGGTTGTCGAGTCCCTCGTTGGTCGCCCACTGCAGCGCACCGCGGCTCTCGACCTCGTCCATCTCGCCGTCCCCGAGGAATGCCCAGACCTGCTGGTCGGAGGCGTCCTTGATCCCACGGTTGGTGAGGTATTTGTTGGCCTGCGCCTGGTAGATCGCGTTGATCGGGCCGAGGCCCATCGATACGGTCGGAAACTGCCAGAAGTCCTTCATGAGTCGCGGATGCGGGTACGACGAGAGTCCGCCGGCCGCGTGCGACTTCTCCTGGCGGAACCCGTCAAGCTGCTCGGTGCTGAGCCGGCCCTCGAGGAACGCGCGGGCGTACATGCCGGGGGAGGCGTGGCCCTGGTAGAAGATCTGGTCGCCGCCGCCGGGGTGGTGCTGCCCGCGGAAGAAGTAGTTGTGGCCGACCTCGTAAAGCGAGGCGGAGGACGCGTAGGTGGAGATGTGCCCGCCAACACCGATTCCGGGGCGCTGGGCGCGGTGCACGGTGATTGCCGCGTTCCAGCGGATCCACGCGCGGTACCGCCGCTCGACGGCTTCGTCGCCCGGGAACTCAGGTTCGTTCTCCGGCGCGATGGTGTTCAGATAGTCGGTCGTCGGCACCATCGGAACGCCGAGGTGAAGCTCTTTCGACCGCTTGAGCAGGCTGAGCATGATCTGGCGGCCCCGCTCGTGCCCCTGCGCCGCGACGAGCGCATCGAGGGATTCCTGCCATTCGGCAGTCTCCTCGGGATCCTTGTCGATGTTGTTGACCGAATATGGATCCTGATCGTTGACCGTCACCGTAGACCTCGCTCTTGTTCGCGGATTCGCCATGGTTGCTGCTGTGGAGCCCCACGCGACGGTCCGGCTCGGGTTTCGAGGAGCGGCACGCGCATTGGGCGGTATTGAGTCTAGTTGCACCCACCCGCGCTAACTTGACCCTGACGAAGCCGGGCGTAGGATTGCCAATCGTGCTCGCCGGTCGCGGCGTTCACGCGCGAAAGGAGCAGGCCCATGCCGCTGCAGGACTCGACGCTGGCTCCCGATTTCGAACTGCCCAATCAATTTGGGGAGCACATCCGCCTGTCTGACTTCCGCGGCCGCAAGCCGGTCGCCCTCGTCTTCTTCCCCCTCGCCTTCTCGAGCACCTGCACAAGCGAACTGTGCGAGCTGCGCGACAATCTCGCCCTCTTCGCCGACGGCGGCGTGGAGCTCATCGGCATCTCGGTCGATTCGAAGGCCACGCTGCGCGCCTACGCCGAGCACGAGGGCTATGACTTCACGCTCCTGGCGGATTTCTGGCCGCACGGCGCCGTCGCCAAGGAGTACGGCGTCTTCCTCGAGGCCAAGGGCTTCGCGAACCGCGCCTCCTTCCTTATCGACACCGCCGGCACGATCCGGGCGAGCTTCGTGACCGCGCCGGGCCAGGCCCGCTCGCTCGACGCCTATCGCACGGCCCTCGACGCGCTCGTGCCCGCGGCGCACTGATCACGCCTACTCAGAGTCGGCTAGCCCAGTTGCGACACGGCTCGCGCGATGACGAGCGCGAGGAGCACGAACGCTCCTGACGACTCGAGCACCATGAGGGCTTTGGCGCGCATCGAAAGCGGCATCGCATCTGTGGGGCTGAATGCCATCGAATTGGATGCCGAGAAGTACACGTAGTCGAAAAACGAGGGCACCCAGCCGGTGCGCACCGACGACCGCGCGGCCACCTCCTCGACGGCATCATGGTCCTCATCTTGCGGAAAACGGAAGTCCGCCAGCGGCAGGTCGGAGCGCTCTGCGTGCCGTCGGGTGACAGGGCCGCCTCGGTCGAGTTCCCAATAGACCAGTGCGAATGCGATGACGTTCGTCACCGCGACCTGCAGTGCAGCGACGAGTAGCGTGAGCCCGTCGCTTTTCTGGGCGGTCACTAGTTGAATCACGAGTTGCACGAGCGCGACCTCGTTCGCGGCGACGAGGAGCAGCGCCTGCCCGACCGCGAGAAACCTCGACCACCTGGTTTCCCGGCGCAAGCGGTGCGGGTTGAGCGCGATGAGCGGCACGAGCATCGCGAGCCCGATCGCGACTACCGCGAACCGCAGGCCCGGCAGGAACGTGCTGGGAAGCGTCGCGTACAGCGTGAGCGCGATCACCAGGCCAATTACCGCCGGCAGCCGGTGTTCGGCCCGCTCCCCGTTGTCAGTGGTGCTGGTCGTGACTTTTTTCACGGGTGTCGTCGCCATGGGGCTGAGTGTAAGCCTGTGCCATAATCGAATGTCGCAACCCGCGAGCATGTCTCTCGGGTCGCGGGCCTTTAGCTCAGTTGGTAGAGCGCCACGTTTACACCGTGGATGTCATCGGTTCGAGCCCGGTAGGGCCCACTGTAAAAACACCCGGCGAGCTCGCCACGTGATGCGGACGGGGTCGGGGTGCTGCGGAAGCGACTGTAACCAGCGGCAGGAACATTCGAGCAGCGGAGCCGCACGGCGACGTCACCGGAGCCGCCGCGCTCAGCATCCCTCCCGTGAAGCGATCGCGCACCCCGAGTTTTGGCTTGGTGGAGAGCCAACCCTCCATGCCACTGATCTCGACACAAACATTTCACGCCCCCTCGGCCAACCGTCGTCCCGGGCCGGCTCGCCGCTCGCGAGACTGTCGTCCGGCGCCGCAACTTGTTCGTGCACTTCATCGCCGCCGTTGTGTCGGCGCGCACGAGTGCCGCCCTCGTGAAGTTCGCGGTGTAACGCGAGCAGACACCCTGTTCGCCGGTGTTCACGTCGAGCCACGAGGTGCAGTTTCCGGGGCCACGGAGCGTTTCGTGATGAACGGGATGAAGACGCCCGCAAGCAGGGCGCCGACACCACCCCAGAACAGGTCGCCGATCGTATCGACGTAGCCGACGAAGATCTCCTCGTTGATGTAAGTGTGGCCGATCCATTCCCAGATCTCCCACAGCACTCCGAAGGAGAACCCGAGCGCAGTGGTCATTACGGCGGCCGACAGCCGCGGACGGGAGAGCGTCGCGGCATCCGCGATCACTCCGAGGCGCACGAGCGAGATGTACACCATAGCCGCCCAGAGCCCGTTGGTGAGGAAGTGCATCGGCAGGTCCCACCATCTGGTCGTGATGTAGATCTGCAGCACGCTGCTCCATACGGCGACAAGAACCACAGTTCCGAATGCGATGTCGAAGCTTGGTCGCACGCGCAGGAGGCGCGGGAGGAACATGCCGGCGGTCACGCCCGCGAGGCTCGCGCCTGAAATCGGGCCCCAGCCGACGCCCGCGACAACGATGCATGCCGCCGCAAGTACCCGCAGCCCGTCCGCGGCTCTCTCGGCCGACCCTCGGGCGACCGGCAGCAGCGCGCGGATCATGGCGCAGCCCCCCATGCTCCGGCGCGCCTGCCAGAGCGCGGCCGTACCGCAGTACCGACTGCACAGGCTCGTGGTCGGATGCCGCCCTGCCCTCGAACCGCGCCGCGTTGATGCCGGTGCGGACGACATCGACCCCGTGACCGACGAGGATGAAGTCGATGCGTTTGCCCCCCGGCCGCCGCCGCCGGTGGCGGAAAGTGGAGTAGGTCGCCCATAGCGGTGTCAGCCGCTCGGCCGAGACATTCCAGGCGTCACGCAGAGCCCCCTCCGCGGTGAGCCAGCGGTAGGCCGCCGAGTCGACTCCGGCATTGAAGTCGCCGGTCACCACGATCGCCGCGTCGGGTTCGGCAGCCCGCGCCGCGTGCACCAGGTTCATGACGAACTTCGCCGACTCGATCCTGGAGCGCCAGGACAGGTGGTCGAAGTGGGTGTTGAAGGCGCGCAGCCGTGCCCTCGTCGCCAGATCGGTGAAGTCGGCCGTGACGACAACCCGGTGAGCGAGGTTGCCCCACGACCGGGACCCCGGCTCGTGCGGCGTCGCCGACAACGCCCACTGCTTCCAGTCGGTCAGTTCCAGCCTTCGCGTGTCGTAGAAGACAGCGCACCGCTCGTCCTCTCCAGACGGATTGCGGCCGTTGCCCACCCACAGGTAGTCGGGGCCGAGCGCGTCTGCGACGAAGTCGACCTGATCCGCCAGGGCCTCCTGCACGCCGAGCAGGGTCGGTTGCTCGGCGGTGAGAAGCCGGCGGACGAGACTGCTGCGTGCGTCCGAATGGTCGGCGCCCCATGGCCGGTGGTGTGGGAAACGACGGCGGATGTTGTAGGTCATGACGTGCAGATCCGGGGTGGTTACCGGACCAATCAGCGCGTCATCGGCCATCCTTGAACCGTACGCTCGCCACGTGCCAGCCGTTAGGGGTGGCGCTGGGCGGGAAACAACCGCATGGCGCACGCCGCGAGCGGCAGCGATGGTGCAGGATGGGTCGCATGTGTGGTCGTTTCGTTGTCGCGGGGGAGCACCGTGACCTGCTCGGACTGTTCGAGATCGAGATCGAGGGCGACAACCTGCCCGGCCCGTCCTGGAACATCCGCCCCACTGACGCCGTGTCGGTCGTGATCGACTCGGTCAGGGGCGACGAGCTTCCCGTGCGCAGGCTCGCCGCGGCGCGCTGGTCGCTCACCCCGTCGTTCTCGCCGACTCTCGCGACCAAGTTCCCCACGTTCAACGCCCGGTCGGAGACCGCCGCAGAGAAGCCGTTCTTCGCCGCCTCTGTGCGCTCCAAGCGCGCGATCATCCCCGCGAGCGGCTACTACGAGTGGAAGACCGTCGGCGACGTGAAGACGCCGTACTACATCCATGCGCCGGAGGGCATGCTCGCCCTCGCCGGACTTTACTCGTGGTGGAAGGATCCCTCCCTCGCGAACGACGACCCGGCGCGCTGGGTGCTGACGACCACGATCCTCACGCGCGAGGCGGTCGGCGGCCTGCGCGACATTCACGAACGCACCCCCGTCGCGCTGCCTCAGGACTGGTGGGACGACTGGCTCGACCCGACCATCGAGGCCGACCAGTCGTTCGTCGACGCGGCGGTCGAGGCGTCCGTGGCCGTCGGCGAGGCACTCGAGGTGCACGAGGTTGCGCCGATCCGGGGCGAGGACAGGGCCGAGCTGATCAACCCCGTTTAGTCTGGGGAGGCGTGACACGAGACGCTGACGACATGTGAGGACGGTGCAGGATGGCACGAAAGAAGAAGTCGGACAAGCTGAGCCTCGGGGGCCTGATCTCGGCGATCATGAAGAACCGGTCGCAGCACAAGGCGATGGCCAAGGCCCGCGAGGTCAAGGGAATCGACCCCGAGCCCGAGCCGAAGAAGCCCCGCGACATCCGCACCCCCGAGCAGATCAGGGACGACGTGGATGTGACGAGGGCCCGCCTCGTCGAGACCGTCGCAGCCCTGCGCTATGACCTCGACGTGCCCGCCCGGGCACGGGACCTGCGCGACCGTGTCGCGGCAAAGCTGCCCGAGGAGCTCAAGGCGCAGCCCGTCGCGATCGCTGTCACGGCGTCCGTACTCGTCGCGGGCGTCAGCGCGATCCTGCTCGCCGCGCGTCACCGCGGCAACTAGGGCGGAGAGCCCCTTCCGCATGCGTCGCTCCGAGGCGTTCGGCACCACCTCCGGCGCCATCGGGCTCGTCATCGCTTCCGTGCTCTGGGGGACGACCGGCACTGCCGCGAGTTTCTTGCCCGATGGAGTGAGTCCACTCGCGACGGGGGCCGCCACCATGGCGACCGGTGGCATGCTGCTGCTGCTCGTCTCGGCGCGCGGCGCACTTAGCGCCCTCCGCGATCCGAGCGCACGTGGCTGGATCGCGCTCGGTGCGGTCGGTGTGGTCGTCTACCCGCTCGCCTTCTACTCGGCCATGGATCTGGCCGGCGTCGCGATCGGCAACGTGGTCGCGCTGGGGTCCGGGCCGCTCTTCGCCGCGATCCTCGAGTGGGCGATCGAGCGCCGACGCCCGACCCGACGGTGGGGCGCCGCGACCGCCGTCGCCCTCGCGGGCATCGTGATTCTCCCTTTCGGGGCGGATGATGCGGATGCCGGGCGTGGCGACCTGACCCTGGGCGTGCTGCTCGGCCTGCTCGCGGGGGCCGCCTACGCGCAGTACACCTACGCCTCGTCGCGCGCGATCGCGACCGGCCACCGCGGGCGCTCCATCATGGGGGCAATGTTCGGCCTTGGGGCGGTGCTGCTCACGCCGGTGCTGCTGGCGACCGGCGCCCCGCTGCTGCAATCGGGCGGAACCATCGCGATCACCGCCTACCTGGCCCTGGGTCCGATGTTCGTCGCCTACCTGTTCTTCGGTGCCGCCCTCCGGGTGCTGCGCAGCAGCACCGCGACCACCATCACGCTGCTCGAACCGGTCGTCGCGACCGTTCTCGCGGTGGCCGTCGTGGGGGAGCGGCTCACCTCGCTCGGCTGGTCCGGCATCGCCCTGATCCTGGCCGGCGTGGCGATCATCGCTACGGCGAACCGGGGGACTGGCACCCGGACCGGCCCGAGTGCCACGTCGGTAGACTGGCAGACGTGACAGCAACCATCGCCGAAGTAGGGTCCGTCGTCGAAGCACTGTGGCCGCTGTCGGGGGCATCGGGCTGGGACGCCCCCGGGCTGGTGACGGGCGATCCAGCGGCCCTGGTGACGCGCATTCACCTCGCAGTCGACGCCGTCGCCGAATCCGTCGACGAGGCCATCGCGCTCGGCGCGGGGCTCATGCTCGTGCACCACCCGTTGCTGCTGCGCGGCGTCACCTCGGTCGCCGAGGACCGCTACAAGGGCGCCCTCATCGCGCGCCTCATCCGCGCGAATTGCGGGCTGCTCTCCGCCCACACCAACGCCGATGTCGTGGAGACCGGAACGTCCGCAGTCTTCGCCGAGCGGCTCGGACTCACCGGCATCCGGCCAATCGCCACCGGCACCGCCACCAACGGCGACCGCGGCATCGGACGCGTCGGCGAACTCGCGCACCCAACGACCCTCGGCCGGCTCGCCCGAGTCGTCGGTGAGATCCTGCCCGCAACGGCATCCGGCATCCGCGTCGCAGGCGACTACGACGCCGACGTCAGAACGGTCGCGCTGTGCGGCGGCGCCGGAGACTCGCTGCTCAGCGAACCCGCGGTGCTCGGCGCCGACGTGTACATCACCTCCGACCTGCGCCACCATCCCGCCTCGGAGTCGCGCGAGAGTGCCCGGCACAGTGGGGG
This sequence comes from Marisediminicola sp. UYEF4, assembly GCF_040546025.1. NCBI lineage: Bacteria > Bacillati > Actinomycetota > Actinomycetes > Micrococcales > Microbacteriaceae > Marisediminicola > Marisediminicola sp. UYEF4. The sequence continues at coordinate 280,520 of NZ_JBEPNA010000002.1, read as the reverse complement.
CCCAGCCCTCATCGATGTCGCCCACTGGGCCAGCGAATGGCTCTGGCTCGACGTCGCGGCGAGCGAGCTGCGCGCCGCCCTGCCGGGCGTCACCGTGACCGTGAGCGAACTGCGCACCGACCCGTGGGATTTCGTCGTCGTGCAGTGACTGCTACCTCTGACCAACCTTCCCCTCGACTACCGAATGAGGCATCATGGCGCTGAAAGCCAGCCCCGAAGAACAAGCACGACTTCTCGATCTGCAGGCGCTCGACACGAAGCTGCAGCAGCTCGACCACCGCGCGAAGAATCTGCCGGAGGTTGCGCAGCTCGTGAGCCTCGCTGCCGAGGCGGAGAGGCTGCGGGTACAGCGGACGAGAGAGACCGGCACGGTCGAGGATGCGCGTACCGAGCTGAAACGGGTCGAGTCCGACGTCGCCGTGATCGAGGCGCGCATCGCGCGGGACGAGGCCCGGCTGCAGGCGTCGTCGTCGGTGAAGGATGTCGCGGGACTCGAGCACGAGCTCGCCGGCCTGCGCCGCCGGCACGACGAGCTCGAGGATATCGAGCTCGTCGTCATGGAGAAGCTCGAGACGCTCGAAAACGGGGTGCGGGTGACCGCGGCCGAACACGCGCAGGCCCTCGAGGCGATGACGGCGACAGCGGAGGCCCGCGACGCCGCTCTCACGACGATTGACGAGGAGCGCGCCGTCAACGCCGCGAACCGGCAGGCCATCGCGGGCGCTGTCTCGCGCGAGCTGCTCGCGCTGTATGAGCGCCAGCGTGCGCGTTACGGTCTCGGAGCCTCACACCTGCGCGGCGGTGTTTCGAGCGCGAGCGGCGTCAAACTCCTTGAGAACGAGATGGCCATCATTCGCTCTGCGGCACCCGACGACGTGCTGATGTGCCCGGACAGCCAGGCTGTCCTCGTGCGTACGGGCGAGTCCGGCCTGCACGGTGGTGCGGGCTCCGACTCGCCGTAGGGCCGGTCCCCGGTTAGGATTGAGCACGCGAATGGGTCGGCAAGACGGTCGCGTCATCTGCGGCTCCGCAAGGAACGCCACAGATGCCGAGGAACGTCCGGGCTCCACAGGGCAGGGCGGTGGGTAACACCCACCCGGAGCAATCCGCGAGACAGTGCAACAGAAAGTAAACCGCCCGGGGTCCGCCCCGGGTAAGGGTGAAACGGTGGTGTAAGAGACCACCAGCGATTCGGGTGACCGATCGGCTAGGTAAACCTCGCCCGGAGCAAGGTCAGACAGGGAACGCTCGAGGCTGCCCGCCAAGTTCCCGGGTAGACCGCTGGAGGGCTGCGGCAACGTAGTCCCGAGATAGATGGCCGTCACCCGCGACCGGCCGCGAGGCTGGGAACGGGGACAGAACCCGGCGTACCAGCCGGCCCATTCGCATAATCTCACTACATGCTCGCCCACGACAATCGCCTCCGGCTCCTCGAGGCAGCGCAGCGCGTCGAGTCGCGCACGGGGATCGATCCGCTCGAGGTGAGCAGGTCGATGGCGGTCACGACCGACTCCCGGCTGGAGCTTCTGCCGAAGTCAATCGGCGTCGGCCTCGCCGCTCTCGCGGGCGCCGTCGCTCTGGTCTGCCTGCGGTTCCTGCTCGAGCCGGCGTCCAGCCCCGGGTTCGCCGCCACCGCGGCGTTCGTCCTCGTCGACGTGCTGCTCTGGCTCAGTGTCGTCGCCTGTGTGGCCGTGGCGAGAGCCGCGAGAAGCAGGCGGCCCCAGAACGAGCTCTACGACGACGCCTGGGCCCAGTTCGCCGTCGAGATCTGGCCGGCCCCGCGCTACCAGCCCTGGAATGGCGCCCGCTCGCAGGGATCGGGCTACTCGCGCACCGAATTCCTCATCGCGGTGCGCGACGGGGTGCCGCTCGACGCCTACCTGCGCCGCGCCCCGTTCACCCGGATGCCGTAGCCGAGGCTCTCTCGAAAAACCGGATGCTACCCGCTGGGGCCGAGCGCCGCACCATCGAAGTCATCCGCCGCAACCGGACGTCACAGGGAGTCAACTTTGTTGTGCCGTCGCGGCGGGGCGGCCATCGTGGCCTGAGCAGCCATCGCGGCCCAGACGGAAGGCAACACCATGTCAGCATCCAGCACCGACCTCACGACCGCCACCGACTACGAGAGAATCGCCGCGCGCTTCCGGCCGATCTTCGAACGCATCGCCGCCGGTGCCTCCGATCGGGAACGCGACCACCAGCTGCCGTACGCGGAGATTGCCGAACTCACGGCTGCCGGATTCGGGGCCGTGCGCGTGCCGGTCGCCGACGGGGGAGCCGGCGCATCCTTGCCGCAGCTCTTCCGGCTGCTCACCGAACTCGCCGCCGCGGACTCGAATATCCCGCAGGCGCTCCGCGGCCACTTCGCCTTCGTCGAGGACCGCCTCGTTGCACCGGCGCAGCGCGATGTCTGGCTCGCGCGGTTCGTCGCCGGGGAGATCGCCGGCAACTCGTGGACCGAGGTCGGGGCGGTGAGGATCGGCGACGTCGGCACGCAGGTCGGGCCGGTCGCCGGCGCACCGGCGGGCGAGTTCCGCATCAACGGCACCAAGTATTACTCGACCGGCAGCATCTTCGCCGACTGGATCGACACCTTCGCGCAGCGCACCGACAACCAGGTGAAGGTCATCGCGGTCGTGAACGCCCACCAGAGCGGTGTCACCCATCGCGACGACTGGGACGGATTCGGCCAGCAGACGACCGGGTCGGGCACGAGCACCTTCGTCGATGCCGTCGTCGAGGAGCAGAACGTGTTCGACTTCGACACCAGGTTCAAGTACCAGACGGCGTTCTACCAAGCGGTGCTGCTCGCCGTCCTCGCCGGGACCATCGCCGCCGCGGAGCGTGACGTCGCGACCGAGGTGCGAGGCCGCACCCGCGTCTTCTCCCACGGCAACGCCGACTCCTTCGCTGCCGACCCGCAGATCCTGCAGGTCGTCGGCGAGGTGTCCTCGCAGGCCTACGCCGCGCGGGCGACGGTGGAGTTCGCCGCTCGCGCGCTGCAGGATGCCTACGAGGGCGCATTCCTGGGCGACGTTGTCGAGGAGGAGCGCCGCAACGACGTCGCCGAGCTCGAGACCGCGCAGGCGCAGGTCGTTCTCAGCGATCTGGCCACGAGGGCGACCTCGAACATCTTCAACGCCCTGTCGGCAAGCGGGGTGAGCCAGGCGAAGAACCTCGACCGGCACTGGCGCAACGCCCGCACCGCGGCGAACCACAACCCGTGGGTGTTCAAGGCGCGCATCGTCGGCGACCACTCCGTGAACGGCCAGCTGCCGCCACGCGTCTGGGCCATCGGCCAAGGACCGACCGCGAAGATCTAGGCGGTGTGGCCGCCCACGCCGGCGCCGTGACGGCGGGTGGTCACTCTCCGGATGCGAGCGCGGCGGCACCCATGATGCCCGCGTTGTTGCGCAACTCGGCCGCGACGATCGGGGTGCGCAGGTTCAGCAGCGGCAGGTACTCGGAGGCGTGCTTGGACACCCCGCCGCCGACGACGAACAGCTCCGGATAGAGGTAGGCCTCGAGGCGCTCGTAGTAGCGCTGGAGCCGGCCCGCCCACTCCGCCCAGCTCAGGTTCTCGCGCTCCTTCGAGGAGAACGCCGCCAGGGTCTCCCAGTCGACGCCATCGATCTCGAGGTGGCCGAGTTCGGCGTTGGGAATGAGGCGTCCGCGATGGATGAGAGCCGTTCCGATTCCCGTGCCGAGGGTCGTCATGATCGCGAGACCCTTGACCTTGCGCGCCGCGCCGAACCGCTGCTCGGCCACTCCGGCGGCATCCGCGTCGTTGATGAAGTGGATCTCGCGCCCCAGCGCCTTCTCGAACAGCTTTTCAGCCTGGAGCCCGATCCACTCGTCCGAGACGTTCGCGGCCGACATTGTCACCCCGCCGACGATCGCGGCGGGAAAGCAGACGCCGACGGGTGTCTTCTTATCGACGCCGCCCATCTTGGCGATGAGTTCGATTACCGTCTCGACGATGGCGGACGGCGAGCCGCCAGCCGGTGTCGGCAGCTTGCTGCGGCTCGTGAGGAGCTCGCCAGAGTCGACGTCGACGAGCGCCCCTTTGATGCCCGTGCCGCCGATGTCGATCCCCACAGCTTTAGTCGTCATGAGGCCAATCTAGTTCTTCCGGCGGTTTTCCCTCGCCCCGCCCGCCCGCTGCGCCTAGGTTGGGCGCGAAGCCTGGAAGGACTGTCGATGAACAAGGTCTCCCTCACCGCCCTCGCCCACGCGGAGCTCGAACACGCACAAAGCGCATCGAATGGGCGGAGCACCAAATCGGTGCACGGCGGCTCCGACCACCTGCTTCGCCAGAGTGTCATCGCCCTCTGTGCCGGCCAGTCCCTCGCCGAGCATGACAACCCGGGCGAGGCCACCGTGCAGGTGCTTCTCGGGCGGGTGCTGCTCACCTCGGGCGAGGAATCGTGGGCCGGCTGGATCGGCGACCTGCTGGTCGTGCCGAACGCGCCGCATTCTCTCGAGGCCGTCGAGGATGCCGTGGTGCTGCTCACGGCTGTCAGGCGCCCGTAGGGATCACCGCTCCGACCACGACTTCCCCCTGGCTACGGGAGAGTGAGGATCTCGGCGCCGCGCTCGGTGACGACGAGGGTGTGCTCGAACTGCGCCGTGATGCTCTTGTCCTTGGTCGTGATGGTCCAGCCATCGTCCCACTGGTCCCAGTTGGCCGTGCCGAGGGTGAGCATGGGTTCGATCGTGAACACCATGCCCACCTCACAGACCTCGGTGAACCGGTCGGTGTCGTAGTGAGGAATGATGAGCCCGGAGTGGAAGGCCCCGCCGACGCCGTGTCCGGTGAAGTCGCGCACCACGCCGTAACCGAAGCGCTTCGCGTAGGACTCGATCGCGCGGCCGATCACGTTCACCTGCCGGCCTGGGGCGATCGACTTGATGCCGCGGCGCAGGGCCTCCTCAGTGCGATCGACGAGGTCAACGACCTCCTGGCGCACATCGCCGACGAGGAAGGTGCGGTTGCTGTCACCGTGCACCTGGTTTTTGTAGGCGGTGATGTCGATGTTGACGATGTCACCGCTCTCGAGCACTGTGTCGTCGGGAATCCCGTGGCAGATGACCTCGTTGACAGAGCTGCACAGCGACTTCGGAAACCCGCGGTAGCCGAGCGTCGAGGGGTAGGCGTCGTGGGCGACCATGAAGTCGTGTGCGATCTGGTCGAGTTCCTCCGTGGTGACGCCCGGGCGGATATTCTCGCCCACGAGGGCGACCGCCTGCGCCGCGATTCTGCCGGACTCGCGGATGAGCTCGATCGTTTCCGGCGGGTAGACATCGGAGCCGGTGAACGGCGACGGTTCGCTCTTGCCGACGTACTCTGGCCGCCGAATGTGCTTCGGCACGCTGCGAAGCGGGGAAATGACCCCGGGGACGAGGTGACCGTGTGAATCCCGAGGCATAGGCTCAATTGTAAGTTGACCAAGGGAGGCAGCCATGACGCAGTGGTACTACAACCGCAGAACGGGCGAGGTCGAGGAGGGTGCTCAGTCGCTCGGCAGCGACCGGGACGGCCCATTCGACTCGAAGGAGGATGCCGCGCGCGCCCCGCAGATCATCGCCGAGCGCGCCCGCAAATGGGCAGAGGAGGATGCGCGCGACGGCAGGTAGCGGCCGCGAGGGTTACTCCTCGTATTCGTGTTCCGTGGCGGGGTAGCTGCCGGAGCCGACGTCGGCGATGTAGGCCTTCGCGGCATCCGTCAGCACCCCGTTGAGGTTCGCGTACTGCTTGACGAACTTGGGGATGCGTCCGGTCGTCAGGCCGGCCCAATCGGTCCAGACAAGGAGTTGTCCGTCGACGTGGGGGCCCGCGCCGACGCCGATCGTCGGGATGCTGATCGTCTCGGTCACGCGCTTCGCCGCGGCAGACGGCACCATCTCGAGCACGACCGCGAAAGCCCCGGCATCCTGCACCGCGATGGCGTCGGCAAGCAGCGCATCGGCGCCCGCCCCTCGGCCCTGGATCATGTGGCCGCCGAGCCCGTGCTCGCTTTGAGGGGTGAATCCGATGTGGGCCATGACCGGGATTCCGGCCTCGACGATGCGGCGGATCTGCTCCGCGCTGCGCACCCCGCCCTCGAGCTTGACGGCGTGCGCGCCGGTCTCCTTCATGAATCGGAAGGCGGTGTGCAGGGCCTGCTCCGGGCTCGATTCGTAGGAGCCGAACGGCATGTCGGCGATCACGAACGCGCGGGAGACTGCTCCGGCGACGGCCCGGGTGAGCGGGATGAGCTCGTCAACGGTGACCGGGAGGGTCGTGTCGAAGCCGAGCACGTTGTTGCCCGCGGAGTCGCCGACGAGGAGGAAGTCGATCCCCGCCTTGTCGAAGATCGCCGCGGTGAGCATGTCGTAGCTCGTGAGCCCGGTGATCGTGATTCCGCTGTTCTTCGCGCCTTGAAAGTGGCGCGTGCGCACCTTTCGAAGGCCGGCCTGGGTCGCCGCCGCGGTGGAATCGGTCATGGAGGTCTCCCTTGATTCAGTGGCTGGGGCGGTACGTGATCGGCAGGCGCCGGTCGCGGCCGAACGCCATGCCCGAGATTTTCGGGCCGATGGCGCCCTGGCGGCGCTTCCACTCCGAGCGGTCGACGAGCTTCACGACGGCATCGACCGTCTCTTCATCGAAGCCCAGGCCGATCACGTCCTCCCGGCCGAGCGCGTTCGTGATATACGCGTCGAGGATGCCGTCCAGCACCTCGTACGGCGGGAGGGAGTCCTGGTCGGTCTGGCCCGGCCGGAGCTCCGCCGACGGCGGTTTCGCGATCGAGCTCTCCGGGATCGGCGGGGTTTCGCCGAGAGCCGTCGCGTGCTGGTTGCGCCAGCGGGCGAGCTCCCAGACCAGCAGCTTCGGAACGTCCTTGAGCGGGGCGAAGCCGCCGACCGAATCGCCGTACATCGTCGAGTAGCCCACCGAGAGTTCGGTCTTGTTGCCCGTCGTGAGCACGAGGTGCCCGTTCGCGTTCGACAGGGACATGAGGATGATGCCGCGCACGCGCGCCTGCACGTTCTCGGCCGCGACACCGGTGAGGCTGAGCTGGTGCTCGATCGGGAGCACCAGGTCGGCGATGGGCTCGACGGAGTAGTGCAGCCCGATACGCTCGGCGGTGTCGTCGGCATCCGACCGGGAATGGTCGGAGCTCCACCGGCTCGGCATCGACACGCCGAAGACCCGGTCCGCGCCGATCGCGTCGGCGGCGAGCGAAGCGCAGACGGCGGAGTCGATTCCGCCGGAGAGGCCCAGCGCCACGGAGGGGAAGCCGTTCTTGCCCACATAGTCGCGGAGCCCGAGAACAAGGGCGTTCCACAGCTGTTCGCGATCATCCGGCAGCGTCGCAACATCCCGGTCGAGGGAGGTGCCGCGGTGCTCCGGCACGGTCAGGTTCACCCGGCGCACGTTGTCGGGGAGCTCGGCCCCCAGGTTCGCCGGCTCGAGGTCGACGTCCACGACGAGAACATGCTCGACGAACTGCGGCGCCCGGGCGAGGATGTCTCCTGTTCCGTCGACGACGACGCTGTCGCCGTCGAAGACGAGATCGTCCTGACCGCCCACCAGGTTCACGTAGGCGACGGTCGTGTTGGTCTCGACGGCCCGACGAGTGACGAGGGGGAGTCGCACCTCATCCTTGTCCCGCTCGAACGGCGAGGCGTTGAGGACGACGAGCAGGCCGGCATCCGCCTCGAGCACCCGGCCGAGGGGGCCCCCGTCGCGCCAGAGGTCCTCGCAGACGATGACGGCGACGTCGACACCCCGCATCCGCAGCACGAGGAGCTCGTCGCCGGGGATGAATACCCGGTACTCGTCGAACACGGAGTAGTTGGGCAGGTGGTGCTTGGCATACCTCGCCTTGGTGTGGCCGTGCTGCAGCACGCTGGCGCAGTTCTGGGCGATCGCGGTGGGCGCACTGCTCGTGCCGAGCAGCCGAGGTTCGAACGGTCCGTCGGGGTGGCCCACGATGACAACAAGGTCGCCGAGTCCGGCATCCTGGAGCTTCTTCGCGAGAGCGGGCACGGCGTCGCGGCATCTCGCCAGGAACGCGGGCCGGGAGGCGAGGTCCTCAATCGGGTACCCGGCCAGGGCCATCTCGCCGGTCACGAGGATGTCGGCGCCTGACGCTGCGGCGGCCCGGGCGGCAGCGACAACCTGCTCAGCGTTTCCCGCCAGATCGCCGACGATGGGGTTGGTCTGGGCGAGTGCCAAGCGGAGTCGGGGCATAGCCAGTAGCCTAATAGCGGTGGGCACTTCGCCCCGTACGCGACGATGAGGGGCCAATGGACAAGCAACGTGACTTCGTTCTTCGCACGATCGAAGAGCGGGGAGTCAAGTTCATCCGGCTCTGGTTCACCGACGTGGTCGGCACCCTCAAATCGGTCGCCATCGCGCCTGCCGAGGTGGAGGGCGCCTTCGCCGAGGGTCTCGGATTCGACGGCTCCGCGATCGAGGGGCTGACACGCGCCTACGAGGCCGACGTGCTCGCCCACCCCGACCCCACGACCTTCCAGATCCTGCCCTGGCGCGGCGAGGTCGACCCGACCGCGCGCATGTTCTGCGACATCACGACCCCGGACGGTCAGCCCGCCGTCGCCGACCCGCGCAACGTGCTCAAGCGCACGCTCGCGAAGGCGGCCGACCGCGGCTTCACCTTCTACACGCATCCCGAGGTCGAGTTCTACCTTCTCAAGAGCTCCCAATACGGCCCGAAAGGGCCCCAGCCGGTCGACAAGGCAGGCTACTTCGACAACGTGCCCGGGGGCACGGCGCACGACTTCCGTCGCCGCTCGGTGCGGATGCTCGAGGACCTCGGCATCTCGGTCGAGTTCTCCCACCACGAGGCCGGTCCGGGTCAAAACGAGATCGACCTGCGCTACGCCGACGCCCTGACCACCGCCGACAACATCATGACCTTCCGCACCGTCATCAAAGAGGTGGCGATCGAGCAGGGCGTCTACGCGACCTTCATGCCGAAGCCACTCGCCGACGCGCCGGGATCGGGCATGCACACCCACATGTCGCTCTTCGAGGGCGATACCAACGCGTTCTTCGAGGCCGGTGCCCAGTACCAGCTGTCGAAGATCGGCCGCCAGTTCATCGCCGGCCTGCTCACGCACGCGCCGGAGATCACCGCGGTGACGAACCAGTTCGTGAACTCCTACAAGCGGCTCTGGGGCGGCGACGAGGCACCGAGCTTCGTCACCTGGGGCCACAACAACCGCTCCGCTCTCGTGCGAGTTCCGCTGTACAAGCCCAACAAGGGACAGAGCGCCCGCGTCGAGTACCGCGCGATCGACTCCGCCGCAAATCCCTACCTCGCCTACTCGCTCATGCTCGCGGCCGGGCTCAAGGGTATTGAGAACGGGTACGAGCTGCCCCCGGAGGCGGAGAACAATGTGTGGAGTCTCTCGGATGCCGAACGCAAGGCGCTCGGCTACAAGCAGCTTCCCGCGAGCCTCGACCGTGCCGTGTCGCTCATGGAGGAGTCGGAGCTTGTCGCCGAGACCCTCGGCGAGCACGTCTTCAATTACGTGCTGCTGAACAAGCGGCAGGAATGGCGCGACTACCGCGCCCAGGTGACCCCGTACGAGCTCAAGAGCAATCTGGAGATGCTCTAGCCCCAGGGTCGCCCGAGAAGAAAGTGCAGGCGAGGATGCCGAGGCACCCCAGTACGCTCACCGAATTAGCGAAGCTCGGCTTCGCCGAACTCACGGCGGCAAACACGCTGCTCGGCGAACTCGCGACGGAACACGGTCTCGACGAGATCGCGGCGCACTTCGCCGCGGCCGCCGATCCTGATCTGGCACTGCGCTCGCTCGCCCAGCTGCTGAGGACCACGCCAGTCGAGGCGATGCCCCTGCTGGCCGCGGACGAGAGCGCCGAGCGGCTGATCCGGGTGCTCGGCGCATCAACCGGCTTGGGGGAGTTCCTGCAGCGTCGACCCGCCGAGCTGCACAGCCTGATCGGGCCGTTGCCGCGGCCGCCGTCGGCCGAGGAGTACGTCGTCGACCTACTGGCCTCCGTCGAGGCCGTCGACGGTGTCGCGGGGTTGGCCGAGCCCGCCGCATCCACCGCCCTCCGTATTCGCTACCGCCGCCACCTCGTTCAGCTCACCGCCTGGGACCTGTCGAGGCCCGACCCGCTCGCCGCCGTCGACACCGTGGCCGCCGCTCTCGCCGACCTCGCCGGCGCGGCGCTCGAGGCCGCGATCGCCGTGGCCCGCTCCGTCTCGACCTACCCGCCCGACGAGGTCGCGGCGAGTCGCCTCGCGATCATCGGGATGGGCAAGGCTGGCGCGCGCGAGCTCAACTACATCAGCGATGTCGATGTGATCTTCGTGGCCGAGGGCTCTGGAGTGCTCGACACCGGCAGGGCGGTCGAGATCGCGACGAAGCTCGCGATGGCCGCGACCCGCGCCGTGCACGATTACGGCAATGAGCCGGAACTGTGGGAGGTCGACGCCAATCTGCGCCCGGAGGGCAAGGACGGCGCGCTCGTCCGCACGCTCGAGTCGCACGTGGCCTATTACGACAGGTGGGCCAAGAGCTGGGAGTTTCAGGCCCTGCTCAAGGCGCGGTGCCTCGCCGGCGACGCCGACCTCGGCAGGCGCTACGTCGACGCGGTGGCGCCGAAGGTGTGGAGCAGCGCAGCGCGGGAGAACTTCGTCGAGTCGGTGCAGCGGATGCGAGAGCGGGTGACCGCGAACATCCCCTCGGCCGAGCTCGATCGGCAGCTCAAGCTCGGCCCGGGCGGCCTGCGCGACATCGAGTTCACCATCCAGCTGCTGCAGCTCGTGCACGGGCAGACCGACCCCGAGGTGCGGCAGCCCGGCACCCTGCCCGCCCTCGTCTCGCTCGCCGAACAGGGCTACATCGGGCGGGCCGAATCGGCCGAGTTCGCCCGCGACTACCGGTTTCTGCGGCTGCTCGAGCACCGGGTTCAGCTCACCAAGCTGCGCCGCACCCACCTCATGCCGACCGATCGGGAGGGCCTGCGTGTGTTGGCGCGGGGCACCGGGCTCGCGTCGAGCGCCGACGACCTCAGCGCCCAGTGGAACCGCACGAAGCTGACCGTGCGGTCGCTGCACGAGCGGCTGTTCTACCGCCCGCTGCTCAGCGCCGTGGCTGCCCTCAAAGACGACGGCATCTCCCTCACGAGCGACCAGGCCGCGGCTCGGCTCTCGGCGATCGGGTTCCAAGATCCGAAGGGCGCGCTCTCGCACATCCGGGCGCTCACCTCCGGGGTGTCGCGCCGAGCCGCCATCCAACGACACCTGCTGCCGGTGATGCTGCAGTGGTTTGCGGCCGGCGCCGACCCCGACTACGGGCTACTCGCTTTCCGCCGCCTGAGCGAGGACCTGGGGGAGTCCTACTGGTTCCTCCGGATGCTCCGCGACTCGTCCGGCGCCGCGAACCGGCTCACGAACGCGCTCTCGGCCGCCCGCTACATCGGCGTGCTTCTCGAGCGAATCCCCGAAGGCGCGGCCTGGTTCGAAAACGAGGAGGAGCTGAGCCCCCGGCCGCTCGATGCCCTCCTCGACGAGGCGGCAGCCACGATCTCCCGCCACGACGACCCGGCGACCGCCGCCCTCGCGCTGCGCACCGCGCGTCGGCGGGAGGTGCTGCGCCTGGCAATCGCCGCCATTCTCGGGCTCATCGACGTCGAGCACCTCGGCCGCGCCCTCGCGGATGTCACGACGACGCTGCTGACCGGCATGCTCAACCTCGCTCGCCGGGGCATCGACGGGATCGAGTTCGGGATCATCGCGATGGGCCGCTACGGCGGCCGGGAGCTCGGCTTCGGATCGGACGCCGACGTCATTTACGTCTACCGCACGACAACGGCATCCGGCGCCGAGGCCCAGTCCCGGGCGGAGACGATCGTGTCGCGGCTGACCGCCTCGACGGAGGACCTCCGCCTGCCGCTCGACCTCGACATCAACCTTCGCCCCGAGGGGAAGAACGGTCCGGTGGTGCGGTCACTCGATTCGTACCGCGCCTATTACCAGCGCTGGTCGCTCACGTGGGAGGCGCAGGCGCTCCTGCGCGCCACGGCCGCTGTTGGTGACGAAGCACTGCTACGCGATTTCGAGGCCCTCGCCGACGAGGTGCGCTACCCCAAGGACATCCCCGAGCAGGATGTGCGCGAGGTCAAGCGCATCAAGGCGAGAGTGGAGTCGGAGCGCCTGCCGCAAGCGGCCGACCCGGCCAGGCATCTCAAGCTCGGACGCGGTTCGCTCAGCGACGTCGAGTGGCTCGTGCAGCTCATCCAGCTCCAGCACGGTGCGCGCCTGCCGTCGCTGCGCACGACATCGACCCTCGCGGCCCTCGCCGCGGTCTGCGAGGAGGGGTTCATCACCGAGGCGGAGGCGGCGAAGCTGCGCGCAGCCTGGATCTTCGCCTCCCGCGTGCGGTCGGCGATGACCCTGTGGATGGTGCGGACGACCGACGTGTTGCCGATCGACCGTCCGCAGCTGGAGGGCATCGCCCGGCTCATGGAGTACCCGCCGGGGTCGGCGAACCAGCTCGAGGACGACTACCTGCGGGTGACCCGGCTCGCCAGGCAGGTGTTCGAGAAGCGCTTCTACGGCTAGCAGAGCTTCGCCGGCACCGCCGTAGCCGCGTGCTCGCATGGTGGCGGCCACGCCCGCGCATGCCCGGCCACGCGCGCGCGTTCACACGGGTGCGGACCACCGACTCCACCGACTCCACCAAGTCCACCGAGTCCACCAAGTCCACCGAGCGTGCCTGTTGGCGCCGTGGGTGCTTGCAATAACGGGCACACTCGGCGCGAGGGGGCACACTCGGCGCTCGGCTGCTGAGCGGAGCAGCCAGCCAGCCAGCCAGCCAGCGTCAGCCTCCGCAACACGGGGAAGGGCCGCCCCTCTCGCGAGGCGCGGCCCTTCGTGTCGTGCGAGCGGAGTCTAGACCCCGAAGTACAGCTCGAACTCGAACGGGTGCGGGCGCTGCGCGGCCGGGATGATCTCCTTCTCGCGCTTGTACGCGATCCAGTTCTCGATCAGGTCGGGCGTGAACACGTTTCCGGCGATCAGGAAGTCGTGGTCGGCCTCCAGGGCGTCGAGGGCCTCGGCGAGGCTGCCGGGAACCTGCGGGATGTTCTTGGCCTCCTCGGGCGGGAGCTCGTAGAGGTCCTTGTCGACCGGCTCGTGCGGCTCGATGCGGTTCTTGATCCCGTCGATGCCCGCCATGAGCTGGGCGGCGAAGGCGAGGTACGGGTTGCCGGATGCGTCGGGCGCGCGGAACTCGATGCGCTTGGCCTTCGGGTTCGTCCCCGTGATCGGGATGCGGATCGACGCGGACCGGTTGCCGGCAGAGTAGACCAGGTTGACCGGGGCCTCGAAGCCCGGGATCAGGCGGCGGTACGAGTTGAGCGTCGGGTTGGTGAACGCGAGGACGGCCGGAGCGTGCTTGAGCAGGCCACCGATGTACCAGCGGGCCAGGTCGCTCAGGCCGCCGTATCCGCTTTCGTCGTAGAACAGCGGCTTGCCGTCGTTCCAGAGCGACTGGTGGGTGTGCATGCCCGAGCCGTTGTCGCCGAAGAGCGGCTTCGGCATGAACGTCGCCGTCTTGCCCCACTGCTCGGCCGTGTTCTTGACGATGTACTTGAACTTGAGCAGGTCGTCTGCCGCGTGCACCATGGTGTCGAAGCGGTAGTTGATCTCCGCCTGGCCGCCGGTGCCGACCTCGTGGTGGGCGCGCTCGAGGATCAGGCCCGCCTCGATGAGCTTGAGGCTCATGTCGTCGCGCAGGTCGGCCTGCTTGTCGACGGGGCTCACCGGGAAGTAGCCGCCCTTGAAGGGGGTCTTGTTGGCGAGGTTGCCGCCCTCTTCGACGCGGCCCGAGTTCCAGGCACCCTCGTCGGAGTCGACGGAGTAGAAGCTGGAGTTCTGCTTCACATCGAAGCGAACGTCGTCGAAGATGTAGAACTCGGCTTCGGGAGCGAAGAACGCGGTGTCGGCGATGCCTGTCGAGGCGAGATACTTCTCGGCCTTCTTGGCGACCTGGCGCGGGTCGCGGTGGTAGATCTCACCGTTACGCGGGTTGTAGATGTCGAAGATCATGATGAGCGTGCGCTCGTTGCGGAAGGGGTCGATGTACGCGGTCGTCACATCGGGGATGAGCTGCATGTCGGACTCGTGAATCGAGGCGAAGCCGCGAATGGAGGAGCCGTCGAACATCTGCCCGACGGAGAAGAACTCCTCGTCCACGGTCGATGCGGGAATGTTGAAGTGCTGCTGCACACCGGGGAGGTCGGTGAAGCGGATATCAAGAAACTTGACGTCGGTGTCCTTGATAAAGGCGAGCACCTCGGAAGAATCACGGAACATGTGAAGGACTCCAATGGGTGTGAATAGGGAAGCGGCCACGGTTCGTAACCACCTCGAGGCTACGGGGGGGCGATTTCCCCACGGTGTCGCAAATGTTTCCGGCATGTTACGCCTGGTTGCCGGCCGTAGACTCGAGCCATGCCCGGTTCGAATCCTTCATCGTCGCGCGCGGACAGCGCCGGGCAGGAGTGGCCGGGCAAACGCCTCGGGCTTCCCTCGACCGGCCCGCGTTCGATCGCTCGGCTCGGGCGACGAATCGCCGCCCTCTGCATCGACTGGGCCGTCGCCTACACCCTCGCCTGGTTGCTTTTCCGAGGCGATGACGGCAGTGTCGAGGCGATCTACATCACGGGCGCCTTCGTCGTGCTGCAGATTGTGCTGATCGCACTGGTCTCCGGCGGCATCGGACATCTCCTGCTCGGGATGCGCGTTGTGCCCACTGCCGGCGGCGGTGTTGGCATCTGGCGTCCTGCCGTGCGCACTGTTCTGCTGGCGCTCGTCATCCCGGCCGTCGTGTTCGACCGCGACCAGCGGGGCCTTCATGACCAGCTGGCCGGTACCGTCCTGGTTCGCATCTAGCGGGTCGAGCCGGTCCGCCGGTCACGTCGGTCCGCGCATCAGCGGGGACGGCCGGCGCGCACCTTCGTCGGGTCGACGCCCTTGGGGATCGGCAGCCCGTTCTTGCCGAGCGAGCTGATGCGGTTGTTGACAGCGTAGATCTCGGCCTTGTTGAGCGCGCGCTTGTACTTTCCCATCGACGACGGAATCTTGTGCAGCGGCACCGAGTCGGCGTCGGGGCCGACGAAGAGGAAGTGCACGGGCACGTTGGGGAGCACTCGGCTCACCTTGCGACGCTCGTCCTCGAGCATCCGCGTCGTGCGTGACTTCGGCCCCTCGCCGATCAGCACGACGCCACCGCGCCCGACGGCGCGGTAGACGGCATCCTGCGTCTTCGGGCTCACGGCAACCGGCATCTCGCTCGAGACCCATCCGCGCCGGAGCGAGCTCTTGAGTACCGCGCCGACCGCACCGGGCTGGCCGGCAATCTGTCCGTACGCCGCTCGCTCGGCGCGACGCCCCAACACGATGAGGAAGGCGAGGAGGCCTCCGAGGATTCCGGAGATCAGGTAGAGGATCAGGCCAATGATGCTGCCGGGCGCGATCAGGAGCGCGAGAACGACACTCGCGGCGACGGGCAGCAGGAACGCCGCCAACATGTACCAGACGGCCTTCTTGTCGTAGCGGGTGGTCATCTTGAAGACCTGGTACATCTGCTTCAGACGGCCGGGTTCCTTGGGGGTTTTTGGAGCCTTCGGCTCTTTGGTGCGTGCCATGTGTCTAGGATACGGCCCCGGAGGTCCACCGTCACCCGCGCTCCCGTTCCCTCTCCGACCCGCCCTCCCCACCCCGTCGATCCGGCCTGTCCTCACCGGCGGCGCGGCCCGTTCTCTGCGGCGGTCCCGCGGGGCACATCATGACGGGGTGGATGACATCGGGAGCGTGGACTCGGCCGCGGGCTACCGGCTCGTGCGCCGGCTTGGGTCGGGTCGCCGGGCCGACGTCTTTCTCGGCCACGGTTCTCTCGGCAACGACCTGAGAGGCGATCTGACCACCGGCGAAGTCGCGTCGGCCTCGGGCGGCCGGGGAATCGCGCCGGCGACGACCGCCGCGATCAAGGTGTTCCGACCCGGCACGGACCGCTCGGGCATCGATGTTGAGATCGGCGCCCTCGCGCGCGCATCCTCACCGCACCTGGTGCGGCTCGACGACCTCGCGACCGCGCGGGACGGCCTGCCGGTGCTCGTGCTTGGCCTCCTTCGCCCCCGGTCGCTCGCCCAGTTGCTGGCATCCCGAGGCCAGATCCGATCCGGCGAGGCCGTCACGATCCTCGCTCCCATCGCCGCGGCGGTCGCCGAACTCCATCGTGTGGGCGTAGCGCACTGCGCGGTGACGGCGGGTTCGGTGTTGTTCGACGAGCTCGGTACGCCCGTGCTCGCCTCGTTCGGTCGCGCCCGGATCATCGGCACGGAGCCGGTGGGCACGTCGGCGTCGAGCCTCTCCCCGGCCGAACTCGCGGCATCGGCGCCCGCACTGCGCGACCTTGCCGACCTCGTCTCCCTCGCGGGCGCGGTGCTCGAGTCGACGCCGGAGTCCGCGGGCCGCACGCTCGCACTGTCCTTCCTCCGCTCGGCGGACCCCTCGCGGGCGCCTGAGCGGTTCGCGGCCGAGATCGCCAGCGTGTTGTTCGACTCGGCGCCGGCCACCCCGGTAGTGCTCGACGTCCGGCCGCGCGCCGCGTCGAGTCCGCCTGCGCTGGTGGGCTCGCGCGGGTCGTCGAGGAGACCCGCGGCCGCCGCCGCTCCCGTCGCAGCGGTTCGCGGGCGCCGGCGGGCGCGCCCGATCTGGCTCGACGCCATCCACCTTCCTGCGTGGCTTGAGCAGGTCATCCGCGCGTCAATGCCCTCCGGCACAGCCGCGGCCGGCAACGCTCGGGTACTCGCTTCGGTGCGTCGACCGGTCTGGGTTGCGGCGGCGGTCGCGGCATTGCTCACCGTGGCTCTGCTGCTCGTACCGGATGGCGACCCGTCCTCCGGGACCCCCGATGCTGGGCCAGCCCCGCTCACCGTGACAGGTGAACCGGAGCCAGAAGAACCGGAGCCTCCGCCGAGCGATGCCCCGGCCGAGCCGGCTCCGCAGCAGCCCGCGACCGGCGGCGACGATCCCGTCGCCGCGGCTCTCGCGCTGCTCGAGCTGCGCGACGGCTGCCTCGCCTCGCTCTCCGTGCTCTGCCTCGACGACGTCGACCAGGCGGGCTCCGCCGCGTGGGAGGCTGACGGCTACGCGATCCGGCAGGCGCAGGAGGGCGGCGGAGCGGGGGCCCGGCCGTCCCCTACCGCAGGGGCGCGGGAGGGCCGTTCGGCGAATCTCGTCGAGAGGATCGGCAACTCCGCCCTCGTCGCCGTCGCCCCGCCGGCGGGGACCGCGGGCGAGGTCCCGATGAGTGTGCTCCTGATCAAGACAATCGAGGGCTGGCGCATCCGGGACCGCTTTGTCGGCTGAGCGACCGCTACGAGAGCGCGGTTACGACAGCGCGGTTACGACAGCGCGGTTATGACACCGCGGTTATGACACCGCGGTTATGACACCGCGGTTATGACACCGCGGTTATGACACCGCTTGGGCGAAGCCGAGGCTCGGGTCGGCGAGGTGGCTGAGCCCCTCCGGCAGTTCGCGGCCCTTGCGCGCCATCGACTGCGCCCACA
The DNA here is from genome assembly GCF_040546025.1 of Marisediminicola sp. UYEF4. Lineage (NCBI taxonomy): Bacteria > Bacillati > Actinomycetota > Actinomycetes > Micrococcales > Microbacteriaceae > Marisediminicola > Marisediminicola sp. UYEF4. Next base: position 262,897 of record NZ_JBEPNA010000002.1, on the reverse strand, counting down.
GGCGTCCGGCACGGTAGCTCGAGCGCACCAGCGGTCCGGCGAGCACGCCGAGGAAGCCGATCTCCTCTGCCTCGACCTTGATCTCGGTGAACTCCTCGGGGCGCACCCAACGAGCGACCGGAAGGTGGCGCGGGGTCGGTCGCAGGTACTGGGTGACCGTAATGATGTCAGTGCCGGCATCATGCAGGTCGCGCAGGGCCTGAGTGATCTCCGCGCGCTCCTCGCCCATGCCCAGGATCAGGTTCGACTTGGTGATGAGCCCGTAATTCCTCGCCTGCGTGATCACGTCGAGGGATCGTTCGTACCGGAACGCCGGGCGGATGCGCTTGAAGATGCGGGGGACCGTCTCGACGTTGTGGGCGAACACCTCCGGCCGGGACGAGAACACCTCCTCGAGCAGCGCGGGGTTGCCGGAGAAATCGGTCGCCAGGATCTCGACCCCGGTTCCCGGGTTCTTCGCGTGGATCTGCCGCACGGTCTCCGCGTGAAGCCACGCACCCTCGTCGGGGAGGTCATCGCGGGCGACGCCGGTGACGGTGGCGTAGCGCAGCTTCATCGCCGCGACCGAGTCGGCGACCCGCCGGGGCTCGTCGGTGTCGTAGTCGGCGGGCTTGCCGGTGTCGATCTGGCAGAAGTCGCACCGGCGGGTGCACTGTGAGCCGCCGATGAGGAAGGTCGCCTCCCGGTCCTCCCAGCACTCGAAGATATTGGGACAGCCGGCCTCCTGGCACACGGTGTGGAGGCCCTCTCCCTTGACGAGCTCCTGCAGCTGCAGGTACTCGGGGCCCATCTTCGCCTTGGTCTTGATCCACGGCGGCTTCCGCTCGATGGGGGTCTCAGCGTTGCGGATTTCGAGACGCAGCATTTTGCGCCCCTCGGGGGGATGACTCATGCTGCTACCTCTGTCAGTCGGGCGAATCGTGCGGAGATGAGGGGAACGACGTCAGCAGGGGTGACGAGGCGTCCGAGTTCCCTCGAGATGCTCGTGACGCCGGCGTCGGCGATGCCGCACGCGACGATCTGGTCGTAGGCCTCGAAGCTGTTCGAACAGTTGAGGGCGAACCCGTGCATGGTGACGCCCTGGGCGACGCGGATGCCGATCGCGGCGATCTTGTCGGTGCCGCGCAGCCACACCCCGGAACGGCCGGCGACCCGTTCACCGGTAACGCCGAACTCGGCCAGCACATCGATGATGATGCCCTCCAGCCTGCGAACGTAGCCGACGACATCAATCGGTTCGGCGAGTCTGAGGATCGGGTACCCGACCAGTTGGCCGGGCCCGTGCCAGGTGATCTTGCCGCCCCGGTCCACGTCGAGCACCTGGGTGCCGTCCGTCGGTCGCTCGGCTGCCTCGGTACGTCTGCCTGCGGTGTAGACCGAGGGGTGCTCGAGGAGGAGAAGGGTGTCCGGCGCCCGCCCTGCGACCACAGCGGCATGGACTGCCCGCTGATGGTCCAGAGCGACGAGATACGGCACGGAGTTGGCGCTTAGCCCCGTGACGACAATGTCGACCATCCGGTCAGTCTACGTGGCGCCGCCATCCCGAAAAACACGATGGCCCGCAGCCGCCGGAGCGGTTGCGGGCCATCTCGGTGCGGCGCTGACTCAGATGCCCAGGTTGCCCTGGAAATCTCCCGACTCGAGTCGGTTCTTCATCGTCACGAGGAACTTCGCGGCGTCGGCTCCGTCCACGATGCGGTGGTCATAGGAGAGCGCGAGGTAGACCATTGAACGGATCGCGATCGCGTCACTGTCGTCCTGGCTCACGACGACGGGCCGCTTCACGACGATTCCGGTTCCGAGGATCGCGGACTGCGGAAGGAACACGACGGGTGTGTCGAACAGGGCACCGCGTGAGCCAGTGTTCGTCAGCGTAAACGTGCCCCCGGCGAGCTCGTCGGGCTTGAGCTTGTTATCGCGGGTGCGCGCTGCGAGGTCGGCGATCTGCTGCGCCAGCTCGGCGAGCGTGAGCTCACCGGCCTCGCGGATGACCGGAGTGAGAAGCCCGCGTTCGGTCTCGACCGCGATGCTCAGGTTCTCCTGCGCCGGGTAGACAATTGCGTCGCCATCGATCGTCGCGTTGACGATCGGCACGGCCTTGAGCGCCTCGGTGGCCGCAAGGGCGAAGAACGGCAGGAAAGAGAGCTTCACGCCGGTCTTCTCGTGGAAGGTGCCCTTGGTCGCGTCGCGGAAGCGTGCGACGCGGGTCACGTCGACCTCGACGACCGACGTGAGCTGTGCCGACGACTGCATCGACGCGACCGCCCGTTCGGCGATGACCTTGCGGAGGCGCGACATCGGCACGGTGGTCCCACGCAGCGGTGACACCTCGACGGTAGCGGAGGCCTCGGCAGGGACTGCGGCCTCGGTCGACGACGCGGCGACGACGTCCTCCTTACGGATTCGCCCTCCGACTCCGGTTCCGGTGAGGGAGGCGAGATCGACGCCGCGCTCGTTGGCGAGCTTGCGCACGAGCGGGGTGACGTACCCGGCGTTCGACGCGGACTCCGGAGCTTCCGCGGGTGCGGCCGGAGCCGCAGCGGGAGCAGCGGCAGCGGGTGCCGGAGAGGCCGGAGCGGCCGGAGCAGCGGGTGCCGGAGCGGCCGGAGCGGCAGGCGCCGCGGCGGGAGCGGGGATGGCCGACACGGGAGGCGCGGCTGCGGGAGCGGGGGCCGCCTCGGCGGGCACCTCATCGACCTCCTTCGCCGGCTCCGGTGCGTGCTCGGGTGCGGCCGGCGCCTCCTCGGGGGCAGGTGCCTCGCTGGACGGCACCTCGGCGGGAGCGGCCTCCTCTGCAGGAGCGGGCTCCGCCGGCGCCGTCTCGGCGGGAGCGGCGGCCTCAGCGGGAGCGGCCTCCCCTTCCGCCGGGGCCGTCTCCGCCTCGGGTGCTGCGGGGGCATCGCCGCCGCCGGACCCATCGCCGATGCGCACGAGGGCGGTTCCGACCTCGACGGTCTCGTCCTCGGCGACAAGGATCTCTTCGATGATGCCAGCCACCGGCGACGGGATCTCGGTATCGACCTTGTCAGTCGACACCTCGAGCAGCGGCTCGTCCACCTCCACCCGGTCGCCGACGTTCTTCAGCCAGCGGGTGACCGTACCCTCGGTGACACTCTCACCGAGTGCCGGAAGGTTGACGGATTCGCTCATCAGTAATGCTCCTTTATGAAGTGACGTGCTTTTAGCTTAGTTCTCGGCCGGGCCGCGACCGGGTCAGGCGTGAAGTGGTTTGCCCGCCAAGGCGAGGAATGCTTCGCCGAGTGCCTCGTTCTGGGTGGGGTGCGCGTGCAGCAGCGGGGTGATGTCCTCGGGGTACGCCTCCCAGTTCACAATGAGCTGGGCCTCACCGATGAGTTCTCCGACACGGTCGCCGATCATGTGCACGCCGACGACGGGGCCGTCGTTCAGGCGGACGACCTTGATCGACCCGGCCGTGCCGAGGATGTGGCTCTTGCCGTTGCCGGCAAGGTTGTAGTCGTAGCTCGAGACCTTGTCGGTGCCGTACTCTTCGCGGGCGCTGGCCTCACTGAGCCCGACCGAGGCGACCTCGGGGTGCGAGTAGGTGACCTTCGGAACGTTGATGTCGTCGATGACCTGGGGCTTCAGCCCCGCGATCTCCTCCGCGACGAAGATTCCGTGCTGGAAGCCGCGGTGCGCCAGCTGCAGTCCGGGAACGATGTCGCCGACGGCGTAGACCCCGGGAATGCTCGTCGCGAGACGCTCGTTGGTGATGACGAACCCGCGGTCCATCGTGACGCCGACCTCCTCATAGCCCAGGCCTGCGGTCGACGGTCCGCGGCCGACCGCGACGAGCAGGAGCTCGGCCTCGATCGTGCGACCGTCCTCGAGGGTGACGACGACGCCCTGGTCGTTCTCGGCGACGCTCTGGAACCTCGTGCCGAGGATGAAGTTGATGCCGCGCTTGCGGAACGCCCGCTCGAACTGCTTGCTGATGCTCTCGTCTTCGTTGGGCACGAGGTGGGGGAGCGCCTCGACGATCGTGACGTCGGTGCCGAACGACTTCCACACGCTCGAGAACTCCACACCGATGACGCCGCCACCGAGCACGACCACGGTCTTCGGGATGAAGTCGAGTTCGAGGGCCTGCTCGGAGGTGATGACGCGCCCGCCGATCTCGAGGCCCGGCAGTGAACGGGAGTAGGACCCGGAGGCCAGCACGATGTTCTTCCCGCTGATGACCTGGTCGCCGACCTGGACGGTCGTCGGCGACGTGAGCCTGCCCTCGCCCTCGATGACGGTGATGCCGCGTTTCTTGATCAGCCCGGTGAGTCCCTTGAACTTGCTCGAGACGACCTCTTCGCGGTACGCGGTGACGGCCGCGATGTCGACACCGTGGAAGTCGGCGTTGACGCCGTACTTGGCGGATTCACGCGTGACGTCGGCAACCTCCGCCGAGTGCAGCAACGCCTTAGTCGGGATACAACCGACGTGCAGGCAGGTGCCGCCAAGCTTGCCCTTCTCGATCAGGCCCACAGTGAAGCCCAACTGGGAGGCTCGCAGCGCGGCGGCGTAGCCGCCGCTACCCGCTCCGAGAATGACGATGTCGAAATTTTGTTCGGACACTCAACAGCTCCTTGCACATCAGGATTCTTGTCACTGGAACTGCCGACAGGCTCGGCAGCAGGACGGGTTTGCGGGACTCGGAAGCCCCGCGAAAACCCTACTACCCCCGCGAAAATTCTTCGGCCACCTCGAGCAGCGTTCTGACCGCGACACCCGTCGGGCCCTTGGCCGTCGAGCCGTAGCCGCCTCCGCCGTTGTTCGCCGCGCCGGCGATGTCGAGGTGCGCCCAAGGGATCTGGGCGGAATCGTCGTCGGCGGTCTTGCCGACGAACTCCCGCAGGAACACCGCGGCAATCAGCATCCCGCCCGCAGTGTTTCCCATCTTCACGTTGGCGAGGTCGGCGATATCGGAGTCGAGCAGCGAGCGCAGTTCCGAGGGCAGCGGCATCGGCCAGAGGGTCTCTCCCGTGCGGTCTCCCGCCGCGACGACGCGCCGCACGAAATCGTCGTCGCCCATCGTGGCGACGTAGCGGCTTCCCATCGCGACGATCGCCGCTCCCGTGAGCGTCGCGACGTCGATGATCGCGTCGGGGAACTCCTCACTCGCCGCGACCAGGCCGTCGGCGAGAACGAGTCGGCCCTCGGCATCCGTGTTGAGCACTTCGACGGTCTTGCCTCCGCGCAGGCGCAGCACGTCGTTCGGGCGCGTCGCCGAACCGGAGGGCATGTTCTCGGCGAGGCACAGCCATGCCGTGAGACGCACTGGCAGTTCGAGCTTCGCCGCGGCGATGACGACGGCAAGGGCCGTCGCGGCGCCCGCCATGTCGTACTTCATGCCGACCATGGATGCCGCGGGCTTGAGTGACAGGCCGCCCGTGTCGAAGGTGATTCCCTTTCCGACGATCGCGAGGTGCCGTGCGGCCCCGGTCGGCGAGTAGCTCACCTTGACCATGCGCGGTCCGCGGTCGGACCCCTTGCCGACGCCGACGAGGCCGCCGTATCCGCCGTCGACAAGCTCCTGGTCGGCGATCACGGTGACTTCGATGGGCAAGCCGCTCGCCAGCTCGTGCGCCGCTGAGGCGAACGACTCCGGGTACAGGTCGGACGGGGGAGCGTTGACGAGGTCACGGACGGTGTGAATTGCAGTGCCGACTGCGGTCGCGCGCTCGACGAGGCCTTCTCCGGGCGTGTGTGTGGCGACGACGACGAACTCGGCCGGGAGCCGCGACTGCGGCTCCCGCTCCGCCGACCGGTAGTCGAGGTAGCTGTAGCCGCCGATCGCAAGGCCCTCGAGGATCGCGAGGAGGTCGGAGTCGTTTGCGGCGGGCAGCGCCACCGCGACGCGTTTGGCACCGCGGATGATGCGCGCCGCCGCGCCCGCGGCGTACCTCAGCGCGTGTCCGTCGAGGGGACCGGAGCCGAGCCCGACGAGGGCGAGCGATCCGGCGGCAACGCCGACGCCGGGAACGCGCCGCAGGTCATCCCTCGCGCCGGTGAATCCGATCGCCGAAAGGGACTGCTGGAGGGCGGCGAAGTCATCTCCGACTCCGACAATCGTGCCGCCGTCCTTGCCGGATGCGACTCCGATCACGAGGACGTCGGCGGCGACGTCGGCGGCGGATTCGGTGGTCAGGCGCAGCGAGGACACAGTCATTCGGCCATGCTATCCGTGCGCCTCGGCTCGTCCCGTGCGGGCCTCGCCTGTTCGCTCTCGGCACCTGCTACGAGCGCCATCCCCCCGGCTCACCGATTACGAGGCGCGTAGAATTGGGGCATGCGCGACCCAGCCGGACTCTACGACCTCACCCCGGAGGAGACGTCCGTTCCGGAGGGCCTCCACCTCGTCGCGGGCCTCACCGGATTCGCGGACGCCGGATCTGCGGTGACCCAGTTGAGCGAGTACCTCCTTGACACCCTCGACCACCAGGTGATCGCCACTTTCGATGCGGACGTGCTCCTCGACTACCGGGCCCGACGCCCCGTCGTGTACTTCGACCAGGACCACCTCACCGACTACCAGCCCCCCTCCCTCGCGCTCTACCTCGCCACCGACGAGGCAGGGCAGCAGTTTCTGCACCTCACCGGCTTCGAGCCCGACTTCCAGTGGGAGCGTTTCAGCGCCGCCGTGCTCGAGCTCCTCGCCCGGTTCAAAGTGAGGACGACAACGTGGGTGCACGCGATTCCGATGCCCGTGCCGCACACCCGGCCGATTGGCGTGACCGTGAGCGGCAATCGCACCGAGCTCATCGATGCGATGTCGGTCTGGCGACCACGGACGCAGGTGCCCGCGAACGCGCTGCACCTCGTCGAGTACCGGCTTCAACAGCTCAACCACGCGACCGCCGGCTTCGTTCTGCTCGTTCCGCATTACCTCGCCGAGACCGAGCATCCGGATGCCGCGGTCAAGGCACTCGAGAGCATCAGTGCCGCGACCGGGCTGATCTTCCCAACCGAACGGCTTCGTGTGGCCGGCCGCGAGTTTCTCGCGAAGATCGACGCCCAGGTACAGACGAACCATGAGCTCGCGCGGCTGGTCGGCACGCTCGAGGAGCGCCACGACTCCTACATGGAGGGGAACCCCCTGCGCTCCCCGCTCACCGACGAGGCGGGTGAACTGCCCTCGGCGGATGAGATCGCGGCGGAGCTCGAGAACTTCCTCGCGACTCGCCGCAGCGGCGACGAGGATCAGCTCCGCACCTAGAGTGGGCGAGTGAATTCCGCCCGGTCCTGGCTCATCTGGGCAATCGCCATCGTCGCGTACGTCGTGGCGGTCATGCAGCGCACCTCCCTGGGGGTGTCGAGCGTGGAGGCGGCCGATCGGTTCGCGGTATCCGCCTCGGTGCTTTCGAGCCTCGCCGTGGTGCAGCTCATCGTCTATGCGGCCCTCCAGATTCCCGTCGGGGTGATCCTCGACCGGCTCGGGCCGAGGGTGCTCATCGCCGCCGGCGCGATCCTGATGGGCCTCGGGCAGCTCACTCTCGCGCTCGCCCCGTCGATCGGCGTCGCGATCGCCGGTCGGGTGCTGGTCGGCGCCGGAGACGCACTCACCTTCATCTCGGTGATCCGGCTGCTGTCGGCGTGGTTCGGTGGTCGCGTCCTGCCCCAGGTCTCACAGTGGACCGGGAATATAGGCCAACTCGGCCAGGTGCTCTCGGCGATCCCGCTCTCGCTCGTGCTGCACGAATTCGGGTGGTCGACCGCCTTCGTCGCGGCCGCCGCCGGATCGGTGCTCGCGGCGGTGCTCGTGCTCGTGTTCATCTCGGATGGCCCCGTCGTGCGAGTCGTCGAGGACCGCACGAGGACCTGGAGGGAGTCGATGGGACTGCTGCGCCAGAGCCTCGCCCGCCCCGGAACCCAACTCGGATTCTGGTCACACTTCGTGACCCAATCGCCCGGCACAGTTCTCTCGCTGCTCTGGGGGTTTCCCCTCCTGACCGCCGGTCTCGGCTACACGAACACCGTTGCGTCCCTGTTGTTGACGCTCATCGTGGCCGCCGGAATGATCGCGGGCCCGATCATCGGCATCCTGAGCGCCCGGTTCCCGACCAGGCGGTCGAACCTGGTGCTCGGCATCGTCACGGCCATGGCGGTGTGCTGGACGGCGGTGCTGGCCTGGCCGGTCGAGCCCCCGTTTTGGCTCATCGTCGTGCTGATCCTGGTTGTCGGCGTCGGCGGTCCCGGCTCGCTCGTCGGGTTCGACTTTGCGCGAACGTTCAATCCTCTTCGGAGCCTCGGCTCGGCGAACGGTGTCGTCAACGTGGGCGGCTTCCTCGCGAGCTTCGTGATGATGTTCGCGATCGGGGTCGCGCTCGACCTGCTGGATCGGATGCGCATCGCCGGGGGGTTGCCCTCGGACATCTTCACCTGGGACTCGTTCCGGATCGCCCTGCTCATCCCGTATGTCGTCGTCGGAACCGGCGTTGTCTTCCTGCTGCACGCCAGGCGCCGCACCCGCAGGAAGCTCGACGAGGACGAGGGAATACAGGTCGCCCCGCTGTGGGTTGCTCTTGCCAGAGCATGGCGCCGCAAAACTGACTAGACGCAAGCCGCAATTGTCAAGTGTTGGCGCGAAAGCGTGCAATAATCGGTGATAAGACCCGGTCATTCTGAACCGATGTCGCGCAGGTTGCCCTCCGCGTCACGCCAAGACTTGACATGGGTCTTAGTACTGCCCGAAATTCGGCCAAGCCCGTGTGGTGGGCCCCTCCAACGCCCCGCCAGACGCCGAAGCTCGAGAGCTACGAATCAAACTGAAAGGTATCCGAATGGCTGCCCGAACCAAGACCGCGGAACCCACCGCCGCCGCGAAGAAAACTGCCGCCGAAGCGGCCGCATCAGACGGAGCCTCGGCCGAGAGCCCGGCACCCAAGACCGCCGCCAAGGCAGCGGCCAAGACTCCTGCCAAGACCCCCGCCAAGACCCCTGCGAAGCGGGCCGTGAAGGCACCGGCGAAGACGCCGGCCGCTAAGGCCGCAGCTGAGAAGGTCGCAGCTGAGAAGGTCCCTGCGGAAACTGCCCCATCCAAGACGCCCGCCAAGCGCGGTCCGAAGGCCAAGGGATCCGCTGAGGAGTCGGCCGACGACGCAAACGTCGACCACTCTGACGACGGCGATGACGACGAGAAGAAGACGAAGGCGGGCGACCTCGCCGAGGACCTGCCCGCCGGCGCCCTCGTGCTGTCGCTCGTCGATGACGACGACGAGGTGCCGGTCTACTCGTCCGCCATCACGGGCGCCACGGCCGACCCCGTCAAGGACTACCTGAAGCAGATCGGTAAGGTCGCCCTGTTGAACGCGGCCGAAGAGGTCGAGCTCGCGATGCGCATCGAGGCCGGCCTGTTCGCCGAGGACAAGCTGTCGCAGATGAGCGAGACAGAACAGCGTTCGGCCAAGGGCAGGGAGCTGCACTGGGTCGCTCGCGACGGCCAGCGCGCCAAGAGCCACCTGCTGGGCGCCAACCTGCGACTCGTCGTCTCCCTCGCGAAGCGCTACACCGGCCGGGGCATGCAGTTCCTCGACCTGATCCAGGAGGGCAACCTCGGGCTCATCCGCGCCGTCGAGAAGTTCGACTACACCAAGGGCTTCAAATTCTCGACCTACGCGACGTGGTGGATCCGCCAGGCGATCACCCGCGCCATGGCCGACCAGGCGCGAACCATCCGTATCCCGGTGCACATGGTGGAAGTGATCAACAAGCTCGCCCGCGTGCAGCGCCAGATGCTTCAGGACCTCGGGCGCGAGCCCACCCCGGAGGAGCTGAGCCGCGAGCTCGACATGACCCCGGAGAAGGTCATCGAGGTGCAGAAGTACGGTCGCGAGCCAATCTCCCTGCACACGCCGCTCGGTGAAGACGGCGACAGCGAGTTCGGCGACCTCATCGAAGACACCGAGGCGGTCGTCCCCGCCGACGCCGTCGGTTTCACCATGCTGCAGAAGCAGTTGGAGTCACTTCTCGATTCGCTCTCCGAGCGTGAGGCCGGCGTAATCCGCATGCGCTTCGGGCTCGGCGACGGAATGCCGAAGACCCTCGACCAGATCGGCGACACGTTCGGGGTAACGCGCGAGCGCATCCGTCAGATCGAGTCGAAGACGATGGCCAAGCTCCGCCATCCGTCCCGGTCGCAGTCCCTCCGCGACTACCTTGAGTGAGCGCAACGAATGCGAACGGTCGCGAGAGGGGTGAGTCTCTATGTCCGGTGAGGCGAACGAGGGCAAGCAGCTGGAGACGGTGATCGATGGTGTGCGCTACCTGCGGATCCCGATCAAGACGAAGCTGGTCATGAGCGAGGATGACATCACGGATATTGTGAGAACGTTCGCCGCCGACCGCCTGCGCGATGGTGATGTGCTCTTCGTAACGGAGAAGATCGTCGCAATCACGCAGGGTCGTTCGTATCCGACGGAGTCGATCGCGCCGCGCAAGCTCGCCACCTGGCTGTCGAACCACGTGATCAAGACGCCGAACGGTATCGGACTCGGCCTTCCGCAGACCATGGAGATGGCGTTGCGCGAGTGCGGAACCCCTCGCATCCTTCTCGCTGCAGGGGTGGCAGCCGTGACGAAGCTGTTCGGACGCAAGGGTGATTTCTACCGGGTGGCGGGGCCGAGGGCACGCGGTATCGACGGCCCCACCAGCGGAACCATTCCTCCGTACAACTCTCATGTCGTGCTCGCCCCCGAGCGTCCCCACGACGTCGCGCGCGAGCTTCGCGCAGCACTGGGCATGGACATCGGGGTGCTCATTACCGACATCAATGACATCGGCGGCAACGTGCTGGGATCGACCATGAGCAAGGCTCGCACGCGCACCATGGAGAGGGTCCTGCTCGACAACCCGCTCGGTCAGGGACATCAGTCGACGCCCATGGGCATCATCCGCGAGCCGTGAGGCGGCAAGCCCGCACATCGAGCCGATTCCCCTCGGTCGAAGCTCAGCGAAAGGCGAAGCGGTGACTCTGGGCAGAGCGAGTGCGGTGATCGCGGCAGGGACGCTCGCCTCCCGGGTCACCGGTTTGCTTCGCACGATCGTCCTCGTCGCCGCGATCGGGGCCATCGGCCGGGCGAGTGACGCGTTCGCCACGGCTAATCAGCTTCCGAACAGCATCTATGCGCTGATCTCAGCAGGCGTGCTGACCGGCGTGATCGTCCCACAGGTTGTCCGGGTGAGCGCCCAGCGCGACGAAGGGCACGACTTCCTCGCGAAGCTTCTCACCCTGGGAACGGTGCTAATGGCAGCCGCCACGGTGACTGCCGTCGTATCCGCGCCCGCACTCATCCGCCTTTTCGCCCCCCAGTACACGCCCGACCAACACGAGCTCGCGACATTTTTCGCGTACTGGTGTATCCCACAGCTGTTCTTCTACGGAATGTTTGCGCTGATCGGCGAGATTCTCAACGCGAAGCGCATCTTCGCGCCCTATGCGTGGGCACCCATAGTGAACAACATGGTGTCGATCATCGGCTTCCTGGTGTTCATCCGACTGTTCGGTGCGGATGTCAATGACGTCGACCAATGGACACCAGTGATGGTCGCTGTCCTCGCCGGCACAGCGACATTCGGCATCATCGCTCAAACGGGCGTCCTGCTGCTGTTGTGGCGGCGCACCGGCATTCCCCTGCGGTTCGATTTCCGCTGGCGGGGGATGGGGCTCCGACAGATGCAGAAACTTGCACTCTGGACATTCCTCATCACGCTCATCGGCCAGCTGGTCGGGATTCTGCAGCAGCGGACCATCTCCGGTGCATCGGGAACCGGCGCATCGGTGTTCGTGTGGCAAAATGCCTGGCTCGTGTACATGGTTCCGTACTCGGTGATCGTCCTCGCAATCGGAACGCCCTATTTCACCCGTCTCAGCGAGCACGCCGCCGCAGGGAAAAATGCCGAGGTGAAGCGCGACATCGCCCAGTCCATTCGCATGCTTGGGCTGTTCGTTTTCGTGGCGTTGGCGGCCGTGGCGGCGGCGGCCCTCCCGGCGTCCCGTATCTTCTCGAACAACACTGCGGATGCGGTCGCGGTAGCCCCGGTGCTGATCTCGTATCTGATAAGCCTGCTCCCGATGGCTGTGCTCTTCATCATCCAACGCGCCTTCTACGCCTACGGAGATGCGCGGACACCGTTTCTCTTCACCGCGATCCAAGCCGTCATCATCGTCGCGCTCACCCTTCTGGTGCGCTACACGGTTCCCGTCGAGCAGCTCACGGCCGCGGTGGCTCTTGCGCAGTCGTTGGGGGGGATCGTTCAGGTCATTGTCGCTACGGCGCTGCTCCAGCGGAAGCTGGGCCCTCTTGATTTGGGATCGACGTGGCGCGCGCTCGGTCGCTTCGCACTCATGGCAATTCCAGCCGGGGCCGCCGGAGTCTGGCTGTTCTTCCTACTCGGAGGCACATCCAGCTGGATGATGCAGGACAAAATCTGGGGTGCACTGGGCTCGTTGGTGATCGCTGCGACGTGCGCGATTGTCTATCTGCTGCTGCTCGCGCTCTTCCGAGCACCGGAACTCCAGATCGCCCGCGACATGCTGCGCCGGCGAAAGCCCTGACCGAAGGTGGCAGGTGAGTGCGTCGAGGGCCCCAGCGGCCTCACCGACGGTCGAGAACGCCGGGGCCGATCGCTGCGCGATACCGCTCGAGAAGGCCCGTGCGGACCCCGGTCACCGAGGGCTTGAGCTGAAATACGCTTGAATTGTGGTTCGCCTCGATCAGCGCGGGTCCGTCGGCCGTCACCGCGACATCCCATCCGACATACGGCACAGTCGGCAGTCGTCGCGCTGCTTCGGCGACCATATCGACGATTTCGTGGTAACTCGGCACCGTGAAACCCGCGATTTGCACGCCGGTTGCCGGATGCGTCTCGTAGACGTTCGACTGCTTATCCACACCGGGATACTGGGCCACCCCATCATCGTCAAGCATGGCGTACATCCCGCCGCTCGCGAAGTTGTCGATGACATCCCCATTGCCAATGCGAAGCACCGACGCGATAACGTGCAGCTTGTCGCTCGTATCGAGGTAGGTGATCATGCGAACGGTGTTCACGCTGCCCGGGTAGAGCTTGGCGAGAGCCTCGTGCTGTTCGATCACCTGCTCAAGCAGTGTTTGGTCGCGCGTGATGAGGGCGGCGCGCCATTGTGTGAAGTCCCGGATCTCCGCGGCCTCATAAATGGAAATTCCAGCTCCGCCCTCGCCGTGCGCGGGCTTGGCGATGATGCGCGGATGGCGTGCTGCGAACTCCGCCAGCTCGGCAACCGTCGCCTGCGAGGCATCAATCCACTCGCGGTGGGTGAGGTCTGCGAAGTCGTGGTGGAACCGAATCTTGTCACCCAAAATCGCTCGCGAGTCGGGCCCATTGAGCGTGCTGTTCAGTCGAAACGCTTTGGGGTGGGTCATCCACGTCCCGCGTTCCTGCCTGGTGAGCAGACGAATATCCCAGACGACGTAGTCGCGGAAGCCCATCTCATAGCGGACCGAGCACCAGAGCATGTCGGCGATGATCACTAACTTCGGGGCCCTGGATACCCTCTTCACCTGGCCCGCCAGCTCTAAGAGCTGGGAGGGATTCAACCGCCGTGCGCGCTCGATCAGGTACTGAATGCGCAGCCGTTGTTGATTCACTAGACAACGCTAACATGGCGCGCTTCGCGCCGATCGAAGGCCAGCCGACGGTTGCAGGGACAGCGGCGGTGGCCGCCATCGGTATATCAAAGTCTAGGATGAGAAGGTTCTGAGGCACGTCGTCCTCGTTGCATTTGTCCGCGACCCCGATGGAAGGTTTTCCCGTTGCCCAGTGATGCCGCGCCGAAGGCGCGTTGGACGTATTTCCTGGAGCGCGCGACTGCGTTCGACCCGAGCCGGGTCTGGTCCTTCGCGACACAGATCGCCAAGGAGCAGGGCAAGTGGGCGCCGCGGACGTTCGTGGACATGCTAATTTGGGCGGCCTTCCACGACACCGGGTACATCGACTACTACGAGTCGGACTTCGCGCTCCTCAGCCGTAAGGAACGTAAGACCTTTATGACCGGGCTGCTGCAGCACCACCTCGCGGATGCGCTCAACGACCCTCAGGACGTGCTCCTGTTCGAGAACAAGATCGCCTTCAACCGACTGTTCGCGCTGTACCTGAAGCGCGAGTGGATCGATCTGGAAGAGGTGGATGCCGACCAGTTCCGGGCGTTCGCGGAGCGTTATCCGGCGATCATCGCGAAAGTCCCGGTCAGCCGCGAGGGCAAGGGTGTCTTCCGCTACGTGACGGCGGATGTCGATGACTGGGCGCAGTTCCGTGCCGACCTCCTGGATCGTGGTCAGCGGCTGATCGAAGAGCCGATCGCTCAGCATCCCTATCTTTCCGATTACTGCGCTGGCACGGTCAACACAACCCGCGTTTCCACCTTCTTCGACGGCGAGAGCGTGCACGTGCTCATGGCCGCCCAAAAGTTCGGCAGAGGCGCGGTGAGCGACCAGTTCACGTGGGGAGGATTCTTCACCATGCTCGACGATGAAGGGCGGTCGGTGGGCCCCGGCCATACCGGCAAGCACAAGAGTCGCTACGATACGCACCCCGACTCGGGTGCATCAATCACCGAGTTTCGGGTACCGTTGTGGGGAGAGGTTCTGACGCTCATCGACGAAGCAGCGCGAGTTGTTCCCACGGTGCCCTATGTCGGATGGGACGTTGCAGTCGGGCCGAACGGCCCCGTTCTGATTGAGGGGAATTGGACTCCCGGACTCTACGAGACCCGGGTGAGCGCCACCGGCATCCGCACGGGAAGTAGAGCCCGTCACCAGCCCGCGATCGTGGCCAGCCGCCGATAGCCTCCACAGGCGAGCTTCGTCGAGAACGAGCACTCCAGCTGTAGAGTGAAAGGGACTATGCAGAGCAGGAGGGACGGGGTGACGATGAGCGTTGTCGCCCGTTCGCTCCAGTTGTCGGCTCGCCAGATTGAGCTGCTCAGACCTCCAACTGACGACCTCGCGGTCGAGCAGGTGCTGCAGTCGATGACAACGAATCCGCCACGGCTGACTGCCGAGGTTCTGGCTATCAAGCACGTCGGGGCCGGCGCTGGGGTGTCGTACGGCCACACCTTCCGAACGAGTTCGGCGACCACTCTCCTGCTGGTTGCAATCGGCTACGGCCACGGGTTGCCGCGCAAGGCGGGGAACCGCGCGTCCGTCACCTGGGGTGACCACGCTGTGCAGATGCGGATCGTCGGGCGTGTGGCCATGGATGTGCTCGTCGTCGACGCCGGCGATGCTCCGGTCACGCTGGGGGATACTGTCGTGATTTTCGGGGATCCTCGGACCGGGGAGCTTTCGCTGGAGGAGTGGTGCCGATCGATTGCTGAGCACCCGTTCAGTGTTCTCGCATGCCTTGCCGTTCGGCTGACCACGGAGTCAGCGGGTGAATAGCGTCGACGCGACCGTGCTCATCTCAACCGCTGCACTGCGCCACAATGTGCGGCTTGTGCGAGAACGGGTAGCACCGGCTGAACTCATGGCGGTCGTCAAGGACGACGCCTATGGCCATGGGCTCGAGAGCGTTTTGCCTGTGCTGATGGATGAGGGAGTGACCCGCTTCGGTGCGCTCGACCTCCCGGGCGCACTGAGGGTGCGACGGCAGGCACCGGGCTCGAGAGTGTTCGCCTGGGTATTCGACCGTGGCGACGACCTGAGCCAGGCGTTACGTCAGCAGATCGATATCGGGGTCACCGATGTGCCAGTGCTCGAAAGGGTCGCCGCCGCGGCGGCGGTCGCGGGAACACCCCCAGCGCGCATTCACTTGAAGCTGGACACCGGACTGCACCGGGCGGGAGTGCTCGCCGGCGACTGGGAACACTTTGTCAACCTCGCTGCTGAACTGCAGCGCTCAGGGCTGGTGATCGTTTCCGGGCTCTGGACCCATCTCGCGGAAGAGTCACACGACGACGACAGCCGTTCCATCGCCGAGTACAGGGAGGGCCTCGCGATCGCTGAAGCGCACGGCCTTCGCGCGGCGACGCGCCACATCGCGGCGAGTGCCGCCTCCTATGACCGTGAGGATGCCCGATTTGATATGGTGCGGGTCGGCGCGTTCCTCTATGGAATCGCCCCCGGCGGCGGAATCGGTCCGGACGACCTTGGGCTCCGTCCCGTGATGACCCTGCGCGCGCCTGTTCGTCAGATTCGGCAGGCCGGCGAGCGGACGCTGGCAGAAGTCGGCATTGGCGGGGCGTCCGGCATTCTGGCAGATGCTGCAGGCGCCGTGTCTGTGGCTCTCGCGGGCAGCCGATATCTTGTCGTCGCCGTCGAACCAACCGTCCTCCTGGTTGATGTCACCGGTGCCGATGCCGCAGTGGGCGACACCGTGACGCTCTTCGGGGACAGCTCCGCGGGAGAGCCGACGCTCCAGGATTGGGCTGACGGTATCGGGACCATCGGCGAAGAAGTCGTCACCCGCCTGTCAAGCCTGATACCGCGGATCCGTATCGACTAGCCGGCGAAACCTTGCGCCAGACCTGCTGACGCGGCCGATCGGGCCTTTAACGCCACAACGCCCGGACCAGCAGGTCTCGGGCGTTGTCGACGTCGATGCGGATGGGAGTGCGGGTCAGGCGCGGTCGTTCTCGATCAGTCGAGACGACTCGTCGTGCCATTCCAAGGCACTGGCCGACAGCTTGTCCTTGAACTTCGCGCCGTGGTGGCCGCAGAACAGGAGCTGACCGGAGGCCATGGTGACGCGCACATAGGCCTGCGCACCGCAACTGTCACACCTGTCGTGCGAGGTGAGTTCGTGGCGCGGCTCGAGCTCTACTGTGGAACGAGGGGCATTTTGTGACATTTCGGGTTCCTCCAAACTCGACACGAGAGGTGGTGCATGACTATCAAAACACGTCCGTGTCACAACCACGTTTCATTCGGCACCTATTTCGCTCAACGCGTAGAGGCCCCGGGTCGAGTGTTGATGCAGGATCGGCGTGCCGCGAGTCATTAGTGTTGATCGCGGCCGGTCGGCGGGGGCTCCCGGCGCAGCGTCAGCACCAGAAGGAGAACCCGTGCCCGATTCGAACTATTCCGCGAGACACCTCTCGGTACTCGAGGGGCTCGAGGCGGTGCGCAAGCGGCCGGGCATGTACATCGGTTCGACCGACTCCCGCGGCCTCATGCACTGCCTGTGGGAGATCATCGACAATTCCGTCGACGAGGCGCTCGGCGGGCACGGCTCCTCCATCGAGGTCATCCTGCACGCCGATGAGAGCGTCGAGGTTCGCGACAGTGCGCGCGGAATCCCGGTCGACATCGAGCCGAAGACGGGCCTGAGCGGCGTCGAGGTCGTCTTCACCAAGCTCCACGCCGGTGGCAAGTTCGGCAGTGGCTCGTACGCGGCATCCGGCGGACTGCACGGTGTGGGAGCATCCGTCGTCAATGCCCTCTCGGAGCGTCTCGACGTCGAGGTCGACCGCAATGGCAAGACCTGGGCGATGTCCTTCCACCGGGGCGAACCTGGCGTCTTCGCCGATTCCGGGGAGAAGACCCCGGATGCGCCGTTCTCGCCGTTCGTCTCCGGCAGTGAGCTGAAGGTCGTCGGCAAAGTCGCCCGCGGCGTCACGGGCACCCGGATCCGCTATTGGGCCGACCGCCAGATCTTCACGAAGGGCTCCGCGTTTCAGACCGACGAGCTGCTGTCCCGAGCGCGCCAGACCGCCTTCTTAGTGCCAGGGCTCGGCATCGATATCTCCGACGAGCGCGGCACCGAGCCCACCCGGGAAACGTTCCGGTTCGACGGCGGCATCTCCGAGTTCGTCGACCACCTGTCGGTCGATGACCCCGTCACGCAGACCTGGCGTCTGCAGGGCAGCGGCACCTTCTCGGAGACGGTGCCGGTGCTGCAGGACTCCGGCGCGATGGTCGCCACCGAACTCGAACGCGAGTGCGCCGTCGACATCGCCCTCCGTTGGGGGACCGGCTACGACACCGTCTTCAAGAGCTTCGTCAACATCATCGCCACGCCGAAGGGCGGAACGCACCAGGCCGGCTTCGAGGCGGGCCTGATGAAGTTCCTGCGCGCCCAAGTCGAGCAGAACGCCCGCCGGCTCAAGGTCGGCAGCGACAAGCTGGAGAAGGACGACATCCTCGCCGGCCTGACCGCAGTGCTCACCGTGCGCCTGCCGGAGCCGCAGTTCGAGGGGCAAACCAAGGAGGTCCTCGGCACCCCCGCCGTTCGAGCGATCGTCGCGTCAGTCGTGGCGAAGACGCTGTCGGAGCGCTTCGCGTCCGCGAAGCGGGATGACAAGACGCAGAGCGCCCTCGTGCTCGACAAGATCGTCGCCGAGATGAAATCGCGCATCTCCGCCCGCGCCCACAAGGACACCCAGCGTCGCAAGAACGCGCTCGAGAGTTCCTCGCTGCCGGCGAAGCTCGTCGACTGCCGCTCGAGCGACGTCGGCAACAGCGAGCTGTTCATCGTCGAGGGCGACTCCGCACTCGGCACGGCGAAGCTCGCCAGGGACAGCGAGTACCAGGCCCTGCTGCCCATCCGGGGGAAGATCCTCAACGTGCAGAAGGCATCCGTGTCGGACATGCTCTCGAACACCGAGTGCGCGTCGATCATCCAGGTGATCGGCGCGGGGTCCGGCCGCAGCTTCGACCTCTCGGTCGCGCGCTACGGCAAGGTCATCATCATGAGCGACGCCGACGTCGACGGCGCACACATCCGCACCCTCCTGCTCACCCTGTTCTTCCGCTACATGCCCGACATGATCCTCGACGGCCGCGTCTATGCTGCAGTGCCGCCACTGCACCGGGTGATCGTCGTGAACCCCGGCAGCAAGCCGAATGAGACGATCTACACCTACTCCGAGGCCGAGCTGAACGGCGTGCTCACGGCGTTGAAGAAGTCGAACAAGCGCTACCAGGATCCGATCCAGCGGTATAAGGGACTCGGCGAGATGGATGCCGACCAGCTCGCGTCGACGACGATGGACCGCCGGCACCGCACCCTGCGCCGCGTGAACGTTTCTGATGCCGCGATGGCGGCTGGCGTCTTCGAGTTGCTCATGGGCAATGACGTCGCCCCGCGCAAGGAGTTCATCATCGACGGGGCCGGCCTGAGCCGCGATCGCATCGATGTCTGATCGGGACCTCCCGCCCGCCGCGTTCGAGATCACCGCGTACCGGCGGGCGCTCGAGTCCGCCGCGAACTCGAGCCGCGTCGTGCCAGTCGGCGTGACCGCGTTCGCCATCGCGACCGCCGCGCTCGTGGCCACCCTCGCGTTCGTCAGCCAGGGCGGGGCTCTCAGCGGCGAGTCGCTCGCGGCCGTCGTCGCCGTCGGCGTCGCGGGAACCGGGGTGCTGGGTGCCCTGTTCGTCGTACTGCCGCTGCAGCTCGTCACGCGCCAACGCCGGCGTCAGGCGGCCGAAGCGGCCACTCGACAGAGTGCCGCCGCCGGGGCACTGCGACGCCATCTGGCCTCGATCGGCTACAGCATTCCCATCGAGGTGGCAGGGGCCTGGCTCAGGTCCCCGGAGCCCGAAGCGACCGTGCCGCTCGTTCACGACTCGGTGATCGCCGCCCGGTGGTGGCAGCCGGCCGAGGACGACGAGCGGGTCTTCGTCGAGCCCTACCTGCGCGAGGGCGAGAACCGCTCGACCCTGCCGGTGCTGCCGCCGCTCACACCCCGCCAGTAGCGCGCGGTACCGGCGCTGAGGGTCAGCCCGGCTGGATCGCCCGGCCGATCGAGGTGATCGGGGAGTCGAGCGGCAGCCCGGAGCCGTCACGTTTCATACCCGACTCGGGCAACTGCCTGGCCCCGCCGTCCTGCGCGACGGCGAGGGCGGGAGAGGGGCCGGCCCAGGCAACGGCGAGGGAGTCCTCACCCTTGAGGAACGCGTGCGCCCTGACCCCGCCGGTCGCCCGACCCTTGCCGGGGAACTCGGAGAAGCCGGAGACCTTCGCGCGACCGGCGTCGGTCCCGGCCAGCGTCGTCGAGTTCGTCGCCACGGTCGCCACGACGGATGCGGCAGGGTCGAGCGAGGTGAAAAAGATCACCGCATCCTTCGCCCCGAGATTCATGCCGGCCACGCCGCCGGCCGCGGTTCCCTGCGGCCGCACGAGCGCCGCGGGGAAGTGCAGCAGCTGGGCGAGAGAACTCACGAAGACGAGCTCCTCGCTCTCCGGACCCTGCGCCACACCGATGACCTCGTCGCCCGGCTTGAGGCTGATGACCTCGAAGTCGGGGCGGTTCGGCCAGGCGCCGACGCCAAGCCGTTTGACGATGCCCTGCCGCGTGCCGATCGCGATCGAGTCGGGCGAGTCGAGCGCCACGAGGGCCAGCACCCGCTCCTTGCGGTTCGTGAGGGCAATGTACTCGTCGACCTTGCGGCCAGCACCCAATTGGATTGAGTTCTCCGGCGCGACAGGCAGGTCGACGGGGGAGAAACGGATGAGACGCCCCAGATTGGTGATCGCGCCGATCTCGGTGCGGCTCGTGGTGCGGATGTCGGAGCGGATGGCGTCGTGGCGGGTGCGCCGCGCGGCGCGAGGCGCGCCGTCGGGGCCGGACTCGGCCAGGTCGACGCGGAGAATGCGACCGGTCGTCGACAGGAGCACCCGGCACGGCACATCCGCCACCTCGAGCACGGGGCCCGCCTTCCGCGAGGAGGCCGTCGCGATGCTCGGCTTCGCCTCGGTGAGCAGCGTGCGGCGCGGGGTGCCGAACTTCTCGGCGACCTCGTCGAGTTCGCTCGACACGAGGGCACGGATCCGGACCGGGCTCGCGAGGAGCTCCTGCAGCTCGGCGATCTCCGCGCGCAGCTGGTCGCGTTCGGCTTCGAGCTCGATACGGGAGAACCGGGTGAGGCGCCGCAGACGCAGCTCCAGAATGTACTCCGCCTGGAGGGTGCTGAGATCGAACACCTCGATGAGCTTCGTGCGCGCCTGTTCGCTGTCATCGCTCGCGCGAATGACCTGGATCACCTCGTCGATGTCGACGATCGCGATCAGCAGCCCCTCCACGAGGTGGAGCCGCTCAAGGCGGCGCGCCAGACGATATTGGCTACGACGGGTGACCACGGAGATGCGATGGTCGAGGTAGACCTGCAGCAGCTCACGCAGCCCGAGAGTGCGGGGACCGCCGTTGACGAGCGCAACGGCGTTGATGTTGAACTGGTCCTCGAGCGGCGTGTACCGGTACAGCTGCTCGAGAACGGCCTCCGGGCTGAACCCGGTCTTGATTCCGATGACGAGCCGCAGGCCGTGCCGGCGGTCAGTGAGGTCGGTGACGTCGGAGATTCCGCTGAGCTTCTTCGACCCGACGCCGTCCTTGATTTTCTCAATCACCTTTTCGGCGCCGACCATGTAGGGCAGCTCGGTCACGACGAGCCCGGTCTTGCGTGCCGTGATCGATTCGATCGACACGCGCGCCCGCGTCTTGAAGCTGCCACGCCCGGTTTCGTAGGCGTCCCGGATGCCGGCGAGGCCGATGATCGTACCGCCGGTCGGAAGGTCGGGGCCGGGAACGTACGACATGAGCTCGTCGAGGGTCGCCGCCGGGTTGTCGAGCAGGAACCTGGCCGCACCGACGACCTCGATGAGGTTGTGCGGGGCCATGTTGGTGGCCATGCCGACGGCAATTCCGCTCGCGCCGTTGACGAGGAGGTTCGGGAACGCGGCCGGGAGAACCTCGGGCTGCGTCAGCTGGTTGTCGTAGTTCGGAACAAAGTTGACGACATCCTCGTCGAGGTCGGCCGTCATTGCGCTGGCGGCGGGCGCGAGCCGCGCCTCGGTGTACCGTGCCGCGGCCGGGCCGTCGTCGAGCGAGCCGAAGTTGCCGTGCCCGTCGATGAGCGGAACGCGCATGATGAACGACTGCGTCATACGCACCATCGCGTCGTAGATCGACGAGTCGCCGTGCGGGTGGAGCTTGCCCATGACCTCGCCGGTGACGCGGGCGGACTTCACGTGGCCGCGCTCCGGTCGCAGGCCCATCTCGGTCATCTGGTACAGGATGCGGCGCTGGACGGGCTTGAGCCCGTCGCGGGCGTCCGGGAGCGCACGGGAGTAGATGACCGAGTATGCGTACTCGAGGAATGAGCCCTGCATCTCGTCGGCGACGTCGACGTCTTCGATCCGTTCGCCGGGGCCGTCGGAGCCGGACCCGCCGGATGCAGTCGTGTTGAGGGGAGTAGTCATAGGATTGCGACCATGCTACCGGCCACGAAAACGCACCGGTTCAGCCTCGCCGACGTTCTGCCGAGTTGCCTTGAATCCGTGCTGGGCCGTTCCGGATCGCTGGGCCTTCCCACCGTCGACAAGGCCGTCGTGATCCTCGTCGACGGGATGGGGGCGCGTGCCCTCGCTGACCGTGCCGGCCACGCGAGGACTCTCGCCCCGCTGCTCAACCGCGGGTCGACCATCGGCGCCGGCTTCCCGACGACCACCGCCGCGGCACTCGCGACCTTCACGACCGGAACGCAGCCCGGCGAGCACGGGCTGGTGGGGTACACGGCGCTGGATACGGCGAACAACCGGGTGATCAACCAGCTGAGCGGCTGGGACGGCCGCCTCGATCCGGCCTCCTGGCAGCGGATGCCCACCGTGTTCGAGCGGGCCCGATCCGAGTCCATCCCGAGCTACGTCATTGCGACCGAGAAGCACCGCCGGTCCGGGTTCACGAAGGCCGTGCTGCGCGGTGCGGAGTACCGGGGCGCCGAGGGAATCCCGGAACGGATGGCGGCGGCGAGGGAGATCCTCGACGGCGCGGACCGCGCCATCGTCTACGTCTACATCGCCGAACTCGACAAGGTCGGCCACTCCCACGGCTGCGAGTCGCCCGAGTGGACGACCCAGCTCGAGGAGGTCGATGCGGCCGTGCGCGACTTTGCCGCGAGCCTGCGCTCCCGCGAGGGACTGTTGGTAACCGCCGACCACGGCGTCCTCGACATTCCCGAGCGCTCCCATGTGCTGTTCGGCGAGGACGCGGCACTCATCGACGGGGTGCGTTTCGTCGCGGGAGAGCCCCGCTGCCTGCAGCTGCACCTGCAGCCGGATGCATCGCCGGAGCAGCGCGCGACGGTGCTCCAGGCCTGGCGCGAGGCAGAGGGCGGTCGGTCCTGGGTGGTCTCGCGCGACGAGGCGATCGCGGCCGGATGGTTCGGCCCCACCGTCGCCCCGGACGTCGCGCCGCGCATCGGCGACATCGTCATCGCGGCGCGCAAGAACATCGCCTACTACGACACCAGGTCGCCGAACCACAGCGGGCGCTCGATGGTGGGGCAGCACGGATCGCTCTCCGCTGCCGAGACCGCGATCCCGCTGCTCGGCTTCGGCGCCTACGCGCCCTAGGCCGGGTCGTCGTCCGAGCGGGCGCCGAAGACGATCTCATCCCAGCTGGGCATCGAGGCACGCCCCTTCTTCGTCGATGCCTTCGCCGGGGTCGCGAAGGGTTGGGGTGCCGTGTCGGCGTGGCCGGGCGACCGGTCATCGTCATTGGGCGCGTCGAAGGGGTCGAACGGGATGTCGACGAGGCGCACGTTGCTCGTCGACGGATGGGCCGCCCTCGTGTCGTCGTCGGTCCACAACGCGGCGCTCTCCCGCTCACCGCGGCGCCGGCGGAGCGCGTCGAGGAGGTCGGACGTCTGGCTGGGCGACGAGTCGTTCGTCGGCGCACGATTGATTGCGGCAGCCGACACCTCGGGGGAGGATCCGGTGGCGCGGCCGAACGGGACTGGCTCGAAGCTGGAGCCGGACTCACGGCCGGCGTCGCCCGTTCGCACGTCGAAGGCACCGCTGTCGAACCTCGAGGAATCCGGTGCGCGTTCGTCGCCGCCGACGGCGCGCAGGCGCGGGATGAGGCCGCCGGGCATCTCCCCCTGCTGGGACAGCGTGTTGGCCTCGTTGTTCATCGGGGCCAGCGCGGCCCGCTTGGGTTCGTAGTTCCAGCGGGCGTCGTGATCGATCTGGTCCGCCGTGAAGGCGAGCTTCACGACCCAGGCGCCATCGGGCTGCTTCCAGCTCGCCCAGCGCTCGCCCGTGGCACCGAGGTCGTGCAGTCGCCCGCGGATCACCGAGCCGAAGGTGGACCCCTGTTGCATGGGATCGGTGTCAATCGCGGTGTGAACCGCGATGTTCAGTGCCGACTCGATCACGAACTCGCGTTCGGCAAGCACCGGGCCCTCGAACTTGCGGATGTAGTCGAGGTGCACACCGGTGACGGCCGCGACCTCCTCGGCGGACAGGCCGGACCGAATTTGGGCCTGAATCTCCCGCGGTGCGGGCTTGCGCGCATTGCCGGGCGGCGGGGTCGCTTCCCTGAGCTTCGAATGAAGCGTCTCGTTGATGGCGATTCTGAAGCGGGTGCCGTCGATCGACGACACGAGAAGCGCACCGTTCTCGACACCGATGACTGTGAGGTCCTGCATGCGATTGACCTTTCGGGGTGTATCGAATTAGGGCAAGGTTTGCACGCGAATGCCCCGTATCGCGGGAATACGCCGGGCGTGCCGCAAGTTGACCCGAGGGCACTCGTGAGGCGGTGCGGTGACGGTTTGCTATTCCCTACCAATTCATGCAAACTATGCCCGCCCATTTGAATTCACGTGGCTGAACAGAACTGGAAAAGGCATGGCAACGGACTACGACGCGCCCCGCAAGACCGACGACGACTCGGAGTCGATCGAGGCGCTGAAGGAGCGCGTGCCGGACAAGATGTCCGGCCAGGTCGACGTCGACGATTCGGACAACCCCGGAGGCTTCGAGCTTCCCGGCGCCGACCTGTCAGACCTCGACCTCGACGTGGTGGTGCTCCCTCCCCAGGCTGACGAGTTCACCTGCATCAGCTGCTTCCTTGTGAAGCACCGCTCCCAGATCGACCACACCGAGAAGCTCGGCGCCGTCTGTGCGGAGTGCGCCTCATAGGGCGACGCACGCCGAGCACGAGCGCGCCGACCACCTGGTCGGCGCGCGCCCCGACGGGCGGTCGCATGAATCACGCCGCACCGCTCCTCGCCCGCTCGATCGCGTCGGCGAGCAGTGCCGGCCGTCTCGTGGAGACCAGCCAATATGGTGCGGGGTCGACCGGGTCGGTCACCGGGATCTTCACGACCGGCGACACCCACCCCCTGATGACAAGCCAGGCTCTCGCGTCGAGGCGCTGGCCGCGCTCGAGCGTCGCCTCCTGCTTCACGAAGGCCTCAGGCGGTCCGGCCAGGGCGACCGGCAGTCGCGCCCGTCCCGCGATTATCTGCGCGTCGGTCACCTCGATCACCGGGGACGTCGCGACGAGAGCCACGACGCATCCTGCATAGAGGACGACCGCCGTCCACACCCCCGCCGTGGGATTGATGGGCAGGAAGACCAGCAGACTCGCGGGAATCACGAGTGCGGTCGAGACGAAGACCCACACGGAGGGCCACAGACGTTCACGATAGAGCTGCATCTGCCTATTCGATCAGATATTCTGCACTACCCTCGTCACGTGCCCGAATACGTTGAAGTCCTGCTGAGCGCCGGCACACCGGATGTGCCGGCCCCGTCGTACGCCCATCCGGGAGACGCGGGTGCTGATCTCACCGCCGCCGAGTCGCTCACCCTCGAGCCGGGGGAGCGCGCCACGGTCGGTACCGGGGTGGCCATCGCGCTGCCAGACGGCTTCGTAGGCCTGGTCGTCCCGCGCAGCGGTCTTGCGGCCCGGCACGGCATCACGATCGTGAACAGCCCGGGCACCGTTGATGCGGGGTATCGCGGCGAGATCCGGGTGACGCTCCTCAACACCGACCGTTCACAGGCGTATCCTGTCGAGGTTGGCGACCGGATCGCACAGCTCATCGTCATGCCAGTGACGAGGGCCCAGTTCGTGCCGGTCGACACCCTTCCCGGCAGTGCGAGGGGCGACCACGGCTTCGGATCGACCGGATACCGACGAAACGAACCAGGAGAACAGGCGTGAGCGATAACACCGCCATCGAAGGCATCGGAAAAAACGACGAGCGCGATATCGCCGCCGTGGGCGACGCAGACAACGCTCGCGACCACGCCAAGTCGGCACCAGAGGACCGCGGGGTGAATGGACCGCTCGATGAGAGCGAAGCCAACGCCGTGCGTCCCTATGTCGACCTGGGTGGGGTAAAGGTTCTCCCGCGCGAGGGACTCCACCTCCGCCTCGAGGTCGAGGAGGGCAGCAAGCGGGTGGTCGCAGTGGCGCTCGACTATGCCGGTTCGACGCTGCAGGTGCAGCCATTCGCCGCGCCCAGGACGACGGGCCTCTGGAACGAGATCCGGAGCCAGATCACCGAGCAGATCCAGAAGCAGGGCGGATCGACCAAGGAGCTCGACGGCCCGTTCGGGCCGGAGCTCCTCGCCGAGATCCCGACGGTGCAGGCGGGTGGAGACGGCTCGATGCGCATTGCACGGTTCATCGGCGTCGACGGCCCGCGCTGGTTCCTGCGCGGCGTCGTCGCGGGCAAGGGCGCCGTCGACGCGGAGGCCGCCGAGCAGATCGAGGACCTCTTTCGCAGCGTCGTCGTGGTGCGCGGTTCCACGCCGATGCCCCCGCGCGACCTCATCCCGCTGCACATCCCCAAGTCCGCGGCCGGCCAGACCGCACCGCCCCGCGAACCGGCGGAGTAAACGTGACGGACCGCCAGGACGGACCCGAGTCGATCGGACCCGAGATCGGGCCCGATGCGACCGGGCCGTCGTCCGCGCCCGCGAGCGAGCCGTCCCTGCGCGAGGCCCTCGGCTTCGCCGTGAGGAACGCGGGGATCGGGCAGGTTGCCCCCGGGGAGATGCCGACCGCCGCGTCGCTGCTCAAGGCCGTCGGGGGCGTGCGGGGAATCGTCGAGGCGATTCTCCCTGCGCTCGGCTTCCTGGTGATCTACGCCGCCACCGAGAACCTCGCCGCCTCGGTTCTCGTCCCCGTCGCGATCGCGATCGGGTTCGTGCTGGTGAGGCTCATCACCCGCTCGTCCGTCAATCAGGCCGTCGCCGGCGTCGGCGGCGTCGCCATCTCGGCCGGTCTCGCACTGTTCACCGGCAAGCCGGAGGACAACTTCGTTCCGGGGCTCATCATCAACGCGGTCTCACTGCTCGTACTGGTCGTGAGCATCCTCTCGCGACACCCCCTCATCGGACTCATCGTCGGCGTTCTCAGCAACGATGGCCTCGAGTGGCGGCACAGTCCGGCGAAGTTGCGCGTGCTGACGCTCGCGACTGTGCTCTGGTGCGGTCTCTTCCTGCTGCGGCTCGTCGCCGAGCTGCCCCTCTACCTCGCTGGCGAAGTCGAGCTGCTCGGCACCGTCAAGCTCGTGCTCGGCGTACCGCTCTACGCGGTCATGCTCTGGGTCACCTGGATGCTGGTGCGAAGCGTGTACCGGCGGGAAAACGCCGCCGCATAGCGACAGCCGACAGCTCGCCTGTGCCTATAATGATTTATCTTGACGTCGAGATACTTTCGATGGCCCGCCCCGTGTGGGCGAACACCCGCGACACTTAGGCTTGCCTTGGTGGCACGCCCGCAGGTCGGCGGTCAGGATTGGCAGACGTCAGCAAGGGAGACTCGACATGTCCGCAATCAACAGCTTCGGTTCGAAGGACACACTCACCGTCGGTGCGACCGAGTACGAGGTGTTCCGGCTCGACAGCGTCGCCGGATCCGAGAAGCTCCCGTTCAGCCTGAAGGTGCTGCTCGAGAACCTCCTCCGCACCGAGGACGGCGCCAACGTGACCCGCGCGCAGATCGAGGCCCTCGGCAGCTGGGTTCCCACCGCCGAGCCCGACACCGAGATCCAGTTCACCCCCGCCCGCGTGGTGATGCAGGACTTCACCGGTGTTCCGTGCATCGTCGACCTCGCGACCATGCGCGAGGCTGTCGCCGAACTGGGTGGCGACCCCACCAAGATCAACCCGCTGGCGCCCGCCGAGCTGGTCATCGACCACTCGGTCATCGCCGACCTGTTCGGCACCGCCGACGCCCTCGAGCGCAACGTCGAGATCGAGTACCAGCGCAACGGGGAGCGCTACCAGTTCCTCCGCTGGGGCCAGACCGCCTTCGACGACTTCAAGGTCGTGCCGCCGGGAACCGGAATCGTGCACCAGGTCAACATCGAGTACCTCGCGAGGGTGACCTACACGCGCACCGTGAACGGCGTGCTGCAGGCCTACCCCGACACCTGCGTCGGCACCGACTCGCACACCACCATGGTGAACGGGCTCGGCGTGCTCGGCTGGGGTGTCGGCGGCATCGAGGCGGAGGCGGCCATGCTCGGCCAGCCCGTCTCGATGCTCATCCCGAAGGTCGTCGGCTTCAAGCTGGCCGGACAGATCCCCGCGGGGGTCACCGCGACCGATGTCGTTCTCACCATCACCCAGATGCTGCGGTGGCACGGTGTCGTCGGCAAGTTCGTCGAGTTCTACGGACCCGGCGTTGCCTCGGTGCCCCTCGCCAACCGCGCCACCATCGGAAACATGAGCCCCGAGTTCGGCTCCACCGCCGCAATGTTCCCGATCGACGACGTCACCCTCGACTACCTGCGCCTCACCGGCCGCGACGAGGAGCAGGTGCGCCTCGTCGAGGCGTACGCCAAGCTGCAGAAGCTCTGGCACGACCCCTCCACAGAGGCGACCTACAGCGAGTACATCGAGCTCGACCTGTCGACCGTCGTGCCGTCCATCGCCGGACCGAAACGCCCGCAGGACCGCGTCGAGCTCAGCCGCGCGAAGGACCAGTTCGAGATCGACCTCAACGACTACGCCGGAGTCACCCGCTCGCAGGTCGATGCGGCGATCGAAGGCACCTTCCCGGCATCCGATCCGATCGGGTTCACCCCACAGGACGAGTCGTCCGCGCACGCCCCGGCCCAGAACCACCACTCGAGCCATGCCCCGTCGACGGCGTCGACCCCCACCCGCGTCACCCTCGAGGACGGCACGGGGTTCACCCTCGACCACGGCGCCGTCGCGATCGCCGCGATCACGTCGTGCACGAACACGTCCAACCCCTCCGTCATGCTCGCGGCAGGTCTCCTGGCCCGCAACGCCAGCATGAAGGGCCTCAAGGTCAAGCCGTGGGTAAAGACCACGCTCGCGCCCGGGTCCAAGGTCGTCACCGACTACTACGAGAAGGCCGGCCTGACCAGCTACCTCGAGGACCTCGGCTTCTTCACCGTCGGCTACGGCTGCACGACCTGCATCGGAAACTCCGGCCCGCTGCTCGACGAGATCTCCGCCGCGGTCAACGACAACGACCTCGCGGTCACCGCGGTGCTCTCCGGAAACCGCAACTTCGAGGGCCGCATCAACCCCGACGTGAAGATGAACTACCTGGCGAGCCCGCCGCTTGTCATCGCCTACGCCCTCGCCGGGTCGATGAACTTCGACTTCGTGACCGATTCCCTCGGCACCGCGACCGACGGCACCGAGGTCTTCCTCAAGGACATCTGGCCCGACGCCGCCGAGGTGCAGCAGACGATCGACTCCGCGATCGACACCGACATGTTCACGCACGAGTACGCGGGCGTCTTCGACGGCGACGAGCGTTGGCGTTCGCTGCCGACCCCGACCGGCCCGACGTTCGAGTGGGACGAGAAGTCCACCTACGTGCGCAAGCCCCCGTACTTCGACGGTATGACGATCGAAACGACCCCGGTCGCCGACATCAGCGGCGCACGCGTGCTCGCGAAGCTCGGCGACTCGGTCACCACCGACCACATCAGCCCCGCCGGCAGCATCAAGGCGGACAGCCCGGCCGGGCACTACCTCAACGAGCACGGCGTCGACCGGGCGGACTACAACTCCTACGGCTCCCGGCGCGGCAACCACGAGGTGATGATCCGCGGCACCTTCGCGAACATCCGCCTCAAGAACCAGCTGCTCGATGGCGTCGAGGGCGGCTACACGCGCGACTTCACGCAGCCCGACGCCCCTCAGGCCTTCATCTACGACGCCTCGGCGAACTATCAGGCGGCCGAGATCCCCCTCGTCATCCTGGGCGGCAAGGAGTACGGTTCCGGATCGTCGCGTGACTGGGCGGCGAAAGGCACGAGCCTCCTCGGAGTCAAGGCCGTCATCACCGAGAGTTTCGAGCGGATCCACCGCTCCAACCTCATCGGGATGGGGGTCGTGCCGCTGCAGTTCCCGGCCGGAGAGACCTGGGCATCGCTCGGGCTCGACGGCACGGAGACGATCAGCATCACGGGCATCGCCGAGCTCAACAACGGCACGACGCCGCGCACCGTGCGCGTCGTCGCCGAGCCGAGCGCGCAGTCTCCGGCGGGAAAGAAGACGGTCGAGTTCGACGCGATCGTCCGCATCGACACACCCGGTGAGGCCGATTACTACCGCAACGGCGGGATCCTGCAGTACGTGCTGCGGTCCCTCGTGTCCTGAAAGCTCCGAGCAAGCCGGAAGTAGACTCGACGCCATGACGATCCTCGAGAAAATCCGCGGTCCTCGCGACCTCGATTCGCTATCGCCGGAGCAGCTCGTCGAGCTCGCCGCCGAGATCCGAACTTTCCTAGTCGGGGAGGTGTCGAAGACGGGCGGTCACCTCGGCCCGAACCTCGGTGTCGTCGAGCTGACGATAGCGATCCACCGGGTATTCGAGTCGCCGAAGGACCCGATCGTCTTCGACACCGGGCACCAGTCGTACGTGCACAAGCTGCTCACGGGCCGGCAGGACTTCAGCCGGCTGCGTGAGCGTGGGGGGCTCGCCGGGTACCCGCAGCGCTCCGAATCGGTGCACGACGTTGTGGAGAGCTCTCACGCATCGAGCTCTCTGTCGTGGGCGGACGGGATTTCCCGCTCGTTCACGATGACGGGGCAGAACGACCGGCACGTGGTCGCGATCGTCGGGGATGGCGCCCTCACCGGCGGGATGACGTGGGAGGCGCTCAACAACATCAGCGACGACAACAAGCGCAACCTCGTGATCGTCGTCAACGACAACGGCCGCTCGTACGCGCCCACCATCGGCGGAATGGCCCGGTTCCTGAACACCGTGCGCACCAGGCGGTCGTACCGCAGCCTGTACCTCTCGAGCCGCAGTCTGTTCGACCGGTTCGGCGCGCCCGGGCAAGCGCTCTACCGCGGCATGCGCGGAGGGCTTCACGGCTTCCTCTCGCGATTCAGCAACAACGAGGCGCTGTACTCCAACCTCGACATCAAGTACATCGGGCCGATTCACGGCCACGACATCGCCGCGCTGCGGGAGGCTCTCGAGCAGGCGAAGAACTATGACGGGCCGGTGATCGTGCATGCCATCACCCAGAAGGGGCACGGCTACCAGCCCGCACGCCAGGACGACGCCGACCAGTTCCACGCTGTCGGCCAGATCGACCCGGAGACGGGCGAGCCGATCGGCGCCCCCGGGAAGGCATCCTGGACCTCCGTCTTCTCGGACGAGATCGTGAGGCTCGCCGACAAAGACGACACGATCGTGGGGATTACGGCCGCCATGCTGCGACCGACCGGCCTGCACAAGTTCGCCCAGAAGTACCCGGACCGCGTGCTCGATGTCGGCATCGCCGAACAGCACGCGGTGACCTCGGCGGCCGGGATGGCCTTCGGCGGGCTGCACCCCGTTGTCGCCCTCTACGCGACGTTCATCAACCGCGCGTTCGACCAGGTGCTCATGGATGTCGCCCTGCACAAGGCCGGAGTCACGTTCGTGCTCGACCGGGCGGGCGTCACAGGTCCCGACGGTCCCAGCCACCACGGCATGTGGGACCTCGCGATCCTGCAGGTGATCCCCGGTATTCGCCTGAGCGCCCCGCGGGACGCGGCACGTCTGCGCGAAGAGCTCGGCGAGGCCGTCGCCGTGAGCGACGGTCCCACCGTCGTGCGGTTCTCCAAGGGCGACGTCGGCACCGAGTTCGACGCGGTCCGGCGCCTCGACGATGGCGTCGACGTGCTTCGCGATGCGCCCCACAAGGATGTGCTGATCGTCACTGTCGGCCCGATGGCCGGCCTGGGGCTTCAGGTCGCCGAACGCCTCGCCGCGCAGGGTATCGGTGCCACCGTCGTCGATCCGCGCTGGGTGGTTCCGGTTCCGAAGAGCATCATCGCCCTCGCCGCAGAGCACCGCATCGTCATCTCGATCGAGGATGGCATCCGGGTCGGAGGCGTCGGCACCCGTATCCGCCAGGACCTGCGCGCGGCCGGCGTCGACACGGCGGTGACCGAGCTCGGCCTACCCGACCAGTTCATCGATCACGCCTCGCGCTCCCAGATCCTCGAACAGTTCGGCCTGACCCCGCAGAAGATCGCGCGCGATGTCGTCGCGCAGGTGCTCGGGAGCAAGATCCCCGTCGCCCGGCCGCTGCCGGAGGACGCCGAGGATGCCAGGCGACTGAACCCGTCCTCGCTGCACAACGACTGAGCAGTACCTCGTCGCGCTGCGGCGCTGGTGTGGACAACGCGAGAAGAGCCCCGCCCACCCCGCCTGACGGCGGGGTGGGCGGGGCTCTTCTGAGTTTCCGGGCTACTCCATGCCACGGATCGGCGGCGTGTGGAAGGTGCCGCCGAAGACACGTTCCGACGCGCCGACGCGGTCGAGGTACGGGGTCGCGCCGCCCATCTGGAACGGCCAGCCTGCTCCGAGAATGAGGCAGAGGTCGATGTCCTCCGGCGCCTCGACAACACCGTCCTCGAGCATCCGGTGGATCTCATCGGCGAGGCCGTCCTCGACCCGGCGGAGGATCTCCTCGCCCGTCATCGGCGACTTCCCGCCCTTCACGATCGAGACAGCCTTCTTGTCGAAGCCCTTGATCTTGCCCTTGCCGTCGCGCTCGAAGATCTGCCCGTGCTCGGCGAGGGCGTGCAGGTTCGTACTCTCGAAGAACCGGTCGGGGAATGCGGCGTGGTGGGTGTCGAGCACGTGCGCGCCGACCTTGAGCCCGACGAGCTCGAGGAGCTCGAACGGCGTCATTGGCAAGCCGAACGGCGCGATCGCCGTGTCCACGACCTCGAAGTGCGTACCAGTGTCGACCGCGTGCATTGCCTCGCCGAGGAGCTTGGCGAGGATGCGGTTGACGACGAAACCGGGGGTGTCGGTGGTGATGACGGCGTTCTTGTAGAGCTTCGCGGCGGTGACCATCGCCGTGCTGAGGGTCGTGTCGTCCGTCGACGGGGCCCGGACGACCTCGACGAGCGGCATGACCGCCACGGGGTTGAAGAAGTGGAAGCCGACGAGGCGTTCCGGGTGGGCGAGCTTCGCGCCGATCTGCTCGACCGACAGCGACGAGGTATTCGTGGCGAGCACCGCCGTGTCGGACACGTGCTTCTCGATCTCCGCGAACACGTCCTGCTTGACGCCGAGCTCCTCGAAAACGGCCTCGATGACCCAGTCGGCGTCGGCGAAGTCGGCCTTGTCGGTGGTGCCGGTCACGAGTGCCTTGAGCCGGTTCGACTCGTCACGGTTGATCTTGCCCTTGCTCTCAAGGGCGTCGATCTCACCGCGAATGTAGTCGACACCCTTGTCCACGCGGGCCTGGTCGAGGTCGGTGATGACCACGGGCACCTTGAGCCGGCGCACGAACAGCAGCGCGAACTGGCTGGCCATCAGTCCGGCGCCGATTACGCCGACCTTGGTGACCGGCTTCGCGAGCGCCTTGTCGGGGGCACCTGCCGGCCGCTTCGCGCGCTTCTGCACGAGATTGAAGGCATAGATGCTCGCCCGGAACTGATCGCCGGAGATCAGCGCGGCCAACGCCTCATCCTCGGCGGCGAAGCCGGTGGCCCTGTCGGTGTTCTTGGCGGCCTTGATGAGGTCGAGCGCCGTGTACGGCGACTGGGCGACCGTGCCGATACGGCTCTCCAGCATCTTGCGGGCAATGCCGACCGCGGCGTCCCACTTGACGGCGCGTTCGAGCTTGCCGGGCACGTTCGGGCGCTTCACGACGACCGTGCCCGAGATCACGCCATCCGCGAATCTCAGGGAGTCCTCAAGGAAGTTCGCCGAGTCGAAGATCGCGTCGGCGATGCCGAGATCGAAGGCCTCCTGGCCCTTGAGCATGCGGTTGTTCTTGAGAGGGTTCTCGATGATGACCTTGAGGGCGTTCTCAATGCCGATGAGATTCGGCAGGATCCATGCTCCTCCCCAGCCGGGGATGATGCCGAGGAACACCTCGGGGAGGGCGACGGCGGGGACCCCGCGGTCGATCGTGCGGTAATTCGCGTTGAGCGCGACCTCGAGGCCGCCGCCGAGCGCGAGCCCGTTGATGAAGACGAATGTGGGTACGCCGAGATCGTCGAGCTTGCCGAGTACCTCGTGGCCGAGCTGTGCGAGCTGCTTGGCGACCGCCGTGCTCGGGATCTCGCTGACCTTGCTGAGGTCGGCGCCTGCGGCGAGAATGAACGGCTTGCCGGTAATGGCGAGGCCGGCGATCTCGCCGTTCGCGGCGCGACGCCGCTGGGTATCGAGCACGGACCCGAGCTCCATGAGCGTCACGGGGCCGAGCGTGCTCGGCCTCGTGTGGTCGCGGTCGTTGTCCAGTGTGACAAGAGCGATGGTGGCGCCGCTGGCGAGCTGAACGTCGCGCACATAGGAGTGCGTGACGACCTCGTCGCCGGACAGGGCGGTGAGGTCTCCGTATGCGGTGGCGATGGTCATCTACTTTGCCTTCCGTGCGTTGCGCTTGCCGGTGTAATGCGGGTTCTCCCAGATGACGGATCCACCCTGGCCGAGGCCGATGCACATGGCGGTGAGCCCGTAGCGCACCTCGGGGTGCTCGGCGAACTGTGCCGCGAGCTGAATCATCAGCCGCACGCCAGACGACGCGAGCGGGTGCCCGACGGCGATCGCACCGCCCCACTGGTTGACCCGGGGGTCCTCATCGTCGATGCCGAAGTGGTCGAGTAGCGACAGCACCTGAATCGCGAATGCCTCATTGAGTTCGAACAGTCCGATGTCGTCGATCGTGAGTCCCGCCTTGCGGAGGGCCTTCTCGGTCGAGGGGACCGGTCCGATGCCCATGATCTCGGGCTCGACACCGGCGAAGGCGAAGCTCACGAGCCGCATCTTCGGGGTCAGGCCGAGTTCCTTCGCCGCGTCGGCACTCGAGAGCAGGCTCGCGGTCGCTCCGTCGTTGAGACCGGACGAGTTGCCGGCCGTCACGCGTCCGTGCGGGCGGAACGGCGTGCGCAGGGCGGCGAGCCCCTCGAGCGTCGTCTCGGGGCGCGGTGCCTCGTCGACCGTGGCCAGCCCCCAGCCGCTCGCGCTACGGGTCGCGACGGGGATGAGGTCAGGCTGGATTTTTCCGTCGGAGTATGCCTTGGCGGTCTTCTGCTGGCTCCCAAGGGCGAACCGGTCGGCGCGCTCCTTCGTCAGGTGGGGGAAGCGGTCGTGGATGCGCTCGGCCGTATTGCCCATGTTGAGCGCCTCGGCATTCACGAGCTTCTCCGACTGGAACCGCGGGTTCGGGTCGACGCCAGAGCCCATCGGGTGCCGGCCCATGTGCTCGACTCCACCGGCAATGACGAGGTCATAGGCGCCGAAGGCGATGCCGCCGGCGGTCGCGGTCACGGCAGTCATGGCGCCGGCGCACATACGGTCGATGGCGTAGCCGGGCACCGAGCGGGGCAGGCCCGCGAGGATGGATGCCGTGCGGCCGAGGGTGAGGCCCTGGTCGCCGGTTTGGGTGGTCGCAGCGATCGCGACCTCGTCGATCCGGTCTTTCGGAACGTTCGGGTTGCGCTCGAGCAGCCCGATGATGGCCTTGACGACGAGGTCGTCGGCCCTCGTCTGCCAGTACATTCCCTTTTCGCCAGCTCGACCGAACGGGGTTCGCACCCCGTCGACAAACACGACTTCAGCTCTCTCGGCCACAATGCCTCCAACTCAGGTACGGATGTCTACGAGCGTAGGCGGGGCGAAATGGGCAGAGGAATCCTTTGACTGTTCCTACGACTCGCCGTGCTCCGGTTCGACGCTGATTTGGACAGCATCCACAAAGGCATTGAGGATTACCTGTGCAGTTGCGTCAATCTGCCACTGCCGTACACCGAGTTCGCGCATGGCCTCCTGCAGCGCGGCGAGCTCGAGCGGAGCGGGCGGCGACCACGCGAGTCGGCGCAGAGCCTCGGGCAGGAGCAGATTCTCGACGGGGACGTCGAGCAGCACCGACACCTCGGCGATCGCGGCCTTGGATATCTTCAGGCGCTTGTCGGCCGGGGGATTGCGATCCGACCACACCCGGGCGGCCGGCACGGCGTCGCTGGCAACGTGGAGAGGCGGCAGGTCGGTGGACGCCTTGCCTGCCTCGATCGCCTCCCACCACCGGCCGAGTTCGGAGCGGCTCGCCCGTCCGTTGAACTCGCGCAGAGCGGCGAGGTCACGCTTGGAGTCCGGCAGGGTGCGGGCCGCGGCGACGAGGGAGGAATCCGGCACGAGCCGCCCCGGCGAGGTGTCGATCTCGCGCGCGAAGGCGTCACGCGCAAGCCAGAGCTCCCGGGCGACGGCGAGGTTGCGCGCGCCGCGCACGGTGCTGAGCCCGGTGAGCCGCCGCCAGACATCCGTCTTCATGGGCTTCACCTCACGGGTGAGCACCGCGGCGAACTCCTGCTCCGCGATTCCCGTCTTGCGTTGCTCTGTCAGCACCCGCCCCATGGCGTCGCGCAGGTCGACGAGCAGTTCCACGTCGAGGGCGGCGTAGACGAGCCACGACTGGGGGAGGGGCCTGGTCGACCAGTCGGCCGCCGAGTGCTCCTTGGCGAGGTGGATGCCGAGCAGACTTTCCACGACGGTTCCGAGTCCGACCCGCGGCAGTCCGGCGAGTCGCGCGCCCAGTTCGGTGTCGAAGATCACGGTCGGGTCGAGGCCGACCTCGCGCAGGCAGGCGAGGTCCTGGCTGGCGGCGTGCAGCACCCACTCGTCGTCACGGATCGCGGCGTTGAGCTCCTCGAAGGAGCCGATCGCCGGAGGATCGAAGAGGAAGATCCCGGCGTCGCGCCGGAACACCTGAATGAGGTAGGCCCGCTGAGAGTAGCGGAATCCGGATGCCCGCTCCGCGTCGATGGCGATGGGCCCGTGACCGGCGGCGATCGTCTCGACGGCGGCCAGGTACTCCTCGCGAGTGTCAATCACGCTCATGAGCGCATGCGGATCGGCCACGTCTTCCTCGGCCGGGGAAGGCGGTGTGTCCTGAGCGGCGTTACTCACGCCCTGCTCGACGTGACGACAACATGGTCACTCCTTCAATGGTCGGCGGAAGGCCCGCCAACATGCACAATAGCTCCCCCCAGCCTTCCACATGAGCGGCGATGTCGGTTCCCTGCGGTGTCCACGAGGCGCGCAATTCAATCTGTGCCCCATCTCCCTGCTCGGCGAGCTCGCCGTACCCGGTCGACAGGATCTTCGTGGCGGTGCCGGAAAGCGAGTGGTAGCGGGCCCCGCGGGCAGCGAGCGCGTCGACAAGCCAGGACCAGGCGACGTCCGCGAGGAACGGGTCGACGCCGATGTCGGTTTCGAGCGGCGCCTGCGCGAAGCAGACGATACGAAACTTCCCGTCCCAGCCCTGCTGGCCCTCGGGGTCGTGCAGCAGGATGAACCGCCCGGTGCCGGGCTCCGAGTCGCCCTCGTGGCGTGCCGGGGTGACGTCGGCGGCGAACGCGACGGTAAACGGGGCGACTCCCGATGGTGCCGTGATCTCGCTGATCGCCAGCTCTTTTCGGGGCGCCGACCGGCGGATCGACTCGAGCGCCGAGGCGAACGCGGGTGGGGCCGAGGCTCCGGAGACAGTTTCGGGCACGAGTGAAGATTAGAGTTTGTCCGTGGCAGATTCCGGAAGGCACGCCGACCACCGGCCCCCGTGGTGGAGCATCGTGATCTTCTCGGTGTCGTCGCTCGCCGCGATGGGCGGCGCCATCACGGCGCTCATGACGCTGCGCGTGGCTCAGCTCGTTGTGACGCCGCCGAGAAGCCGCCCCGATGACGTGCCGATCCTTGACGTGGACAGGCACGCACACACGGTGACCCTCGGCCGCACCGCCGACTCGGCGACGCCGGGCCGATACGGCCTCTGGTTCTCTCGCGACTCCGGGCATGCGCGGCTCGGCGAGGTCACGGCGGAGACCGACGGAACCGTAACCCGTGAGCTGCTCGGCGTGGACTTCGGCGAACTACTGCCCGATACGAGGGGCCGGTTCAGCGGGTGGTTCTTCCTGACCCCGCGAGACCTGGGCGTCGACCACGAGAGCGTGAGCCTCGTGACGACCCTCGGCCCGGCGCCGGCCTGGGTCATCCTCGCCGATCGGGACGAACACGGCACCGCGACGGGGAAGTGGGCGGTGCTCGTGCACGGGCGCGGGGTGACCCGCTCGGAGACGCTGCGCTGCGTCGGCGTGTTCCGTGAGGCCGGGTACAACTGTCTGCTCGTCTCCTGGCGCAACGACGGGGACGCTCCCCCGAGCGACGACCGCCGCTACGCCCTCGGCGCGACCGAGTGGCTCGATGTGGAGGCGGGCATCCGCTACGCCCACGACGAGCGGGGCGCGACCGACGTCGTCCTCGTGGGGTTCTCGATGGGGGGCGCCGCGGTATTGCAGGCAGCGGCGAACTCGGAGCTGGCGACCCTCGTCCGCGGGATCGTGCTCGAGTCGCCCGTCGTCGACTGGGCACCAACCCTGCTCTTCCAGGCCAGAGTGTTGCGCGTTCCGCGGCTCGTGCAGCGCGCGGCGATCAGCCTCCTCGGCAGTCGGCGCGCCCATCGGATCACCGGGCTGCGGACCGCGATCGACTTCCGGATGCTGGACTTCGTGCTGCGCAGCGACGAGTTGACCGTGCCGGTCCTTCTGATGCACAGCGACGACGACGGATATGTGCCGCCGACCGCGTCACGGGCGCTCGCGTCAGCGCGGCCCGACATCGTGACGTTCCACCTGTGGCGTGGAGCGCGGCATGCGCGCCTGTGGAACTATGATCCGGTGCAATTCACGGCCCAGATCGGCCAGTGGCTGGCTACACTGCCGCTGGGCGGGGGACCAGCCACCTCGCATACAGGCCGCTCCGATCGTCCACCAGAAGCTGGCTGAGTTCGAGCCGCCGCTCGGCAACACCGGTACTGCCGAAGAGCGGCAGCTGGGCCGTCGTGATGACCGGCCCGGTCGAGAGGCAGAGCTCATCGACGATTCCGGCGTCGAGGAGCTGCCCGGCGAGGCTCGGGCCGCCCTCGCACACGATGTGGGCGAGCCCGCGGCCGCGCAGCCGCGCGACGACGTCGGCGGGGGCGATGCGACCACCGACGTCGTCGACCACGATGATCTCGGCGGCGGCGCCGTCGAGCGAGGCGTCGACCCGAGCCACGGCGCCAGCGGGGCAGATCACGAGCAGCCGGCCTGGTTCGATGTCCCTCCTCACCTTGTGACCGTCGAGGTCACCGGTGCCGGTGAGGACGGCGAGGCGCGAGCTCCTCGGCACGTGGTAGCCCTCCGCCCTGACGCTCGCGGCCCCGACGAGCACGACGTCGGCGAGAGAGCGGATGGCCCTGAGGATTGATCGGTCGGCCCTGTTCGTGAGTGAGTCGGACGTACCATCGCCTCCGGCGGCACTCCCGTTCACGCTGGAAACGAGGTTGAGTCGCAGCCACTCGGCCCGGGGTGGGGCGTAGAGCGCGGCGAGAGCCTGCAGCGCGCCGTCATCATCGAGGTCGATTCGTTCCGCGTCCGCGTCGGAGGGGACCACGCTGGTGAGGATCACGCCGCGATTTTCGCGCGAATCTGTCGCTTAGAGCGGGAGAGCAGCGCGTTCATCCCGCGCATCCGGAGCGGGCTCACGGCATCCGTCAACCCGATGGTCTGCGGAAAGTCGTCCGGAACGTCGAGGACCTCGTCGGCACTGAGGCCGGAGAGCCCCTGCACGAGGATCGACGCGAACCCGCGCGTTGTCGGCGCCTCCTTCGGCGCGGTCGCGTGCAGGTGCACCGTCCCGTCGTCGCCGACCTCGACGAAGATGAACACGGGTGCCTGGCACTCCTCGACGCGCTCCAGAAGGTCCGGGTGGTCGGCGAACTGGGCGGGCAGCTCCGGCAGCTCGTTGGCGAACTCGAGCAGCAGCACCAGCCGGTCGGACTGGTCGAGCTCGAGGAAGTCGTCGCGGATCTGGGCGAGGGACTGCGGTAGTTCGGTCATCCGGTCCATTATCCCTTGCGCGGGGGAACCTCGCCCGGCTCGCTGCCACGAACGATCGGCACCCGCACGGCGCTGCCCCACTCCGTCCAGGAGCCGTCATAGTTGCGCACGTTCTCGAACCCGAGCAGGTGGGTGAGCACGAACCAGGTGTGCGCCGACCGCTCGCCGATCCGGCAGTAGGCGATGACCCGGTCGCCGTCGCTGAGCCCGGCCTCGCCGCGGTAGAGCGCGTCGAGCTCCGACGTGCGCCGGAAGGTACCGTCATCCGCGGCCGCCCTGCCCCACGGCACGTTGTGCGCGCTGGGGATGTGCCCCGCCCGCAGGGCACCCTCATCGGGGTAGGCCGGGGCGGTCGTGCGCTCGCCGCTGAACTCCTCGGGCGAGCGCACGTCGATGAGGGGCTCGCCGAGGTGCGCGAGCACGTCGTCCTTGTAGGCCCGGATCGAACTGTCGTCGCGCTCGACGACGGGGTAGTCGACCGCGGCCGGTCGAGGCCGCTCTGTCGTGTAATCGCGGCCCTCGGCCTCCCACTTCGCCCGGCCTCCGTCGAGCAGGCGCACGTCGGCGTGGCCGAAGAGGGTGAACACCCAGAGGGCGTAGGCGGCCCACCAGTTGTTCTTGTCGCCGTAGATGACGACGGTCGTGTCGCGGGTGATTCCGCGAGACCCGAGGAGCTTCGCGAAGGCGGCGCCGTCGATGTAGTCCCGCTCGACCGGGTCGTTGAGGTC
The DNA here is from genome assembly GCF_040546025.1 of Marisediminicola sp. UYEF4. Lineage (NCBI taxonomy): Bacteria > Bacillati > Actinomycetota > Actinomycetes > Micrococcales > Microbacteriaceae > Marisediminicola > Marisediminicola sp. UYEF4. The sequence continues at coordinate 222,062 of NZ_JBEPNA010000002.1, read as the reverse complement.
GGTGTGCCAGTCGATCTTGACCGCTCCGCGAATGTGGCCGGTCTCGTACAGCAGCACGTCCTCATCGGATTCGACCACCACGAGCCCGGGGGAGGAGAGGTGCTCCTGGAGCCAACCGGTCGAGACGAGCCGCTCGGGGTGGGCGTAGCCGATGAATTCCGTGGATGAATCTACCTCGATGGCCATCTGGACCTCCTGTTGACGCGGACTCGGCGGCACATGGCCGGCTACTCCAAGGTTAAGCTGGTGCGACCACGAGATTGACCATTCGCAACCAAGGTGAGGCTGTAAGACATTGTCCGCTGACCCGGTGCGCGTTGTGAACAGGCTCGTCGACCGACGCCCCACGATTAGCGGAGCCCAGATCGTCGCCCACCTGGTGCCGCCCCGCCAGTTTGTGAACGCCACGATCGACTCGTACCGCCCCGACCCGGACTATGTATCTCAGACTGAGGCGGTCGAGGCGGTCGATGTGTTCTCCTCAGTGTGGACCGCGGGGCCGAGCGGCGGCTTCTTCCGGCGTCGGCGTACTCCGGCGGCGCTCCCCGGCATCTACTTCGACGGCGGCTTCGGCGTCGGGAAGACCCACCTGCTCGCGGCGCTCTGGCACCGCGCGCCCGGGCGCAAATACTTCGGAACCTTTATCGAGTACACCGCACTCGTCGGCGCGCTCGGCTATGCCGAGACGATTCACCTGCTGCGCGGGGCATCCCTCGTCTGCATCGACGAGTTCGAGCTCGACGACCCGGGCGACACCCGCCTGATGTCCCGTCTGCTCTCCGAGCTGGTGCACAGCGGCACGCGCATCGCGGCGACCTCGAACACCCCGCCCAACGCACTCGGTGAGGGGCGGTTTGCCGCGGCCGACTTCCTGCGCGAGATCGATGCCCTCGCCGCGAAGTTCAGGACCATCAGGATCGACGGCCTCGACTACCGCCGTCGCACGGTCTCCGGGCACGCAGGCACCGTCGCCGACAACGAGATCGAGGACGCGATCGGCGCCGTCGCCGGCACCACGACGATCGACGACTTCGAAGAGGTCGTCGCGCACCTCGCGACCGTGCACCCGTCCCGCTACGTGACTCTCGTAGAGGGCCTTGCCGCGGTCGCCTTCCGCGACGTGCGCCAGTTCACTAGCCAGACGGATGCCCTCCGCTTCGTCGCGTTCGTGGACCGGCTCTACGACGCCCAGGTGCGCATCCTTGCCACCGGCCTGCCGCTCGACGAGGTGTTCGCCGAAGACATGCTCGCCGGCGGCTACCGCAAGAAGTACCTGCGTGCGATGAGCCGCCTCATCGCGCTCGCGTCGTCGGACTGAGCCCGGAAATTCGTCGGGCCGGGCCCGCGCGCCCGGACTCCGGGGCGTTTCGTGGTGCCTCGAAACACGATGTTAACGCGCCACCGGCGCGCGTAACAGGCCCGAAACACGGCGAGGCCACTGACGAAACCTCCTCCCGAGAAACTGTGTTCGTACCCGAGCTGGCTCGGTGCCGGCTCCGGCCCCTCTCGGGGAGGCCGGCCGACATTCAGTCTTCGCATACCTAAGAGAGGTTCATGATGGATCAAGGCAACACCGCCTTCCTGCTTATCTGCGCGGCGCTTGTGCTGTTGATGACGCCCGGTCTGGCGTTCTTCTACGGCGGCCTCGTCAAGGCAAAGAGCGTCATCAGCATGATGATGATGAGTTTCGGGGCCCTCGGCCTCATCGGAGTCCTCTGGGTCCTCTACGGCTATGCGATCACCTTCGCCAACGGCGGAACCGAGGGCTTCCTCGGCATCGACGGGTTCCTCGGCGTCGACACGGCCAACCTCGGCCTCAACGGCCTCCTCGAGACCCCGGAGGGTGCGGCGTTCCCGCCCATCGCTTTCGCGGCCTTCCAGGCGACCTTCGCCATCATCACAGTCGCACTCATCTCCGGCGCTATCGCCGACCGGGCCAAGTTCGGCGCGTGGATGATCTTCGCCGGCATCTGGGCGACCGTCGTCTACTTCCCCGTCGCAAGCTGGGTCTTCAACTTCACTCTCGACCCCGAGACCCTCGCGTTCACCGACGGTGGCTGGATCACCTACGGCATGCAGGAGGTATTCGGCGTCGGCGCGATCGACTTCGCCGGCGGAACCGCAGTGCACATCAACGCCGGAGCCGCGGCCCTCGCCCTTGCCCTGGTCCTCGGCAAGCGCGTCGGCTTCGCCAAGGGCGCCCACGTGCCTCACAACCCGCCGTTCGTTCTGCTCGGTGCCGGGCTCCTCTGGTTCGGCTGGTTCGGCTTCAACGCCGGCTCCGAGCTCGCCGCCGACGGTACCGCCGCCCTCGCCTTCCTCAACACGATCGCCGCACCCGCGGCCGCGCTGCTGGCCTGGCTCGTCGTCGAGAAGGTCCGCGACGGCAAGCCGACCTCGGTCGGCGCCGCATCCGGAGCCGTCGCCGGACTCGTCGCGATCACCCCGGCCTGCGCCTCGATCCACCCGATCTGGGCGATCCTGCTCGGCTTCATCGCCGGTGCCGTCTGTGCCCTCGCGATCGACCTGAAGTTCAAGCTCGGCTTCGACGACTCCCTCGACGTCGTCGGCATCCACCTCGTCGGTGGCCTCATCGGAACGCTGTACCTGGGCTTCTTCGCCAACGGAACCGGCCTCTTCATGGGCGGCGACGGAACGCAGCTCCTGGTGCAGGCGATCGCGGCCTTCTCGGTGATGGCCTTCTCCTTCACACTGGCCTTCGTCATCGGCCTCGTGATCGAGAAGACGATCGGATTCCGTATCAAGAACGAAGACGAGCTCGCCGGCGTCGACACCGTGGTCCACGGCGAAGAGGGTTACGTGCTCGCCGAAACGAGGTAGCACCACCGCACAGCACTGGGGTGCCGCCGTCCGGGCGGCACCCCTTTCTGCATTCCGGGCTGCCGGAACGGGAACGCACCCCTACGCTGGGTCACTGGAGGCGACGTGATCATCGAGGTATCCCCGCTCACCCTGTTCTCGACGATCGCGATCGCCGGACTCGGCCCGGCGATCACCGCGCTCACCGACGCCTGGCAGGGATCTGCCGGCATCCGCTCGCTCGCGGCCGGCGCCATGCACTCCGTGGCCGGCTGGCTGGGCTGGCTGGCGTTGGCGGGAATGCTTCGGCCCGACATCGACCCGCTGCTCGTGCTACCGCTCACGGCGCTCGGCGGTGTCGCGGCGGTCCTCGCCGCCACGCCCGCCCGACTCCTCGGTCGCGGTGCGCGCAGCACCCTCGCCTACGCGGCTCTCTGGTCGGTGCTCGTCTACGGGCCCGTGGCCGTCGCCTTGTTCTCGGCGGAGGGGTTGCTCGCCGCTGAACTGGCGACAGTCGATCTTGCCGGGGCGCTGCCGGTGCTCGTGGCGGGCGGATGCGGCGGGCTCGCGGTGCTTGTCCTCGAGAGGAGCCGGGTCGAGCGCCGGCGCGGGAGGAACGCGGGACGCGTGCTGCTCGGCATCTTCGCGGGGGTCTGGGCGCTCTGGCTCCTGTGGCTCGTTGGGATGGAGTTGGCGATCGACGAGATCACCGGGCTGATCATCGCGAACACGCTTTTGACGCCGGTCGCCTCGGCGGCAGCCTGGCTTGTGGTCCAGCGCATCCAGCACGCGAGAACCACGCCGTCGGCGGCGGTCGGCGGGCTGCTGTGCGGACTGGTCGCGATCGCCCCTGGCAGCGGAAACCTGAGCACCGTCGGCGCCCTTCTTACCGGAATCGTCGCCGGAGCGCTGTGCTCGCTCGTGGGATATTGGGCCGCCCGGCGCACCGGCAACTTCGTCTGGCTCGTTGTCACGATTCTGCTGGGAGGGGGAGGGCTCGGCGTCGGCCTCATCGGCGCCTTCGCGACCCGCACCGGAATCGTGTTCACAGGTCAGCCCGAAGCGCTGCTGAGCCAGTTCGCGAGCGTGCTGATCGTCACCGTCTACGCCGGCGCCGTGTCGCTCGCCTGCTGGCTCGTCGTCTCCCGCGTTGCGCGCCGACCGGCGCCGAGTGCCCTCGCAGGTTCCTAAGGGCACACCGCACGTACAGTGAGCTCGTGGATCCCATTACTTCGACCGCACCGCCGCTCACCGGGCGTCCGGTGCTCCGACAGCTCTGGCGCGACCTCGTCTTCGTGCACTGGCGAGTCGACCCCCACGAGATCGCGCCGCTGCTGCCGCGGGGGATCGTGCCGGATGTCTTCGATGGATCATCATGGGTCGGCCTGATCCCGTTCGAGATGCGGGACTCCGCTGTGCTCGGCGGGCCGCCCGTTCCCTACTTCGGCTCGTTCACCGAGGTCAACGTGCGCCTGTACGGCGTGGACGCATCCGGCCGCCGCGGCGTCGTCTTCTGCTCGCTCGAGGCATCCCGGCTCGCCGCCGTGATCACCGCGCGCGTGCTCTTCCGGCTTCCCTACCAGTGGGCACGCGCCGCCTCGGTGGTCACCGACGACCTGCTCGCGTACCGCTCGGAGCGGTTAGCCCCCGGCCGTGCCGCCACGATGATCTCCGTGCGCCCGTCGACGAGAGCCGTCCATGGCGACGCCCTCGCCGAATTCCTGACCGCCCGCTGGCTCCTGTTCGTCACGCGCGGCAACGACACCGTCGCAATGGCGAACGAGCACGAGCCGTGGCCGCTGTTCGAAGCCGACATTCTCACCCTGCGCGACGGACTCGTTGCCGCGGCCGGCATCACCTCGATCGGCTCCCGCGCCCCGGACTCGGTGCTCTACTCGCCCGGTGTCGTCACGAGCTTCGGCCTGCCGTCTCGCGTCGACGTCTAGCCAGCCCCGCCGCTGTCATTATTCAGGACCCTGCGGGCCGCAGGCCTTTCATCATTCAGGAGATTTGGGTCGGACACATCCGGGCGGGAGCATCCCGCCCCGCACGTGCGGCAGTGGTGCCAGTAGCTCGCCGCGTTCGCGGTGGTGCTCGCCAGGCTGTCCTGAATGATGATGGCCGCCCGACTTCAATCTCCTGAATAATGAAAGCCCGGCTGGCAGCAACTCCGGCTGAAACTCCTGAATAATGAGGCACGCAGACGAGGAGGACCGCCGACCGCTCGGCCGGCGGCCCTCCTTGGGCGTTGCGTCCTCTACTTGCCGTCGAGGTACCCGTTCGGGTTGAGCACGTACTTCGTCGCGGCACCCGCGTCGAACTCGGCGTAGCCGCGGGGGGCCTCGTCGAGCGTGATCGCCTTGGCGTTGACGTTCTTCGCGATGCTGACCCGGTCGTGCAGGATCGCCATCATGAGGCTGCGGTTGTACTTCATCACCGGGCACTGTCCGGTGGTGAACGACAGCGACTTCGCCCAGCCGGTGCCGAGGCTGAGGGACAGCGAGCCCGTCTTGGCGGCCTCGTCGACCCCTCCCGGGTCACCGGTGACGTAGAGCCCGGGGATGCCGAGCGCTCCGCCTGCCGCCGTGACGTCCATGAGCGAGTTGAGCACGGTGGCGGGAGCCTCGCCGGAGTCCTTGCCGTGACCCCTCGCCTCAAACCCGACCGCGTCCACGCCGCAGTCAACCTCCGGCACGCCGAGGATCTGGTCGATCTGATCGGCGAGGTCGCCCTTGGTGAGGTCGATTGTCTCGCAGCCGAAGCTGCGCGCCTGGGCGAGCCGATCGGCGTTGAGGTCGCCGACGATGACAGCAGCTGCGCCGAGCAGCATCGCGCCGCTTGCCGCGGCGAGTCCGACGGGTCCGGCTCCGGCGACGTAGACGGTCGAGCCGACCCCAACTCCGGCGGTGACCGCTCCGTGGAATCCGGTGGGGAAGATGTCGGACAGCATCGTGAGGTCCATGATCTTCTCGAGGGCCTGGTCCCGGTCCGGGAACTTCAGCAGGTTCCAGTCCGCGTACGGGACGAGGACGTACTCCGCCTGGCCACCAACCCACCCGCCCATGTCGACGTAGCCATAGGCGCTGCCGGGGCGGTCGGGGTTGACGTTGAGGCAGATGCCCGTCTTGCGCTCCTTGCAGTTGCGACACCGGCCGCACGCGATGTTGAACGGGACAGAGACGATGTCGCCGACCTTGATGAACTCGACCCCGGGGCCGCACTCGACAACCTCGCCCGTGATCTCATGGCCGAGCACCAGATCACTGGGAGCTGTCGTGCGACCACGGACCATGTGCTGGTCCGAGCCGCAGATGTTGGTGGCGATGGTGCGCACGATGACGCCGTGGGGCACCTTCCTGCCCACGTTCGCGGGGTTCACCCCCGGTCCGTCCTTCAATTCGAATGTGGGGTAGTCGATGTCGATGACCTCGACTTTCCCTGGGCCCTTGTAGGCAACGGCTTTGTTTCCTGACATGGTGGTTCCTCTCTTCGATTTCTTCAGGGTGACTGTGTGGTGCGAAGGAGACCCCGGATGCTGTGGTCGTACCGGGTTCATCTCGACGCTAACCGCCGAGCATGGGAATAACCATGGGGTTGCGAAAACGGGGTCACTGGCGGGAATGGAATGACCCCGGGGAACTAAAGAAGCCCCCCGGGTAACCGAGGGGCCGTTGCTGTGGGCGATACCGGACTCGAACCGATGACCTCTTCCGTGTGAAGGAAGCGCGCTACCAACTGCGCCAATCGCCCTGCACGATAATCCTGCCACATGCGCCGACAGGACATGGACACCCGAAGCTCGTCTTTCGAGGACACGCCCTGCCGGCACACGATTGGCCCATTCGCATCGCATCGGATAGAGTTCCCAAGCACGCAGAAATGCGAGCAGTGCGGATGTGGCGCAGTGGTAGCGCATCACCTTGCCAAGGTGAGGGTCGCGAGTTCGAATCTCGTCATCCGCTCGAAATGGTCTCACGTGGCAGTTACACGTGGCGTGGGAAACCACACATGGTGGCGTGGCCGAGAGGCGAGGCAGCGGCCTGCAAAGCCGTCCACACGGGTTCAAATCCCGTCGCCACCTCGGCAGTACAATAGAAAATACCGAAGTATGCATGAGCGATTGGCGCAGCGGTAGCGCGCTTCCCTGACACGGAAGAGGTCGCTGGTTCGATCCCAGTATCGCTCACAAGAAAAGCCCCGGTCAGCCGGGGTTTTTTTCTGCCCAAAACGGCCCGCTGCAACACGTGGATGTCTCCGCTTCGAGTGAGTCGTTCGTTTACCGCGTCCACCTCCGGGCACCGGTCCGAGTCCTCTGCAGGCGGCCGCGTAGCTGCGCGATTGTGCCCACCGGGAAAGATTCGTCCGCCTCCTTCGCCGGGCTGCCGTCCCGCGCAACTCATTGACACCCGGGATCAGGGGGAGCAGGATGGCCCCAATCCAGTGCCCTTCACATCGGCCGGGCACACACTCGAGGAGGAGTGACCCGTGCAGATTCCGGCTCAGTTCGATTATGTCCGCGCCAGCACCGTCGACGACGCCGTTGCCCTGCTGGATCGCCATGGACCTGACGCCCGCGTCGTCGCAGGAGGGCACAGCTTGTTGCCGATGATGAAACTACGGCTGGCGAGGCCGGAGTGGCTTGTCGACATCAACGACCTCTACGAGCTCGACTTCGTCCTGCGCGACGGCGACACCCTGCGCATCGGCGCGCTCACCCGCCACACCGCCCTGCTCGAGTCGGAGGAGATATCCCGCCTCTTCCCCATAATCGGCGATGCCGAAAGGGTCATCGCGGACCCGACCGTGCGCAACCGCGGAACAATCGGCGGGTCGCTCTGCCAGGGCGACCCGGCGGAAGACCTGTCGACCGTCTGCGACGTGCTCCGCGCGCAGGCGGTCATCCGTGGACCCCGCGGCGAGCGCACTCTCACGATGGGGGAATTCCATCGAGGTCCCTACGAGAGCGCCGTCGCCCAGAACGAACTGCTGTGCGAGGTTCGCATCCCCATCCGTCCACGCTCCGGGAGCGCCTACGAGAAGGTCGAGCGGCGCTCGGGCGACTGGGCGGTCGTGGCCGCCGGCGCATCGATCTCACTCGCCGAGGACGGCACGATCTCCGATGTCGGAATCGGACTGACCGCGGTCGGCCTCGACGGGACGATCCCCCAGGCGGAAGCGGTCCTGCTGGGCACGCGGCCGTCCGAGGACCTCTTCGTCGAGGCCGCGCGGCTCTCCGCCGCCGCCTGCGACCCGATCGCCGACCAGCGTGGGCCGATCGACTATAAGCGGCACCTCGCCGACGAACTGACCCGCCGGGTCCTGCGACGCGCGGCCGCGCGGGCAGCTGAAGCACAGGAAGGCTGAAGTCAATGCAGATCAGCATGACCGTCAACGGCGAGGAGATCACTCGCGAGGCAGAGCCGAGGGTTCTCCTCGTGCACTTCATCCGAGACGTTTTGCGTCTCACCGGTACGCACTGGGGATGCGACACCTCGAACTGCGGCACGTGCGTCGTGCTGATGGACGGGCAGCCGGTCAAGTCGTGCACCGTGCTCGCGGCGATGGCCGACGGCCATGCGATCACGACGGTTGAGGGCCTCGCCACCGGAGCCACGCTCGACCCCGTGCAGCAGGGGTTCATGGAGGAGCACGGACTGCAGTGCGGATTCTGCACGCCCGGCATGATGCTCACCGCTCGCGCCCTGCTCGACAACAACCCGCATCCCGACGACGACCAGATCCGCGAGGCGATCTCGGGGCAAATGTGTCGGTGCACCGGCTACGCCACCATCGTCCGATCCGTCCGGTGGGCAGCGGACCACCCCACCACCGTTCAGAGCGCTGAAGAAGAGGTGACCGCATGACCATCATCGAGGAGCACGCGTCCAACCCGGCGGCGGGGGATGCCGACCGCCCGATCGGCTACGGCCGCATCCAGCGCAAGGAGGACCCACGCTTCGTCCGCGGCAAGGGGCACTATGTCGATGACATCGTGCTGCCCGGGATGCTGCACGGTGCGATCCTGCGCTCCCCGGTCGCACACGCGCGGCTCGTCTCGATCGACACGACCGCTGCGCTCGCCCACCCCGGGGTCGTTGCCGTCATCACCGGCCAGGACCTGCTGGGTCTGAAGCTCGCATGGGCCCCCACCCTCTCCGCCGATGTGCAGGCGGTGCTCGTCACCGACAAGGTGCGCTTCCAGGGCCAGGAGGTCGCGTTCGTCATCGCGGAAGACCGCTACGCCGCCCGGGATGCGCTCGAGCTGATCGAGGTCGATTACGACGTGCTGACTCCGGTCGTCGACGTGCGCACGGCGTTGGATCCCGGTGCGCCGGTAGTCCGGGACGAGCTCGAGGGACGAACAGACAACCACATCTTCGACTGGGAGGCCGGAAACGCGGCCGAGACCGACGCGGTCTTCGCCTCGGCCGATGTAGTCGTCTCGCAGGAGATCATCTATCCGCGTTCCCACCCGGCCCCAATGGAGACCTGCGGCGCCGTCGCCGACTTCGAGCCGATCGAGGGCGCGTTGACCCTGTACGAGACGAGTCAGGCCCCGCACGCCCACCGCACCCTGTTCGCGATCGTCTCCGGCATCCCGGAGCACAAGATCCGGATCGTATCGCCGGACATCGGCGGCGGATTCGGCAACAAGGTCGGCATCTACCCCGGATACATCCTCGCCGTGGTCGGCTCGATCGTCACCGGCCGCCCAGTGAAGTGGGTAGAGGACCGATCCGAGAACCTCATGTCGACCTCGTTCGCGCGGGACTACATCATGCAGGGCGAGATCGCGGCGACGAAGGACGGCAAGATCCTCGCGCTGAGGACCAACGTGCTCGCCGACCACGGAGCGTTCAACTCCACGGCGCAGCCGACGAAGTACCCGGCCGGTTTCTTCCACATCTTCACAGGAAGCTACGACCTGCAGGCCGCTCACTGCAAGGTCACGGGCGTGTACACGAACAAGGCACCCGGCGGGGTGGCGTACGCCTGCTCGTTCCGTGTGACCGAGGCGGTGTACCTCGTCGAGCGGCTCGTCGACATGCTCGCCCAGAAGATTGAGATGGATCCGGCCGAGCTTCGGCTGAAGAACTTCATCAAGCCCGAGCAATTCCCGTACACGAACAAGACAGGGTGGGAGTACGACTCCGGCAACTACGAGCGGGCCATGCGGCTGTCGATGGAGATGGCCGGCTACGACGACCTCCGCCGCGAGCAGGCGGAGAAGCGCGCCAGGGGTGAGCTCATGGGCATCGGGATCTCGTTCTTCACCGAGACGGTGGGAGCTGGGCCCCGCAAGCACATGGACATCGTCGGCCTCGGCATGGCCGACGGCGCCGAGCTGCGGATCCATCCGACCGGCAAGGCCGTAGTCCGCATCTCGGTGCAGAGTCAGGGCCAGGGCCACGAGACGACCTTCGCGCAGATCGTCGCCGAGGAGATCGGCATCCCGCCGGAGGACATCGACGTCGTTCACGGCGACACGGACCAGACCCCGTTCGGCCTCGGGACCTACGGCAGCCGATCGACGCCGGTCAGTGGTGCCGCCGTCGCACTCGTGGCCCGCAAGGTGCGGGAGAAGGCTAAGTTCATCGCGGCGGCGATGCTCGAGACCAGGCCGGAGGACCTCGAGTGGGAGAAGGGCCGCTGGTTCGTGAAGGGCGATCCCAGTGTCGGCAAGACCATGGCGGAGATCGCGATGGGCGCGCATGGCACCGTTGCGCTGCCCGAGGGCATCGACGGAAACCTCGACGCCGAGGTGACCTACGACCCGCCCAACCTCACCTTCCCGTTCGGCGCCTACATCTGCGTCGTCGACGTCGACCCGGGAACCGGGCACGTGAAGGTGCGGCGGTTCGTCGCGGTGGACGACTGCGGCACGCGCATCAACCCGATGATCATCGAGGGCCAGGTGCACGGCGGTCTGACCGACGGCGTCGGGATGGCGCTGATGCAGCTCATCGAGTTCGACGACGAGGGAAACTGCCTCGGCGGATCGTTCATGGACTACCTCGTTCCTACGGCGATCGAGGTGCCGGACTGGGAGACCGGCTTCACCGTGACGCCGTCGCCCCATCACCCCATCGGCGCCAAGGGCATCGGCGAGTCCGCGACCGTCGGCTCGCCTCCGGCGATCGTGAACGCGGTCGTCGACGCATTGCGCCCGTTCGGCGTGACCCACATGGACATGCCCTGCACCCCGGCCCGGGTGTGGGCCGCCATGCAGGGTCGACCGACGCCTCCGATCTAACGATGACGGCCATGGGGGAGACCCTCGCGCGACGGGCGCAGGAACTCACCGGACGCCGGGAGTCCTTCGTGCGCGCCACCGTGGTGCGGGCGCAACACCCGACGAGCGCATCGGCCGGCGACACCGCGATCGTGCATCCCGACGGGATCATCGACGGTTTCGTCGGCGGCAACTGCGTCGAGGCATCCGTTCGGGAGTACGGCCTCATGACACTGTCGACGGGAGAGCCGCTGCTGTTGCGTGTCGTACCGGGGGAGCCCTCCCACACGAGAGAGGAGGGGGCGGTGGAGGTCGCGAACCCGTGCCTGAGCGGCGGCGCAATCGAGATCTTCCTCGAGCCGCACCTTCCGGCCGCGCGCGTGGTCGTTGTCGGCCGCACCCCGACCGCGCACGCCCTCGTCGAGCTCGGCGCGGGGATCGGGCTGGATGTGCAGCTGACCGACGGGCTCTCCGCCGACCCCGCGCCCGACGACGCCGCTGTCATCGTGGCCTCGCATGGGCGGGACGAGGAGCCGGCGCTCGAGGCCGCCCTCCGCGCCGGGGTCCCCTACGTCGCACTCGTCGCGAGTGCGACGCGGGGTGCTTCCGTGCGTGCGTCGCTGGATGTCGACGAGGCGCAGCGCGCCCGTCTGCACAGCCCCGCCGGGCTAGACCTGGGGGCCAGGACCCCAGCCGAGATCGCACTGTCGATCCTGGCGCAGCTTGTAGCCGAGCGCGCCGCACACCGGGCCCGGCCGGCATCCAGCGGGTGGGTGGCGGAGACGGCGATCGACCTGGTCTGCGGGATGTCCGTCGCCGCGAGCCCCGCGAGCCTGAACGCCGAGATCGACGGGGTCACGACCTATTTCTGCTCGACGGGGTGCCGCGCGCGCTTCATCGCCCATCCGGAGCGATATGCCGACGCGCCCTGAACCCCGCGTCGCCGCGCTCGTACTCGCCGCCGGCGCCTCCACCAGGTACGGCAGCCCCAAACAATTGCTCCAGTACGGCGACGGAGTGCTGCTCGACGCCGTGCTCGCGACCGCGCGGGCCAGCTCCCTCGATCAGATCGTCGTCGCCCTCGGCGGTGCCGCGGCCCAGGTGCGGAAGATGGTCGACACGGCCGGCTGCGACGTGGTTGAGAACCCCGATTTCAGTTCCGGATGCTCGTCGTCGATCGCGTCGTCGCTGCCAGCACTCGGCCCGGGCACGGACGTGCTCGTGCTGCTCCTCGGCGACCAACCGGGGGTGCGCCCGGAATCGGTGCGCCTCCTGCTCGAGGGGCGCGGCGACGCGGCGATCGCGGTGTGCCGGTACGACGACGGCATCGGGCACCCGTTCGCCTTCTCCCGCTCCACGTTCGCAGATCTCGCCGGACTGCACGGCGACAAGGGCGTGTGGAGGCTGCTCGACCAGCGAGCCGCCGAGGTGGCCGAGGTGCCCGTCGCCGGCAGGATCCCCGTCGATGTCGACACCGAGGAGGACTACGACACGGTGCTCGCCGAGCGACGGGGGGCACGATGACCGGGCCGGCGCGCGGCGGCGCCGAGGACGACGTGCTGCGGCGAATTCCGGATGTCTCCGCGCTGCAGGCCGCCCTCGACGACGTCGACTACCTCTCCGACCCCGGGCTCGCCACCGCGCTGTTCCTCGCCGTGCGGCTCCCGCAGCCGATCCTGCTCGAGGGCGAACCCGGCGTCGGCAAGACCGAGGCGGCGAAGGCGCTCGCGCGGGTGCTCGATACCCCGCTCTACCGGCTGCAGTGCTACGAGGGGATCGACGCGGGCGAGGCACTCTACGAGTGGAACTACCCCCGGCAACTGCTGGGGATCCGGCTCGCGGAGGTACGCGACGCGCACCTGGACGAGACGGAGCTGTTCGGCCCGGAGTACCTGCTGCGCCGACCCCTGCTGAAGGCCATCGAGCACACCGGCCCGCGGCCCGCCGTTCTCCTGCTCGACGAGATCGACCGGGCGGACGCCGAATTCGAGGCATTCACCTTCGAACTGCTCGCCGAAGCCGCGGTGACGATCCCCGAGCTCGGCACGGTGCGGGCGACGCATCCGCCGATAGTGATCTTGACCTCCAACCGCACTCGGGACCTGCACGATGCCCTGACCAGGCGCTGCCTCTACCACTGGATCGACTACCCTGCGCCGGAGCGCATCGCCGAAATCGTGCGTCGGCGCGTGCCGAGCAGCGCCGAACCCCTCGCCCTTCAGGCCGCATCGGCCATCACCAGGCTGCGCTCCCTCGACATGGACAAGCCCCCCGGCACCGCCGAGGCGATCGACTGGGTCTCGGCGCTGACCATCCTCGGCGTCGAACGGCTCGACGTTCGGGCCGTCAACCAGACATGGGGGACGATCCTGAAGAACCGGGACGACCACGACCTCGCGCTCGCACGGGGCGCCGGTTGGCTGGTCGGAGACGCGAATGCCTGACCCGGGCAACCCCATCGCCACACGCACGGTGGAGCCTGCCAGCCTCGCCGTCGGGTTCAGCACGGCGCTGCGCTGCGCCGGGCTCCCGGTCCCACCCGACCGCGCTGCGCGGTTCGCCGAGGCCATCCGGCTCGTCCCGCCGCACGCGCGTGACGCCCTCTACTGGACGGGACGCGTCGTGCTCGTGTCCCGCCGGGAGCAGCTCGCCGTCTTCGACGCCGTCTTCGCCGCGGTGTTCGACGGGATGCTGGATCCGGCGGACTCCCGGGGAGACACCACCGCGACGGCCCCGATCGGCGGGGAGGTCAGGACCCGCCCGACCGCCAACGACGAGCGGCCGAGTGGCGCGGAGGCGAGCCCCCAGAATCCGGCCATGAGCCCCGGCGGCGACTCCGAGCAGGGCGCGGGCCCGGACCGAGAGGCGATCCTCGCGATGGCGTCGTCGGACGAGCACCTGCACGACGTGGCCTTCGCTGAGCTCGCGCCCGAGGAAGTCGCCGAGATGCGGAGACTCGTGCGCAAGATCGTCCTGGCGACGCCCACCCGCCGAAGCCGGCGCACCCGGCGCACACCGCACCGCAGCGCGAGGCTGGACCTCCGCCGCACGGTGAGGTCGGCGCACCGCACGGGCGGGGACTCAATCCGGCTCATCTACTCCCAGCGCCGCACGCGCTCCCGGCGCCTCGTGTTGTTGTGCGACGTCTCCGCGTCGATGGAGCCCTACACGCGGGTGTTCCTTACGCTGCTCCAGGGCTCCGTCGTCAGCGCAGGCGCCGAGGCATTCGTGTTCTCGACCCGCCTGACCCGGTTGACCCGGCAGCTCACCTCGCGCGACGCCGACCAGGCGCTCGCACGGGCCGCCTCCGCCACGAACGACTGGGCCGGCGGCACGCGGCTTGCGGAGAGCATCCGGAGCTTCATCGACGACCACGGCCGCCGGGGTCTCGCCCGGGGCGCGGTGATCGTAGTGTTGTCTGACGGATGGGCGCAGGATGCGCCTGCGCTCGTCGGGGAGCAGATGGCACGACTGAGCCGGCTCGCCTACCGAATCGTGTGGGTGAATCCGAGGAAGGTCGCCGTGGACTACCAGCCACTCGTCGGTGGCATGGCCGCTGCGCTGCCCTACTGCGACGCCTTCGTGAGCGGGCACAGCTATACGGCACTGACCGAAGTGGCGGTGGCGATCCGCGCCGACCGCTCATCTCAACCCAAGAGAAACAGAGGCCCAGACAATGCAACTCGATAGCTCCTTCTCCGTCGTTGCCCCCATTCACGAGGTGTGGCAGGCCCTCATGGACTTCGAGCGGGTGGCCGGCTGCGTGCCGGGCGCGCAGATCCTGGGCAAGCTCTCCGACGACGCCTACCAGGTCGGCCTCCAGGTGAAGATGGGGCCGGTGACGATGCAGTACAAGGGACAGATGACGGTGCTCGAACGGGACGCGGATGCTCATCGTGCCGTGTTCGAGGGAAAGGCGCAGGAGACCCGTGGCCAGGGGACCGCGCAGGGCTCGGCGACGTTGACCCTTGTCGAGGTCGACGGGGCAACGCAGGGCACGGTCAGCGCGGACATCTCCCTTTCCGGCAAGGTCGCCGCCATGGGCAAGGGTGTCATCGGCAGCGTCACCGACCATATGATGACCCTGTTCGCCACGAACCTTCAGTCGATGGTGGGGGCCTCGGCGGCTCCGGAGCCCCAGGCAGAGTCCGCGACGGCCGCACCGGCAGAGGCCGGCTCATCCGCCCCGCCCCGCCCGGATTCACAGCCGCGCACCCCCGCGCAGCCCGTGATGGTACCGTCCGCGGGACCCAGCCTCGACGCGATGTCACTCGCGAAGGGCGTCGTCATGGACCAGCTCAGCAGCCCGGCCAAGCTCATCGGCATGGTCGTGGCGGTGGCCTTCGTCGCCTACCGCGTCGGCACCTTCGTCTCGACGCGCCGGTGGATCCGGCTGAGCACCGCGAGGGGGTTCTCCCCAGATGCGTGATGTGCTCGGCCCCCTCCTGGCGGGCTGGGGCACCGGCGGCACGGCGGGCCTCGCCACCGTCGTGCGCACCTTCAACTCCGCTCCCCGACCGGCCGGAGCGTCGATGCTCGTCACCACGGAGGGCGAGGCGGTCGGCTCCGTCTCCGGCGGCTGCGTCGAGGCGGCCGTCTACGAGCTCGCCACGGAGGTCGCCGCCGACGGCCGGCCGCAGCTCGTGCGCTACGGCATCACCGACGACGACGCATTCGCGGTGGGTCTGACCTGCGGTGGAATCCTCGACGTGTTCGTCGAGCCCATCTCCCCGGAGACATTCCGCGAGCTCGACTCGGTGCGGCAGGACATCGACAACTCCGCGCCGGTGGCGGTTGCCACCGTGATCGAGCATCCCGACGATCGCCGACTCGGCCGCCACCTCATCATCCGCCCGCACGGATTCGAGGGCAGCCTCGGCTCCGACCGGGCCGACGGTGCCGTCAGCGACGATGCTCTGGGGATGCTCGCGGCCGGCCGGAACAGCATCCTGACCTACGGGCCCGAGGGCGAGCGCCTCGGCGAGGGGATGACCGTCTTCATCAACAGCTTCGCGCCGCGCCCCCGCATGCTCGTGTTCGGGGCCATCGACTTCGCCGCGGCCCTGGCCCGGCTGGGCACCTTCCTCGGCTACCGGGTCACCGTCTGCGACGCCCGGTCGGTGTTCGCCACCGAGAGGCGGTTTCCCGGCGCCGAGGTGGTCGTCGCCTGGCCGCACCGCTACCTGACCGAGCAGATCTCCGACAGGCTCGTCGACGAGCGCACCGTCATGTGCGTGCTGACCCACGATCCGAAGTTCGACGTGCCTCTCCTCGAGGTGGCGCTGAGCGGACCGCCGGTCGCCTACATCGGAGCGATGGGGTCCAGGCGCACCCACGACGATCGCGTCGCCCGCCTCCGCGAGGTCGGGCTCGGCGACGACGAGCTGGCGCTGCTTCATAGCCCGATCGGCCTCGACCTGGGCTCCAGGACCCCAGAGGAGACCGCCGTCTCAATCGCCGCCGAGATCATCTCCCTGCAGTGGGGTGGGACCGGCAAGCCGCTCGGCACACTCGCCGCCCCCATCCACCACGAGGAGGCGGTCGCACCCGCCTAGCCTCGAAGCCGTCTCGCTACTGCACCGGCGTCGCGTACTTTGTGCCGAGAAGGAACAGGTACGGGTCGACGTGCGTGCCGTTGATGCGGATCTCGAGGTGCAGGTGCGGGCCGGTGCTGGCGCCGGTCGTGCCGACGAGTGCGACGGCGAGGCTCCGGATCGGCATCCCCAGGATGCCCGTCTTCGCGTAGTCGGTGCCGTTGTGCATGGTCACAGTTCCGGTAATCGGGTGCACCCTCATGCCGAACGACGACGTGATGGGCACGAACGACTCGAACGGCTGGTTGAAGCCGAGCAGGGCACCGCTTCTCGAGAGATCTGTCGTGCACTCGACGAGGTTCTCGACGTTCTCGGTGAGCGACGCGGGCCCGCCGAGAAGCACGAGGCTGGTCGTGCCCATGTCGCGCAGGCCGGTGAGTATGGCCGCGGGCACGCAGTTGCCCGGCACAGTGAACAGTGGCGCGGAGTCCCTCGCCGCGAGAGCGGCCCCGGAGAGCGCGTCGGGGTAGTCGGTTCCCCCGGCGAGGTAGGCGACCGGGGCGGCCGAGACGATACGGTCGCCCCCGGCCGCTGCCGAGGAGGTGAGCGCATCCGGGAACATCTCGCCCGTCGCCACGAACGCCGGCGCGACGCTCCCCGCCGGGAACGCACCGTGGTGATCGTTCGGGACGTTTCGTAACGGTCCCCGCCCGAGTCGCGTCGGATCGCAGGCGCCAGGAGCGCGAGGGCGTCGTACACCTCGGGGGCGATTGCAGCGGGTCTACCCGCGATGACGATGAGCCGCGGGGCGAGGCGCGTGATCTCCGCTCGCACGTTGTCCATCAGCACCGTCGGCGGGGTCAGCAGCAGCGGGCCGCCCTCCAGCCGTTCCCAAGTCGGCGCGGTCGTCGCGGTCGCCCGTGCCGTGTGCGCGGCCGCGGACATCGCGGGCAGCAGGGACGCGGCAAAGACTCGGCGCATGGATCCCCCAATCCTGGAACGAACTCTCCAGAGCACACGTTGAGTGAGAGACCGAGCGAACGTACCCCTTCGGGCCACACCACGCGCAGGGTCGGCAATCGGCGCAACGGTACAGTTGTCCGTACCGCACACTGCAAGCTGAGGAGCCCGTCGACCGTGTCTGAAACGCCCGAGAATCCCCCTGCCGTGCTCGAGCCGCAAAGGGTGGCGACGACGACGACGGGGTTCGACCTGTTCCCCGATCGCAGTGTCGTCGCCGTGCGCGTGAACGGCGAACTGCGGGATCTCGCGACGCCGCTCACGGTCGGCGAGGTCGCCGAGCCGGTGCTCATCGACTCGCCCGACGGCCTCAGCATCCTGCGCCACTCCGCGGCGCACGTGCTCGCCCAGGCCGTGCAGTCGATCACTCCCTCGGCGAAGCTGGGCATCGGACCGCCCATCACCGACGGCTTCTACTACGACTTCGACGTCGAGACCCCCTTCACCCCTGATGATGTCAAGGCGATCTCCAAGGCGATGGACCGCATCATCCGCGCCGGCCAGCGCTTCGTGCGCCGTGTCGTGACCGAGGATGAGGCGTTCGCCGAACTCGCCGGGGAGCCGTACAAGCTCGAGCTCATAGGTCTCAAGGGCGGCGCGGCCGACGGCGCCGACAACGAATCGGTCGAGGTCGGCGGTGCAGAACTCACGATCTACGACAACGTCGACCCGAAGACGGGGGAGACCCTCTGGAAGGACCTCTGTCGCGGCCCGCACCTGCCGAGCACCCGAATGATCGGCAACGGCTACGCGCTCATGCGCACCGCGGCCGCGTACTGGCGCGGCTCGGAGAAGAACAAGCAGCTCCAGCGCATCTACGGCACGGCCTGGGCGAGCAAGGACGACCTTCGCGCGTACCAGGGGCGGCTCGAGGAGGCCGCGAAGCGCGACCACCGCAAGCTCGGGCAGGAGCTGGACCTCTTCTCCTTCCCGGACGAGATCGGATCCGGGCTCGCCGTATTCCACCCCAAGGGTGGCATCATCCGCCGCGAGATGGAGGACTACTCGCGCCGAAAGCACGAGGACGCCGGCTACGACTTCGTCTACACCCCGCACATCACCAAAGCGAACCTGTTCGAGACATCCGGCCACCTCGGCTGGTACGCCGACGGGATGTTTCCCCCGATGCACCTCGACGAGGGGCGCAACGAGGAGGGCGAGATCACCCGGCAGGGCGCCGACTACTACCTGAAGCCCATGAACTGCCCGTTCCACATTCTCATCTACCGCTCGAGCGGTCGCTCCTACCGCGACCTGCCCCTGCGGCTGTTCGAGTTCGGCACCGTCTACCGCAACGAGAAATCCGGCGTCGTTCACGGACTCACTCGAGTGCGCGGGCTGACGATGGACGACGCCCACATCTTCACGACCAGGGAGTCGATGAAGGCGGAGCTCACGAGCACCCTGAACTTCGTGCTCGCGCTGCTGCGCGACTACGGGCTCACCGACTTCTACCTCGAACTCTCGACCAAGGACCCGGAGAAGTTCGTCGGAGACGATCGTCTCTGGGAGGAGGCGACCACGACCCTCGCCGAGGTCGCCGCCGAGTCCGGGCTCGACCTCGTGCCCGACCCGGGCGGCGCCGCGTTCTACGGTCCGAAGATCTCCGTGCAGGCGCGCGACGCGATCGGCCGCACCTGGCAGATGTCGACAGTGCAGCTCGACTTCAACCTGCCCGAGCGTTTCGACCTCGAGTACACCGCTGCCGACGGAACCCGGAAGCGGCCGGTCATGATCCACCGCGCGCTCTTCGGCTCGATCGAGAGGTTCTTCGGGGTGCTCACCGAGCACTACGCCGGCGCCTTCCCGGTCTGGCTTGCGCCCGTTCAGGTCGTCGGCATCCCCGTCGCGGAGGAATACGGCGACTACCTCGACGAGGTCATCTCGAAGCTCACGGCGAAGCGGGTTCGCGCCGAGGTCGACCACTCGAACGACCGGATGCCGAAGAAGATCCGCACCCACACGAAGGCCAAGGTGCCGTTCCAGCTGATCGCCGGAGAGGAGGACCGCGCCGCCGGAGCCGTCAGCTTCCGCTATCGCGACGGCACCCAGGAGAACGGGGTTCCCGTCGACGAGGCGATCCGCCGGATCACAGAGGCGATCGACTCGAAGGCGCAGGTCTGAGCGATGACGATCGACGACTCCGAACTGAACGGGATCACGGTCGACGGCTCGTATGAGCTCGCCGGGGTGCCCGACGAGTTCCAGCGTCTGTGGACGCCCCACCGCATGGTCTACATCCAGAACGGCCAGCAGCCGCCTGAGCACGAATGCCCGTTCTGTATTGCCCCGCGAATGGACGACGAGAAGGCCCTCATCGTGGCGCGCGGCACCCACGCCTACGTGCTCCTGAATCTGTTCCCGTACAACAGTGGACACCTCCTGGTCTGCCCGTACCGTCACGTCGCCCTGTACGACGAGGCGACGGCGGCGGAGACCGCGGAGATCGCGGCTCTGACCCAGACGGCCATGCGGGTGATCAAGAAGGTCTCCCGAAACGAGGGCTTCAACATCGGTATGAACCAGGGCAGGATCGCGGGAGCCGGCATCGCCGACCACCTGCACCAGCACATCGTTCCACGCTGGGCCCTCGACTCGAACTTTTTCCCCATCATCGCCAAGACCAAAGCGCTGCCGCAGCTTCTCGGCGACGTGCGGCGATCCATCGCCGAGGCCTGGCCGACCGAACCCACAGATTCCGCGGAGTAGAGTACAGACACAATGAACGACACCAATTCGAACGAACAAGTCGGCACGAGCCGAGTCAAGCGCGGCCTCGCCGAAATGCTCAAGGGCGGCGTCATCATGGACGTCGTCAACGCCGATCAGGCGCGCATTGCCGAGGATTCCGGGGCCGTCGCGGTCATGGCCCTCGAGCGCATTCCTGCCGACATCCGTGCCGAGGGCGGCGTCTCGCGGATGAGCGACCCCGATCTCATCGACGGGATCCGCGACGTCGTCTCGATTCCTGTCATGGCGAAGGCGCGCATCGGCCACTTCGTCGAGGCGCAGATCCTGCAGGCCCTCAGTGTCGACTTCATCGACGAATCCGAGGTGCTGAGCCCCGCCGACTACGTCAACCACATCGACAAGTGGAACTTCACCGTTCCCTTCGTCTGCGGTGCCACCAATCTTGGCGAGGCGCTGCGACGCATCAACGAGGGTGCCGCGATGATCCGCTCGAAGGGCGAGGCCGGCACCGGCGACGTCTCCGAGGCGACCAAGCACATCCGCACCATCAATCGGGAGATCGCGCGCCTCAGCTCGATGAGCCGCGATGAGCTGTACGTCGCGGCGAAGGAGCTGCAGGCACCGTACGACCTCGTCGTCGAGGTCGCGCGCACCGGCAAGCTCCCCGTCGTGATGTTCACCGCCGGCGGCGTGGCCACCCCGGCCGACGCCGCGATGATGATGCAGCTCGGCGCCGACGGCGTCTTCGTGGGATCGGGCATCTTCAAGTCGGGCAACCCCGTCGCCCGCGCGGCCGCGATCGTCAAGGCCACCACGTTCTTCGACGACCCGGCGGTCATCGCCGAGGCATCCCGCGGACTGGGCGAGGCGATCGTGGGGATCAACGTCTCCGACCTCCCCGCACCGCATCGCCTCGCCGAACGTGGCTGGTAGGCCCGCTCGAGTCGGGGTACTCGCCCTTCAGGGCGACTTCCGGGAGCACCTTGCGGTGCTCGCGTCTCTCGGTGCCGACACGCGGCCCGTCCGCCGCGCGTCGGAGCTGGATGAGCTCGACGGTCTCGTGATCCCCGGTGGGGAGTCGACCGTCATGGACAAGCTGTCTCGCGCGTTCGACGTCGCCGAGCCGCTCGAGGCCGCGATCGCATCCGGGTTGCCGGTCTACGGCACGTGCGCCGGCCTCATCATGCTCGCAGACCGTCTGTCGAACCCGATCGCCGGCCAGCACACCCTCGGCGGCGTCGACATCACGGTGCAGCGCAACGCTTTCGGATCGCAGAACGAATCCTTCGAGGTGGATCTCGACATCCCCGAGCTCGGCGCCGTTCCCGTGCACGCGGTCTTCATCCGCGCGCCCGTGATCGTCCAGTACGGACCCGCGGTCACGCCGCTCGCGGCGCTGCCCGACGGCCGGGTCGTCGCCGCCAGACAGGGCAACCTCCTGGTCACCTCGTTCCACCCCGAAATCATGGGCGACACCCGCTTCCACGCGCACTTCCTCGCCGGGCTCCGCCGGTCCTGACGGCCCAGCCCGATCAGCCGGTGCCCGCTGGGTAGAATGGCGGCATGTCAGGTCACTCCAAGTGGGCAACCACTAAGCACAAGAAGGCGATCATCGATTCGCGTCGCGCGAAATCGTTCGCGAAGCTCATCAAGAACATCGAAGTTGCGGCGAAAATGGGTGGCGCCGACCTCTCGGGCAACCCGACGCTGGTCGATGCGATCCAGAAAGCGAAGAAGACGTCCGTCCCGATCGACAACATCAACCGGGCCGTCAAGCGTGGGTCAGGGCAGCTCGGCGAGGCCGTCGATTACCAGACCATCATTTATGAGGCCTACGCGCAGGGCGGCGTCGCCCTCCTCGTCGAGTGCCTCACCGACAACCGCAACCGCGCCGCCGCCGACGTGCGGGCGATCATGACCCGCAACGGCGGAACCCTCGCCGACCCGGGCAGCGTCGCCTACAACTTCCACCGGAAGGGTGTTGTGGGCGTGCGCAAGAGCGACGGCGTCACCGAGGACGACATCCTCGCGGCGGTGCTCGACGCCGGGGCGGAAGAGGTCAACGACCGCGGCGAGGGGTTCGACGTCATCACCGAGCCGGGCGCGCTGGTCGCCGCGCGCACGGCGCTGCAGGAGGCCGGAATCGACTACGAGTCGGCCGACATCGAATTCGTCCCGCAGGTCCTCGTCGAGGTCGACGCCGACACCGCGCGCAAGGTGTTCCGGCTCGTCGACGCTCTCGAGGACAACGACGACGTGCAGAACGTCTACGGCAACTACGACGTTCACGCCGACGTGCTCGCCGAACTCGATAACGACTAGCCAGCTTCGTGACCATTCGGGTGCTCGGCATCGATCCGGGGCTCACCCGGTGCGGCGTGGGAATCGTCGATGTCGACCCGAACCGGGTGGCGAGGCTCGTTGAGGTCACCGTCATCCGTACCCCGTCGGACATGCCGCTCGAACAACGCCTGCTCGCGGTGGGCACCGGGATCGAGGAGCTCCTCGACCGGTTGGCGCCCGATGCGGTGTCGCTCGAGCGGGTCTTCGCGCAGCAGAACCTCAGCACCGTGATGGGCACGGCCCAGGTGAGCGGAGTGGCTCTCTACGCGGCGGCGAAGCGCGGGCTCGCCGTGGGACTACACACGCCGTCGGAGGTCAAGGCCGCCATCACCGGCTACGGCTCGGCCGACAAGAGGCAGGTGCAGGCGATGGTCGCGCGCGTGCTGGGCCTCGCCGAGGTGCCGAAGCCGGCCGACGCCGCGGATGCCCTCGCGATCGCGATCTGCCACGCCTGGAAACGCGGCGGCGTCTCCGCACCGACCGGCAACGGGCGCACCCCGGCACAGGATGCGTGGCTCGCCGCCGAGCGTGCCGCGGCGAAGCCGGTGGCCAACCGTAGGCTTGCACCATGATTTCCTCTGTGCGCGGCACCGTCATCGCCGTGGCCGGGACCACCGCCATCATCGAGGTCGGGGGAGTGGGCCTCTCCGTCAGCGTGACGCCCCAATTGGGCCTCTCGCTGCGGATCGGCACCGAAGCACGTCTGCGCACCGCTCTCATCGTGCGCGAAGACGACCTCGCCCTGTTCGGATTCCGGGAGGCGGACGAGCTCGCCGTCTTCGACCTGCTCCGCGGGGTGACGGGCGTCGGCCCGAAGTCGGCCATGGGGGTACTCGCCGCGATAAGCCCCGCCGAGATCGCGACCGCCGTCGCCACCGAGAACGACGCGGCATTCCGCAAGGTCTCCGGGATCGGCCCCAAGACCGCGAAACTCATCGTGCTCTCGCTCGCCGGCAAGATGCTACCTTTCGCGGCAACAGCACCGAATGCGCCGACGAGCGCGACCCCCGTCAGCGAGAGTGTGCTCGTGGCTCTCGTCGGGCTGGGCTGGTCGGAGCGGGTCGCCGCGCAGGCTGTCGACGAGGCCGTCGCCGAGGCATCCGCCATGGAGCTCGCGAGCGTGCCGGCTCTGCTGCGCGTCGCGCTCACCCGCCTCGGCCCGCGCCAGCCAAGCGCCGCCCGCAGCGAAGGAGTGCCCTCATGATCGACCCCGCCGACCCGTCGATGGCAATCGTGCGCCCCACCCCGGAATCGGATGCCGAGCTGGCCTTTGAGGGCGCCCTGCGACCCAAGACCCTCGCCGAGTTCGTAGGGCAGGCGAAGGTGCGCGCGCAACTGCAGCTGCTCCTCCAGGCCGCGACAATGCAAAACCGCACCCCCGATCACATCCTGCTCGCCGGCCCGCCGGGCCTCGGCAAGACGACACTCGCAATGATCGTCGCGGAGGAGAGCGGACGCCCCCTGCGGATGTCGAGTGGGCCGGCGATCCAGCACGCGGGCGACCTCGCCGCGGTGCTGTCGTCGCTCGTGCCGGGCGAGATCCTCTTCATCGACGAGATCCACCGCATGGCCAGGCCTGCCGAGGAAATGCTCTACCTCGCGATGGAGGACTTCCGCATCGACATCATGGTCGGCAAGGGGGCGGGGGCGACCTCGATCCCGCTCGACCTGGCGCCGTTCACCCTCGTCGGCGCGACCACGAGATCGGGCCTGCTTCCCAACCCGCTGCGGGACAGGTTCGGGTTCACCGCGCATCTCGAGTTCTACGCCGAATCGGAACTCGAGCAGGTGCTCGTGCGGGCGGCCGCCCTGCTCGACCTTCCGATCGACCGGTCGGCCCTCGCCGAGATCGCCGGACGCTGCCGCGGTACCCCACGGATCGCGAACCGGCTGCTCCGCCGGGTGCGGGACTACGCCCTCGTACACGGCGGTGGCGCCGGGCTTGGGGCGGTGCACGGGGCACTCGACCTGTACGACGTCGACGAACTCGGGCTCGACCGGCTCGACCGCGAGGTCATGACGACGATCCTCACGCGGTTCGACGGAGGGCCCGTTGGCCTCAGCACCCTCGCGGTCTCGGTCGGCGAGGAGGCGGAGACCGTCGAGTCCGTCGTCGAGCCGTTCCTCGTGCGGATCGGCCTGCTGACCCGCACGCCGCGCGGCCGGGTCGCCACAAGGCTGGCCTGGAAGCACTTCGGGTTGCAGTCCAACGCTCCCGGCACGGTGAGCCTCGGCCTCGATATCGATGGCCTATAATTCAAGCTGGCCTTATCGGGCTCTGACCTGGGCTCGTCGCAGCCCGCACATTACCTAAGCCGCGGAAGGCTCGTTCCTCACATGGACCCCACACTTATTCTCCTCGTCGTCGCGCTTGGCGCCTTCATCGTCTTCCAGGTGTTCCAGGGCAGGAAGCGCAAGCGCGAGACCGAAGAGCGCCAGACGAAGTTCGTTCCCGGCGTCGAGATCATGACGAACTACGGCCTCTACGGCACCATCCTCACGATGGACGAGGAGACCAACGTCGTCGAGATCGAGTCGACCCCCGGAACTGTGCTCAAGATCCACCGCCAGACGATCCTCAAGGTCGCCGACTATGCCGTCGTCGCCGAGCCCGAGGAGGCGACCGACATCCTCGAGAACGATGATCCAGCCGTGATCGACCAGCCCGTCGCCGATGGTTCGCGCGGCGACACCCCGGAATTCGGCGAACGGGTCGAGCCCGAGGCGACCCCGGCCGAGCAGCCCAAGAAGTCGGACGACTAGCACCAACCTTGTTCCGCAGTCCCGCGCGTTCGCGCGAAGGCCAACCTCAAGGATGCGCGCGCGACACTCCGCACATCCGAATAGAAAGCTGAGTTCCCGGTGGCAAGATCCACTCCGGCCAAGAAGGCCTGGCGTTCACTGACCTGGCTCCTGGTCATCATCGCCACACTGACGGCGGTGAACGCCGGGGGAGTGCTCTTCTCGAACGGCTCCTGGACCCCGAAGCTCGCTCTCGACCTCGAGGGCGGAACCCAGATCGTGCTCCAGCCCCAGCTCGGCGAGGGCGAGAGCGTGTCGGGTGAACAGCTCACGCAGGCCGTGGGCATCATCCGTCAGCGCATCGACGCCGGCGGTGTCTCCGAGGCGGAGATCAGCACCCAGGGAACCCAGAACATCGTCGTGTCGATCCCGGGTGTGCCCGACCAGGAGACGCTCGACCGGATCGAGTCCTCAGCGAAGCTCGAGTTCCGACCTGTTCTGGTCACCGACGCCGCGGCCACCAGCGCGACCGGCGGGGACGGCGCGGACGCCAGCGCGGCTCCGAGCGACCCCGCCGCGCCGCCGCTCGAGTCGACACCGAGCGTGAGCCCGACCGACCCGAGCGACCTCAACTACGTGACCCCGGCGCTGCTCGACCAGTTCACCAATTTCAACTGCGACGACGTGGATGCCCTGGGACTCAACACCGCACCGGCCGACCAGCCCATCGTCACGTGCGACGACACCGATTCGGTCAAGTACATCCTCGGCCCGGTGGAGATCACCGGGGAGAACATCTCCGACGCGAGCGCCGGCCTCAGCACGAACAGCCAGGGTGCGACCACCAACGAGTGGGGCGTCAACCTCGAGTTCGACGCCACCGGCACCGAGCAGTTCGCCGGGGTCTCGGAGCGGCTGTTCTCGCTTGAGGGCGCGCGCAACCAGTTCGCGGTCGTGCTCGACGGCCGGGTAATCACCGCCCCGACCACCGGGGGTGTGTTCACCGACGGCAAGGCACGCATCACCGGCTCGTTCACCCAGGACTCGTCCAAGGCCCTGTCCGACCAGCTCAAGTTCGGAGCCCTCCCGATCGGCTTCGAGGTGCAGAGCCGCGACACGATCTCGGCCACGCTCGGATCCAGCCAGCTGACCAGCGGAATCATCGCCGGCGGGATCGGGCTCCTGCTCGTCGTGATCTACTCCCTGTTCCAGTACCGGCTGCTCGGCTTCGTGACCGTCGCCTCGCTCATCGTTGCAGGAGTGCTCACCTACCTCGTGCTCGCGATCATGTCGTGGCGGCAGGGCTTCCGGCTCTCCCTCGCCGGCGTCGCGGGCCTGATCGTGGCCATTGGGTTCACTGCCGACTCCTTCATCGTCTACTTCGAGCGCATCCGAGACGAGCTGCGCGACGGACGGAGCCTCGAGGCGGCCGTCGAGGCCGGCTGGAAGCGCGCGCTGCGGACGATCATCGCGGCGAAGGGCGTCAACATGCTCTCGGCCGTTGTGCTGTTCGTGCTCGCGATCGGCAACGTGCGCGGATTCGCCATCACCTTTGGAATCACCGTCATCATCGACGTGCTCGTGGTCGTGCTCTTCACCCATCCGATCATGCAGCTGCTCGCGACGACGAGGTTCTACGCGAACGGCCACCGCCTGAGCGGGCTCGACCCGCAGGCGCTCGGCGCCGTCTACCGCGGCCGAGCACAGTTCCGCGCCCCGGTCGCGGCCACGCCGGGCAAGAAGACGCCCGGCGGCAAGGAGGCCGCGAAGCGGCAGACCATCGCCGAACGCAAGGCCGCCGAGGCCGACAAATCGTTCGAGGATGCATCGACCAAGGGAAAGAAGTCCTGATGGCCAACCTCACGCAGTTCGGAAACGACCTCTACACCGGCAAGAGGTCCGTCGACTTCGTCGGCAAGCGTCGCATCTGGTACTCGATCGCGATCGCGATGATGGTCATCTCGGTGATCATCCCCTTCGCCGGCGGCGGATTCAACTTCGGGATCGAGTTCCGCGGCGGCTCCCAGTTTCAGATCACCGGTGCCGCAACGCTCGATCAGGCTCCGGCGACCGAGACCGTCCAGCAGGTCGTGCCGGGCGAGGTCACTCGCGTCACGACCGTCGGGTCCGACGGCGTGCGCGTGCAGACCGACCAGCTCAGTGACGACGAGACCCAGGAAGTCGCCGCAGCACTCGCGGTCGCCTACGACGTTCCTGCCGCCGACGTCGCGGCGTCGTTCATCGGCCCGAGCTGGGGTGCCGACATCACCGAGCAGGCGGTGCGCGGCCTCGTCGTGTTCCTCGTGCTCGCGGCGATCATCATGGCCCTCTACTTCCGCACCTGGAAGATGTCGGTCGCTGCGATGGTCGCGCTGCTCCACGACCTGGTGATCACCGCCGGCGTCTATGCTGCCACGGGCTTCGAGGTCACCCCCGCCGCCATCATCGGGTTCCTCACCATCCTCGGCTTCTCCCTCTACGACACCGTCGTGGTGTTCGACAAGATCCGCGAGAACACCAGCGAACTCGGGGAGCAGTCGCGGTACACCTTCGCCGAGGCCGTGAACCTTGCCGTCAACCAGACCCTGGTGCGCTCCATCAACACCGGTGTCGTCGCCGCCCTTCCCGTCGCCGCGATCCTGTTCATCGGGTCGTTCGTGCTCGGCGCGGACACCCTGCGGGACATCTCGCTCGCGCTGCTCGTCGGCATCATCGTCGGCACCTACTCGACGATCTTCATCGCCGCGCCGTTCTACGCGCAGATGCGCGAGGGGGAGCCCGCGATCCGCAAGACCGACGAGCGCACCCGCGTCGCCCGCGGCGAAGCCGTGGCCTGAGGGCGGTCGACATGACGACGGCGGGCACTGACGACCCGAACTCGGTGACCGCGCTGGAGGCCATTGCGGAGGCGACCGCGCAGCGCGCCGTGCTGGTCGACGTGCGCGAGCAGCACGAGTGGGACCTGGGCCACTCGCCGCTGGCCACGCTGGTCCCCGTGTCGCAGCTGCAGGCCCGGATCGACGAGCTGCCTCTCGGGCGCCGCCTGCTCGTGGTGTGCCACTCGGGCCAGCGCTCGGCCCGGGTGCAGGCCGCGCTCGTCGGGATCGGGTACGACGCGGTGAACGTATCCGGTGGCATGATTGCCTGGCAGCTCGCCGGTGGCGAGATCGTCGCAGAGGGCCCAGGGCCCGCCCGCGTGGACTGAGCGATGCCGAGCGGACGGGCGGCTGACGCCCCCAGCGAACAGCACCACCCACACAGCCCTCCGGTGCTATTTTTGCTGGGAGAGGTGGGCCCATGAGCGAAATCACGACGTCGAACGTCGCCTCGCTGCGCACACTCCTGCCCCGGCTGTTTTCGAAGGCGCAGCCCGTCGGCGCGGTCGACCGCCTCATCCGCACCGCGCGCACGAATCATCCGAAGGCCGACATCTCGGTGATCGAACGCGCCTACGTCACGGCCGAGAAGGCCCACCGGGGCCAGATGCGCAAGAGCGGCGAGGCGTACATTACGCACCCCGTCGCGGTCGCCCAGATCCTCGCCGACCTCGGTATCGGTCCGAAGACGCTCGCCGCGGCGATCCTGCACGACACCGTCGAGGACACCGGCTACAGCCTCGACCTGCTCCGCCAGGAGTACGGCGATGAAATCGCGATGCTCGTCGACGGCGTCACGAAGCTCGACAAGCTCAAGTACGGCGACAGCGCCCAGGCCGAGACGGTGCGCAAGATGGTCGTGGCAATGTCGAAGGACATCCGCGTGCTCGTCATCAAGCTCGCCGACCGCCTGCACAACGCCCGCACCTGGGGCTTCGTGGAATCGGAGTCGGCCAGGCGCAAGGCGCAGGAGACCCTCGAGATCTACGCACCGCTCGCGCACCGCCTGGGAATCCAGACGATCAAGTGGGAGCTCGAGGACCTCTCGTTCGCCGTGCTGTACCCCAAGCTGTACGTCGAGATCGAGAGCCTCGTGAGGCAGCGAACCCCGCAGCGCGAGGAGTTCGTGCAGGAGGTCATCGACGCGGTCGGCGACGACCTCAAGGTCAACCGGATCAAGGGCAAGGTCGCCGGGCGACCCAAGCAGTACTACTCGATCTACCAGAAGATGGTCGTCCGCGGCCGGGAGTTCGACGAGATCTACGACCTCGTCGGCATCAGAGTCCTCGTCACATCGCTGCGCGACTGCTACGCCGTGCTCGGCTCGATCCATGCCCGCTGGACGCCGATTCCCGGCCGGTTCAAGGATTACATCGCCACGCCGAAATTCAACCTGTACCAGTCGTTGCACACGACGGTCATCGGCCCCCACGGGCGCCCGGTCGAGATCCAGATCCGCACCGAGGAGATGCACCGGCGCGCCGAATTCGGCGTTGCGGCGCACTGGAAGTACAAGGACCGCATGAGCGGCGGCAAGGCCGCCGGCGGCATGGGCGGAGCCGGCGCGAACCTCACCGACGAGGGCGACATGGCCTGGCTCGCCCACATCACCGACTGGCAGGCCGAGACGGTTGACCCGAGCGAGTTCCTCGACTCGCTTCGCTTTGAGATCGGCGCAAAAGAGGTCTACGTCTTCACCCCGCAGGGCAAGGTCATCGGACTCCCCGCGGGAGCGACCCCCGTCGACTTCGCCTACGCCGTGCACACCGAGGTGGGCCACCGCACGATGGGCTCCAAGGTCAACGGGCGGCTCGTTCCGCTTGAGACGACCCTCAGCAGCGGTGACGTCGTCGAGGTCTTCACATCGAAGAACCCCGACTCGGGCCCCAGCCAAGATTGGCTCACATTCGTCAAGAGCCCCCGCGCGCGCAACAAGATCAAGCAATGGTTCACCAAGGAACGCCGGGACGAGGCGATCGAGCAGGGCAGGGACGCCATCGCACGCGCAATGCGCAAGCAGAACCTCCCGCTGCAGCGCCTCATGAGCCAAGACTCGCTCAGCGAGGTCGCGGCTCAGCTCCGCTACGACGATGTCTCGTCGCTCTACGCCGCCGTCGGCGAGGGCCACGTGTCGACCCAGTCGGTGCTCGAGAAGGTGCTTGCGACGATCAACTCCGACGCCGAGACCGAAGACGCCGAGCTGACCCTGCCCAGCCGCGGCAAGTCGAAGCAGCTGCGCAACAGCGACTCCGGCGTTCTCGTGCGCGGAGCGCCGGATATCCTCGTCAAGCTGGCGAAGTGCTGCACCCCGGTACCGGGCGACCCGATCGTCGGTTTCGTCACCCGCGGCGCCGGCGTCTCGGTGCACCAGGCCGACTGCCACAACGTCTCGTCACTGCAGAATGAGCCAGAGCGGATGATCGAGGTCGAGTGGGCCCCATCGTCGAAGAGCATCTTCCTCGTGCAGATCCAGGTCGAAGCCCTCGACCGCTCCGGGCTGCTGTCGGACGTGACGCGGGTGCTCTCCGAGCATCATGTCAACATCCTCTCTGCGACCGTGACCACGTCGAGCGATCGCCTCGCCCTCAGCCGCTTCGTCTTTGAAATGGGCGACACCACCCACCTGGACCGCGTGCTCAACGCGGTGCGCCGAATCGACGCCGTCTATGACGTGTACCGGGTCAGCGCGGGCTGACAATCGAAGCGGGCGGCAGCGCCGCCCGCAGCCGCCGCGCCGCGCGCACCTTTCCCGGCAGGTGCCGGCGGAGCTCGAGACAGGCGATCGCACCGGGCAGGTCGAACCCGCCGATTCGCGCGAGCCCGGCCACGATGTCCTCCTCGGCCGCGCCGAATTCCGGGCAGAATCGGGCGAGGTCGATCGCGGTCCGCAGCGCCGTGGTGACGCGGATCCCTCCGAGGACCGCCGTTTCGGTGGGGTCCAGCACCACCTCGCGCACCAGGAACCGGGCCGCGCCGGCGAACCTGTACCGCGCGGCCGTGTCGGCGCAGAGCTGGTGCTGCGCCGGTGGATCGAGCAGCGCGCCCAGCACCCACGCGGCAGTGCGCTGCTCGGCGATGAGCCGGGCCGGCAGGATCGCGGCGAGCGACGCCGCACGCGCACTCGCCTGCGGTGCGAGGTCGATCGGTGCAAAGCACTCGTCAATGGCGAACAGCTCGCCGTCGAGCCTGGCCGCGTGCAGCTCCGCCGCCGGCAGGTCGAACCGCGAGAGCACGAGGGGGAGTAGCCGGGTCATCCCTCCATCATGAAGGGGTGGCATGACCGGCAGGCCGGGGCGCGAGCGGTTGTGCACTCGCGGCCCCGTCCGGGCACGGTGTCAACCGAGTGCATCGAGCCAGACCTTCCGGGCGTCGAGCGCTTCCTGCGCCTCGGCGACCTTGCGCTTGTCACCGGAGGCCTTCGCCTCGGCCAACTCGCGTTCAAGCTTCGCGATCGCATCCTGCAGCTGGCTCGCAAGTCCCTCGGACCTGGCCTTGCGCTCGGGGTTGTTCTTCTCCCAGTGCTCCTCGTCGAGCTTGCGCACTGCGGTCTCGACCTTGCGCAGCCGATCCTCGACGACCTTGACCTTGTCCCTCGGGACCTTGCCGAGGGCATCCCACCGACGCTGAACCTGGGCGAGAGTCTCCTTCGCCTTCACACGGTCGGTCTCGGTGAGCAGCGGCTCCGCCTCGGCGAGAAGGGCGAGCTTCAACTCATAGTTCGCGGTGAACTCCTCGTCGTCGTGCGCGTCGACCTCGGCCTTCGCCCCATAGAGCGCGTCACCGGCGGCTTTGAACTTGGCCCAGAGCGCATCGTCGAATTTCTTGCCGGCGCGACCGGCGAGCTTCCACTGGTCCAGAAGTGTGCGGTAGCTGGGGATCCCGTCGGCACCCTTGGGAATGAGCACCTCGGCCTTGTCGACGAGCTCCTGCTTCTTGCCCCGTGCGTCGCGGTGCACCGAGTCGAGCTCGGCGAAGAACGCCTTGCGATGCGTCTCGATCGTCGTGCGGGCGGCGCGGAATCGCTTCCACAGCTCGTTGCTCTCGTTCTTGGGCAGGCGCGGGCCGTCCTGCTGGTGCTTCTGCCACCTGGCGAAGATCTCGTCGAGAGAGGCGCTGACCTGCTTCCACTGCACCTTCGACGGGTCCTGCGCGGCAAGCAGCTCCGCCTCCTCCACGAGGGCGGCACGCTCCGCGACAGCGGCTTCAATCTGTGCCTTCTGCTCGGCGGACTGCTTCTCGACGATCTCTCCGACGGCACCCCCGAGCGCCTCGAGGCGCCGTGTCAGCGACGCGAGGTCTCCCACCGCATTCGCGGTCGCAACCGTGGTCGTGAGGGTGGAGATCGTCTTGGCGACATCGGCGACCGCCGTGCCGCGCTTGATGCGCTGCTCGAGAAGGGTCACCTGGCCGGCAAGCTCGGTGTACTTGCGCTCGAAGTAGGCCAGTGCCTCTTCCGCCGTTCCGTCGGGATACTGACCGACAGCGCGCTCGCCGTCCGCCTCGCGGACGAAGACGGTGCCGGTCTCGTCGACGCGGCCCCACGGTGCCTGATCGTTGGTCGCCACAAGCTTCACCTTAATACTCCGGGTCGCTCCGGTCGGAGCGGCCGGGATCCAGCCTATTGCACGCGCGCACGCCGAAATGCAGCGGTGCTCCGGCTACTCGAGCGTGATCGAGGAGATGACGGCCGGGATGGCGGGCTGCCCGTCTGTCGGGGACGCGCCACCCTCGGCGACCCCGCCGCTCGCGACCTGGGCGATGAACTCGTCGAGGCCGTCGGTAACGGCGCCGAAGACCGTATACCCGCCGCCGCTCGGGTCAAGGTAGGAGTCCTCGTAGGTGATGAAGAACTGGGTGGACTGGCTCTCGGGGGTGTCGGCCCTGGCCATGGCGATGGTACCGGCCGGGTAGATGCCGTCCTCCGGCACGTTCTCGAGCGGGCCGAAGGTGAACCCGGGGTCGTCCGAGCCGGTGAGGTTCGGCTGCCCGCACTGGATGACCTTGAGCTGATCCGCACTGGTGAGGCGCTGGCAGGCGTTCTGGTCGTAGTAGCCGTCCTGGGCGAGGGAGATGAACACGGAGGCGGCCTGTGGGGCGAGATCGCCGTCGATGCGGATGCCGAGGTCGACCTCGTTGATCTCGAGCAGCCCGGTCCAGGTGCGGTTCTCGGCGATCTCGGCGGAGGGCACGTCGCCGAGGTTGCCGGTCTCGGTCTCCGGCGCGTCGCTGGCGCTCGGGGTGGGCTCCGGCATCCCCGGTCCCGACGTGAAGTAGACCACCTGGCTGACCGTGGCAATCGTGACGATGGCGACCACGCCGATGACGGCTGCGAGGTTGTCGCGCGTGCGACGGCGCAATCTCATCTCGTGCACGGTCTGCCTGGCCCTGTAGTTTCGCAGGCGATCCCGGGCCGCGCGTTGTTCGCGCTCGGCGTTCTTGCTCGTTGCCACGTGATCCTCCGTCGGTGTTGCCGGGGTTGCCACCAAGAACTTTAGTCGGCGGGCGTGGCTACGATTGCCCAATGGTTGATGCCCAGCTCGGTCTGCGCGGGGGAGCCACCCCGCTGGCGGTGCGGATGCGCCCGACCTCCCTCGACGAGGTCGCCGGGCAGAGGCACCTGCTGACGCCGGGATCGCCCCTTGTCAGCCTCGCCTCAGACACGCTCGGTGAGCGCGGCTCGGTGTCGGTCATCCTGTGGGGGCCTCCGGGCACGGGAAAGACCACCCTCGCCCAGGCGATCGCGCACACCTCCGGCCGCAAGTTCGTGGAGCTCTCGGCCGTGAACGCCGGGGTGCGCGACGTGCGCCAGGTGATGGAGCAGGCGATGTCGGCGCGCGACCTCTATGGCGTCTCGACAATGCTGTTCCTCGACGAGATCCACCGGTTCTCGAAGGCCCAGCAGGACGCTCTGCTGCCCGGCGTCGAGAACGGCTGGGTGATCCTCGTCGCGGCGACCACCGAGAACCCGTCGTTCTCGGTCATCTCGCCGCTGCTGTCCCGCTCGCTCCTCCTGACCCTCGAGCCACTCTCCGACGACGACCTCGGCACGCTGATCGACCGCGCCGTGACCGACCAGCGCGGGCTTGGCGGGCGGGTGAGCCTCGATGACGGGGCGCGAGCGACGATCATCCGTCTCGCCTCGGGCGACGCCCGGCGGGCCCTCACGGCGCTCGAGGCGGCGGCGCAGACCGCGGTGTCGACGCTCTCCTCGGCCGACCGGGTGCCCGTCGTCACCGCGGAGATCGTCGCGAACGCCGTCGACCGCGCGCTCCTGCGCTACGACCGCAATGGCGACGAGCACTACGACGTGATCAGCGCGTTCATCAAGTCGGTGCGCGGATCGGACGTGGATGCCGCGATCCACTACCTCGCCCGGATGATCGAGGCGGGGGAGGACCCCCGGTTCATTGCCAGGCGGATCATCGTGAGCGCGGCGGAGGACATCGGCATGGCCGACCCGCAGGCGCTCGTCATCGCGGTTGCCGCCGCCGACGCGGTGCAGTTGATCGGGATGCCGGAGGGGCGCATTCCCCTCGCCGAGGCGGTGACCTACCTCGCGACGGCGCCCAAATCAAACCGCTCCTACCTCGCGATCGACCGGGCCATCGACGACGTGCGGGCCGGCAAGTTCGGCCGCGTTCCGAAGCCGCTGCGCGACGCCCACTATCCGGGCGCCAAGCGGCTCGGGCACGGCAAGGGATACCGCTATTCCCACGACTCCCCGCTCGGCGTCGTGGCCCAGGACTACCTGCCGGACGAGCTGCGCGGCACCGTCTACTACCAGCCCACCGAGCACGGCCACGAGCGGGACGTCGCGGCGCGCCTCGAGAAGCTGCGGCGCATCATCCGGGGCGACTAGATCCGTGCTAATCTTGTGCCCGCCTACAGGGCTCGAGTGCGCACGGCTGCTGCTCTCGAATCCCTGAAGGGAACCGTCCTGTAGCCGGACCGCTCCCGCGGCGCATCCCTCTTCTAATGTTCGGATCGTTCGATGGTGTTCGCCGTCGTCCCCGTCCGAAGTCCTGTTGAAGACCGATGATCTCTGTACCGAAAGGAACCCGTGTCTACCAAGTCACGTACTCGTAGCAAGACCCGCCTGTCGCGCGCGCTGGGCATTGCCCTCACGCCGAAGGCAGCCAAGTACCTCGAAAAGCGTCCGTACGCTCCGGGCGAGCACGGCCGCACCAAGCGCAAGACCGATTCCGACTACGCCGTGCGCCTTCGCGAGAAGCAGCGCCTGCGTGCCCAGTACGGCATCCGCGAAGCTCAGCTGAAGATCATCTTCGAAGAGGCCCGTCGCGCGCCCGGACTGACCGGTGAGAACCTTGTCGAACTGCTCGAGATGCGTCTCGACGCTCTCGTGGTCCGCGCCGGCATCGCCCGCACCACGGCCCAGGCTCGCCAGCTCATCGTGCACCGCCACATCCTCGTCGATGGAGCGCGCGTCGACCGTCCGTCGTTCCGCGTGAAGGAGGGCCAGCTCATTCACGTCCACGCGAAGAGCGAGGGCCTCGAGCCGTTCCAAGTTGCCGCCGCCGGCGGTCACGTCGACCTCCTGCCGAAGCTTCCGCCCTACCTCGAGGTCGAGATCGACAAGCTCCAGGCGCGCCTCCTGCGCCGCCCGAAGCGCGTCGAGGTCCCCGTGACCTGCGAAGTCCAGCTCGTCGTGGAGTACTACGCCGCCCGCTGATTCACCGCACGTCGATTCACCGCATGTCGATTCGGAGCGGGCCCCCTCGGGGGTCCGCTCCGTAGTCGTTAAGGCCGTCGACAACCCGAACTAAGCTGGCAGACGGGCATCATCCGCTCTCCGGAGGAGAAATCATGAAGAACGCACTGTGGCTCGTCATCGGCATCGGCACCGGCTTCCTTGCCGCGCACCAGGTTAACCGCACCGAGACTGGGCGTGCCTTCTTCGAGGAACTCGACGCGCGAATGCAGGAATTCACCGCCGCGGTCACCGCCGGCTACCGGTCTCGCGAGGCCGAACTCCGCGGTGCCCCCGACACCGACCGCTAACCTCCAGCCCTCCACCCCGCGACGGGATGCGCTCCCGCCTCACCAGCCCTGTTTGGACATCATGCAGACCGCCGAAATCCGCCGCCGCTGGCTCGACTTCTTCGCCGAGCGCGGCCACACCGTGGTGCCGTCCGCGTCCCTCGTGAGCGACGACCCGACCCTCATGTTCACCGTCGCCGGGATGGTGCCGTTTGTGCCCTACCTCACCGGTCTGGTCCCGTCGCCGTTCCCGCGCGCGACGAGCGTGCAGAAGTGCATCCGCACGCTCGACATCGACGAGGTCGGGAAGACAACCAGGCACGGCACCTTCTTCCAGATGAACGGCAACTTCTCCTTCGGCGACTACTTCAAGGAGACGGCGATCCAGTACGCCTGGGAACTTCTCACGACCCCGGAGGCCGACGGCGGCCTCGGCTTCGAGAAGAAGGACCTCTGGGTCACCGTCTACGAGAACGACGACGAGGCCGTCGACCTGTGGAAGAAGATCGCCGACCTTCCCGACGAACGCATCCAACGGCTCGGCATGGACAGCAATTACTGGTCCACCGGGCAATCAGGACCGGCGGGGCCGTGCTCCGAGATCTTCTTCGACCGCGGACCCGCCTACGGCAAGGACGGCGGTCCCGCCGCCGACGACGACCGCTACATCGAAATCTGGAACCTCGTCTTCATGCAGTACCTGCGGGGGGAGGGGTCCGGCAAGGACTTCCAGATCCTTGGTGAGCTGCCGCGAAAGAACATCGACACCGGGATGGGCCTGGAGCGCGTTGCGTTCATCAAGCAGGGGGTCGAGAACCTGTACGAGATCGACCAGGTGAGGCCGGTCCTCGACAAGGCTGCCGAGCTGTCCGGGCGCCGTTACGGCGCCGTGCATGAGGACGACGTGCGGATGCGGGTCGTCGCCGACCACGTGCGGAGCGCGCTCATGCTCATGAGCGACGGTGTCACACCGTCGAACGAGGGACGCGGCTACATCCTGCGGCGCCTCCTTCGCCGCGCGGTGCGCGCCATGCGGCTGCTCGGCGTCGAGACCGCGACGTTCCCCGAGCTGTTCCCCGAGTCGAGGGACGCCATGAAGTCGGCCTATCCCGAGGTCGAGGCAGACTACGACCGCATCGCCCGCCTCGCCTACGCCGAAGAGGAGACGTTCCTGCGCACGCTCGCGAGCGGCACGAACATCCTCGACGTCGCGGTGACGAAGGCCACGCGGTCCGGTGCAGCACAGCTCGCGGGCGACACCGCGTTCCTGCTGCACGACACGTTCGGCTTCCCGATCGACCTGACCGTCGAGATGGCCGAGGAGGCCGGCCTCAGCGTCGACCGTGCCGCCTTCGACACGCTCATGCTCGAACAGCGCACCATGGCGAAGGCCGACGCGAAGGCGAAGAAGACCCTCCTCGCCGACCTGTCGGTGTACAGCGCGTTCCGCGCGGTGGGAGAGACCGTCTTCACCGGGTACGACTTCCTGGAGACCGACTCCCGCGTGCTCGGCCTCATCGTCGACGGCGTGTCGGTCACCACGGCCGTCGTCGGCGACATCGCCGAGGTCATCCTCGCCGAGACCTCCCTCTACCCGGAGTCCGGCGGCCAGGAGGCCGACGCCGGCTCCATCGTCGGAAAGGGCTTCGACCTCGAGGTGCTCGACGTGCAGAGGCCCGTCAAGGGACTCGTGAGCCACAAGGTGCAGGTGCGCTCCGGCGAGGTCGGGGTCGGCGACGCCGCCACGAGCGTCGTCGACGCGGAATGGCGCCGCGGCGCCACCCAGGCACACTCGGCGACGCATCTCATCCACGCGGCCCTGCGAGAGACGCTCGGCGCCGACGCGCACCAGGCGGGCTCCTACAACCGCGCGGGCTACATGCGGCTGGACTTCAACTGGAACCAGGCGCTCTCCCCGGCGACCCGCAGCGAGATCGAGGAAATCGCGAACACCGCGATCCGCAACAACCTCGACGTCGAGACGCGCGTGATGCCGCTCGACGAGGCGCGCGCGCTCGGCGCGATGGCGCTGTTCGGCGAGAAGTACGGCGAGACCGTGCGCGTCGTCGACATCGGCGGACCCTGGTCCCGGGAGCTCTGCGCCGGAACCCACGTCGCGCGCAGCTCCGAGATCGGGCTCATCAACCTCGTGAGCGAGACCTCGGTCGGCTCGAGCAACCGCCGGATCGAGTCGCTCGTCGGCATCGACGCCTTCCGTGACCTCGCGACCGAGCGCGCCATCGTCGGGCAGCTCACCTCGACGCTCAAGACGCCGCGAGAGCAGCTCCCCGACCGTATCGGCGAGCTGATTCAGAGCCTCAAGTCCGCAGAGAAGAAGATCGCCCAGTTCGAGGCGGCCGCCCTGTCGGAGCGGGTGCCCGCGATCATCGCGACGGCCACGAGAGTCGGCGAGCTCACCGTTGTGAACGAGAACGTCGGCACGGTCGCGACCTCCGACGACCTGCGCTCGCTCGTGCAGTCGGTGCGATCGCGCCTCGGCGAAGGCGCGGCCGTCGTCTGCCTGGCGGCGGATGTCGCGGGCAAGCCGGCCGTGATCGTCGCGACCAACGACGCGGCCCGCGCGCGCGGGGCGAAGGCGGGAGCTCTGGCCAAGATCGCTGCGGCGGTGCTCGGCGGCGGCGGCGGCGGCAAGGACGACCTCGCGCAGGGCGGCGGCTCCGATGTGGCGG
The DNA here is from genome assembly GCF_040546025.1 of Marisediminicola sp. UYEF4. Taxonomy (NCBI): domain Bacteria; kingdom Bacillati; phylum Actinomycetota; class Actinomycetes; order Micrococcales; family Microbacteriaceae; genus Marisediminicola; species Marisediminicola sp. UYEF4. The sequence goes on along the minus strand of NZ_JBEPNA010000002.1, from coordinate 183,115 downwards.
CGATCCCCACCGCGCTCGACGCAATCTCGAACGCCCTGCCGAGGTAGTCGTGCGCCCGGGAGTGCGGATCGGCGTCGATGTCGGCACGGCGAGGATCGGGGTAGCGAGGAGCGACGTCCACGGGATGCTCGCCATGCCCGTTGAGACCGTGCCCCGGGGGGCCGGCGACGTGCGCACCATCGTCGCGCACGCGCTGGAGCTCTCGGCCACCGAGATCGTCGTCGGCCTGCCGATCGCCCTGAGCGGGAGAGAGACCGCATCGACGCAGGATGCCCGTGAATTCGCGGCGCTGATCGCCGCCTCGAGCCCCGACGCGCCGGTGCGCCTCGTCGACGAGCGCCTCTCCACCGTCTCCGCCCAGCAGGCCCTGCGGGCCGCCGGCCGCACCGCGAAGAACTCGCGGAATGTGATCGACCAAGTCGCGGCCGTTATAATTCTGCAACATGCCCTCGACTTCGAGCGGACCAGCGGAACCCCGCCGGGCACCCTCGTGGTTCCCTGACGCAAGGACGTATGAACGTGCCGAATGACTCGAGCTGGGACGACCTGTTGGCGTCGCAGCCCGCCACCACCGACACCCGCCACCAGGGTGTCGGTCATCACTCGAGCTCGGCACCCGATCAGGCGAAGCGCACACGCCGGCGCCGCCGTCGCACTGTGCTCGTCATCGCCCTCGTCCTCGTCGGCGCGCTCGGCATCGGCGCTGCCGGCATCTTCTTCACCTTCGAGGACCGCATCCGCAACGTCCTCGGCTGGGAGGGGCCGATCGACTACGAGGGCGAGGGAACCGGCGAGGTCGTCGTCACCATTACCGACGGCCAGGTCGGCGGCGACATCGCGACCCTGCTCGCCGAGGAGGACGTGGTCATGACCTACAAGGCCTTCTACTCGCTCCTTCTGCAGAATCCCGAGATCACGTTCCAGCCCGGCAACTACGCGCTCCGCACGCAGATGAGCGCGCAGGCGGCCCTCGACGCACTGCAGGACCCGGCGAACCGGGTGGAGGTGTCGGTCGGATTCAACGAGGGGCTGAGCATCGACCAGGTGCTCGAGTCGCTGAGCGAGTCCTCGGGCATCCCGCTTGCCGAGTTCGAGGCCGCGGCGGCCGATCCGACCGTCTACGGCGTCGGCGCCGAGGCGCCGAGCCTCGAGGGGTACCTGTTCCCGGCGCGCTACACGCTCGACCCGCGCGTCGACGCACCCACCATCCTGCAGACGCTCGTCGACCGCACCTTCCAGTCCCTCGACGCGGCCGGCGTCGCCGCGGCGGACCGGCACCGGGTGCTGACGATCGCCGCGCTGATCCAGCGCGAGGCGGGGTCGAATCCGGAGGACTTCTACAAGGTGTCCCGGGTGATCCAGAATCGCCTCGACTCCGGGACGCCGCTCCAGATGGACTCCACCGCGCAGTACGGCTACGCCTGGCGCTACGGCGAGCGGCTCGAACAGTCCGTCTTCAGCAAGCAGGCAGAGCTCGACGACGACAACGCCTATAACACCTACCAGATCCAGGGACTCCCGCTCGGCCCGATCGGAGCTGCCGGCGACCTCGCGATCGACGCCGCGGTCAACCCGGCCGACGGCCCGTGGCTGTTCTTCGTGACGGTGAACCTCGACACCGGCGAGACGGCCTTCACGACCACGGGCGAGGAGCACAACGCGGCGGTGCGCCGCCTGCAGGCGTGGTGCGAGGAGACGAACAGCCCGAACTGTGCCTGACGCGAGGCAGACGCGCCTCGCCGTACTGGGCAGCCCGATCGCGCACTCGAAGTCACCGTTGCTGCACCGTGAGGCCTATCGCGAGCTCGGCCTCGACTGGACCTACGAGGCGACCGAGGTGACCGGGGAGAGGCTGCCCGCCTTCGTCCGCGCCCTCGGCGCCGAGTGGCGAGGGCTCTCCCTCACCATGCCGCTCAAGCGCGACGTGCTGCCCCTCCTCGCCCGACGTGACGACCTGGTCCACCTGACCGGCGGGGCGAACACCGTGCTCATCACCGAGGGCGGGCTCGTCGGCTTCAACACCGACGTGTACGGCCTGGTCGAGGCACTGCGCGGCAGCGGTGTGGTAAGGGTGAGCGCCGTTCAGCTCATCGGGGCCGGCGCGACCGCGGCCTCCGTGCTCGTCGCCGTCGCCTCCCTCGGCGCCACGGAGGTGCTCATCGCGACGCGGTCACCGGAGAAGGCGACCGCACTGCTCGAGCTCGCGACGAGCCTGGGCATGTCGGCGACCGCGAGCGGCCTCTCCGGGAGGCGTGGCGACTTCGTTGCCGACCTGGTCGTCAGTACCCTGCCGGGCGGCACGAGAGTCGACCTGCCCCTGCCCGCCGAGGTCCTCTCCGGGGCGACCCTCCTCGACGTCGCCTACGACCCGTGGCCGACGCCGCTCGCGGCCCGGTTCCTCGATGCCGGCGGCAGCGTGATCTCCGGCCTCGAGATGCTCGTGAATCAGGCGCTCGCGCAGGTCCGGATCTTCGTGACGGGCAGCGCGCAGACGCCGGTCGACGACGAGGCCCGCGTGCTCCAGGCCATGCGGGCGAGCATCGGACTTGCCCCCTCGTCCCGCTGACCGTCGGGCCTCCGCTCCTGTGGGAGGATTCTTTACATGCTTCGATGGTTGACCGCAGGCGAATCCCACGGCCCGGAACTGGTGGCGATCCTCGAGGGGCTCCCGGCCGGAGTCCCCATTTCGATCGACGGGATCCGCGCCGATCTCGCCCGACGCAAGCTCGGCTACGGGCGCGGCGCCCGGATGAAGTTCGAGGAGGACCAGCTCGACATCTCGGGCGGAATCCGCTTCGGGCTGAGCATGGGCAGCCCGGTCGCCCTGCGCATCGGCAACACCGAGTGGCCGCGCTGGGTCGACGTGATGAGCGCGTCGCCGGTCGACCCCGACACGCTTCCCAAGGGGCGCGGCGCCGCCCTCACCCGCCCGCGTCCCGGCCACGCCGACCTCGTCGGCATGCAGAAGTACGACTTCCCCGAGGCGCGCAACGTGCTCGAGCGGGCCAGCGCTCGGGAGACCGCAGCACGGGTCGCCCTGGGCGCCGTCGCCCGCGCGTTCCTCAGCGGACTCGGCATCGAGCTCGTGAGCCACACCCGTGCCATCGGGCCGGTGCGCGTGCCGGAGAACAGCCCGCTGCCCGGCCCCGGCGACGTCGCCGCGCTCGACGCCGACCCACTTCGCTGCTTCCACCCGGAGACCTCCGCGCGGATGGTCGCCGAGGTCGATATGGCCCACGAGGACGGTGACACCCTCGGCGGCGTCGTCGAGGTCCTTGCCTACGGACTCCCTCCCGGGCTCGGCTCCTACACGCACTGGGACCGGCGGCTCGACTCGCGGCTCGCGGGTGCGCTCATGGGCATCCAGGCCATCAAGGGGGTCGAGGTCGGCGACGGCTTCCTCACCACCACGCGGCGGGGCTCGGTCGCGCACGACGAACTCGTGCAGACCGATGCGGGTATCACGCGCCTCAGCGATCGCGCCGGCGGCACCGAGGGCGGAATGAGCACGGGGACCGTGTTGCGGGTGAGCGCTGGGATGAAGCCCATCGCCACCGTTCCGCACGCCCTCCGTACCGTCGATGTCGCCACCGGCGGAGCCGCCGAGGCACACCACCAGCGCTCCGACGTCTGCGCCGTCCCGGCATCCGGCGTCGTCGCGGAGGCCATGGTCGCGCTCGTGCTCGCGGACTCCGTCATCGAGAAGTTCGGAGGGGACTCGCTCGGCGAGACCCGCCGCAACCTCGACTCGTACCTCGCGGCCATTCCGACGACGCTCGCGACGTCGGGCGCGAGCGACCCGACGGCCAGCGCTTAGTGGGCACCGCCCCGGTGGAGAGCGGGCGCCCCTATGTCGTCATGATCGGCGCGCCCGGCGCCGGCAAGTCACGCGCCGGCAAGCGCGTCGCCCGCCTGCTCAAGGTGCCGTTCGTCGACACCGACCGGCGCATCGTGCTGCGCCACGGCCCAATCGCCCAGGTCTTCGCGACCCGCGGCGAGGAGTACTTCCGCACGATCGAGCGCATCGAGGTCGCCCGTGCGCTGAAGGAGGGCGCGGTCGTCGCGCTCGGCGGCGGCGCCGTGCTCGACCCCGAGACCCAGCGTGAGCTCGAGAGCCTGCCGATCGCCCTCATGACTGTGAGCGCCGAGGCCGTCGCGAGTCGCATCGGCGACAAGCGGCCTCTGCTGCGCGGTGGGGGAGTCGAGGCATGGGAGAAGCTTGTCGCCGCGCGCCGCGTCACGTACGAACGACTCGCCACCCGCACCTGGGACAGCTCCCACCGGCCGATCGACGCCATCGCGCAGGAGATCGCCGACTGGGTGACCTCTGGCGCGGGGCCAGAACCAGAACAGGAACTGCCATGAGCACCAGCACCACCATCGCCGTCACCGGCGCGAACCCCTACGACGTGGTGATCGGCCGCGACATTCTCGGCACCGTCGCCGACCAGCTCGGCCCCGACGTCAAGAAGGTTCTCATCGTCCACCCCGCGACGCTCACAACCCGCGCCGCCGCGCTGAGGGAACGCCTTCTCGGGCAGTACGAGGTACTGCTGGCCGAGATCCCGGATGCCGAAACAGGCAAACGCGTCGAGGTCGCCGCCTTCTGCTGGGGCGTGCTCGGCAAGGCCGACTTCACCCGCACCGACGCCGTGATCGGCTTCGGCGGCGGGGCGGTCACCGACCTCGCCGGGTTTGTCGCCGCAACCTGGCTGCGCGGGGTGAAGCTCGTGCAGGTTCCAACGACGCTGCTCGGCATGGTCGACGCGGCGATCGGCGGCAAGACCGGAATCAACACGGCCGAAGGGAAGAACCTCGTCGGGGCGTTCTACGCTCCCGCCGCGGTCGTCATCGATCTCGACGTGCTGCACGGGCTGAGCCAGATGGAGATCCTCGCCGGGTTCGGCGAGGTCGTGAAGTGCGGCTTCATCGCCGAGGCGGAGATCCTCGACATCATCGAGGCCGACGTCGACGCCGCAACCGACTCGACGAGCCCGCAGTTCCGCCGCCTGGTCGAGCTCTCTGTCGGTCTCAAGGCACGAGTCGTGAGCGAGGACTTCACGGAGGCCGGGCTGCGCGAGATCCTCAACTACGGGCACACGCTCGGACACGCGGTCGAGTACGCCGAACGCTTCCAGTGGCGGCACGGCGCTGCCGTGGCCGTCGGCATGGTCTACGCCGCCGAGCTCGCCCGGCTCACCGGACGGCTCGGCGACAGCGTCGTCGACCGGCACCGCAGCATCCTGAGCTCCCTGCAGCTTCCGATCGACTACCCGCTGGGCCGGTGGAACACCCTGCTCGCCGCGATGAAGCGCGACAAGAAGGCCCGCGGCTCGATGCTGCGATTCATCGTGCTCGACGACATCGCCAAGCCGACGGTGCTCACCGGGCCCGACGAGAGCCTGCTCTTCGCCGCGTACCAGGAGATCGGCGTCTAGAGGGAGTGACGGCCGCGCGCCGATAGGCTGGTCGGATGCCCCGCGTGCTGGTCCTCAACGGACCCAACCTCAACCGCCTCGGCAGTCGCGAGCCCGATATCTACGGAACCGGCTCGCTCGACGACCTCCGGGAGGCTCTCGCCGCGGACAGCCGCTTCGAAATCGACCTGCGGCAGACCAACGATGAGTCGGAACTCATCGGCTGGCTGCACGAGGCCGTCGATACCCGCACCCCGGTCATCCTCAATCCGGCCGCGTTCACGCACTACTCGTACGGGCTGCGCGACGCCGCCGCGCTCGTCACCAAGGCTGGGCTGCTGCTCATCGAGGTGCACATCTCGAACCCGCACGCGCGCGAGGAGTTCCGCCATACGAGCGTGATTTCGGGGGTGGCGACGGGCGTCATCGCCGGCTTCGGCTTCGATTCGTACCACCTCGCGCTCGACCTCATTGGTCGCCGGCCCAGATAGCCGGTAAACTCCTATTCTTTGGGCCCGACGCGCCCGCTTGGCACCACAACCTCCGCATCGCAATCTCCGCACCACAATCGAATGGAACCGCACCCCCATGGCCTCAACCGCTGACATCAGGAACGGCGTCGTTCTCAACATGGACGGCCAGCTCTGGACCGTGATCGAGTTCCAGCACGTCAAGCCCGGCAAGGGCGGCGCGTTCGTGCGCACCAAGGTCAAGAACGTCATGACGGGCAAGACCGTCGACCGCACCTTCAATGCCGGCGCGAAGATCGAGACCGAGACCGTCGACCGACGCGAGTTCCAGTACCTCTACCGCGACGGGGACGGCTTCGTCTTCATGGACGTCTCCGACTACGACCAGATCACCCTGTCGACGACGGTCGTCGGCGACGCCGCGAACTACCTGCTCGAGAACCAGAACGCCACCGTCGCGCTGCACAACGGCAACCCGCTCTACGTCGAGCTGCCGGCATCCGTCGTGCTCGAGATCACCTACACCGAGCCCGGCCTGCAGGGAGACCGCTCGACCGGCGGAACCAAGCCGGCGACCGTCGAGACCGGTTTCCAGATTCAGGTTCCGCTCTTCCTCGAACAGGGCACCAAGGTCAAGGTCGACACCAGGGACGGCTCCTACCTCGGTCGCGTGAACGACTAGTGAGCGCACGCACGAAGGCGCGAAAGCGCGCCGTCGACATGCTGTACGGCGCCGACCTGCGCGGCACGAGCATCAACGAGGCCATCTCCGAGGCGGCCACCCGTGCCCTCACCGAGTCTGGCCGCGAGGAGTCCTGGAACTACGCGCGCGAGATCGTCGTGGGGATCGCGGAGCACGGCGACGAGATCGACGAGCTCATCGAGACCTACGCGCTCGGTTGGACGATCGAGCGGATGCCCGTCGTGGACCGCGCGATCATCCGTATCGGCATCTGGGAGCTGCTCTTCAACGAGCAGGTTCCCGACACCGTCGCGATCGCCGAGGCCGTCTCGATGGCGAACGAGCTGAGCACAGACGATTCCGGCAAATTCGTGAACGGCCTGCTCGCGCGAATCGCCCAGACCCGGGTCTGACCGCAACATTTCGCTACGTTACGCGACCGCCGGCACGCGCTGGGGCGGCGGTTTAGCGTGGTGTCATGTCCATCACCTCGACCCCTGTTCGCGAGACCGCGGCCCCGCTCGCGGTGTCGGTGCGCGGCGTCGGCCGGAGCTTCGCCGGTGCCACGCGGCACGAGCCCGATCGGGTAGTGCTGCGCGACATCGACATTGAGGTCGCCGCGGGCGAGATCGTGGCCCTCATCGGGCCCTCCGGATGCGGCAAGTCGACGCTTCTGCGCGAGGTGAGTGGTCTGGATGCTCCGACCGTCGGCACGGTGAGCATCGGCGATCGCCCGGTCTCGGGCATCGACCTGCGCTGCGCGGTCGCCTTCCAGGAGCCCCGCCTGCTTCCGTGGCGCACGATCGAGAAGAACGTGTCGCTCGGCCTGCCGCGCGGAACCGACAAGGCGGCCGGCGCCCGCCGCGTCGCCGAACTGCTCGAACTCGTCGGCCTGGCCGAGTCCACGGCGCTGCGCCCCCGGCAGGTGTCGGGCGGCATGGCGCAGCGCGTCTCGCTCGCCCGCGCCCTCTCCCGCGGTCCCGGGGTTCTCGTGCTCGACGAGCCGTTCGGCGCCCTCGACGCCCTGACCCGGCTGCGGATGCAGGACCTGCTCCTCGATGTGCACGCCGCCGAGCCGGCGACCATCCTCCTCGTCACCCACGACGTCGACGAGGCCCTCTACCTCGCCGACCGCGTCGTGCTGCTCGGTCAGGATCCCGACGGACCGGCCGGCTCGAGCATCCGCCGCATCATCCGCGTGCCGGGCAGCCGACCGCGCGACCGCGGCGACGCCGATCTCGCCCACCTGCGCGCCGGGCTTCTTGACGGCCTCGGCGTCAACAGCCATCACCCGACCACCACCGCATCCACAGCAAGGGATTCCCGATGACTCTCCGTTCACGACTGACCCGCGCGGCCGCCGCCGCGGCCACCACGGCACTCCTCCTCAGCGGCTGCGTCGCGGGGGAGGGCTCCGCCGTCGCCGAGCCCGCCGCCGACAACGAGGCCGGCTGGTCAAGCGACACCCTCAACATCGACTACGCCACCTACAACCCGCTGAGCCTGATCATCAAGGACCAGGGCTGGCTCGAAGCCGAGCTCGGCGACGACGTCACCGTCAACTGGGTGCAGTCGGCCGGATCGAACAAGGCGAATGAGGCCCTGCGCGCGGGTGCCGTCGACGTCGGATCCACCGCAGGTTCCGCGGCGCTGCTCGCGAAGTCGAACGGGTCGCCAATCCAGACGATCGACATCTACTCCCAGCCGAACTGGGCGGCGATCCTGGTTCCGTCGGGCAGCGCGATCAGCGAGGTGAGCGAGCTCGCGGGCAAGTCGATCGCCGCCACCAAGGGAACGGACCCCTACTTCTTCCTGCTGCAGAGCCTCGAGGAGGCCGGGCTGTCCCTCGCCGACGTCGACGTACAGAACCTCCAGCACGCCGACGGCAAGGCCGCGCTCGAGAGCGGCACCGTCGACGCCTGGGCCGGACTCGACCCGCTGCTGTCGACGAGCGTCGCGGTCGCGGGCTCGAAGATCATCTACGACAACATCGAGTTCAACAGCTACGGGTTCCTCAACGCCACCGATGACTTCATCCAGAACCACCCGGACCTCGCCCAGCTCGTCGTGGACGCCTACGAGAAAGCCCGCGGCTGGGCCATCGACAAGCCCGACGAGACCGCCGCGATCCTCGCCGAGGTCGCCGGGATCGATGTGGCCATCGCCACCGCCCAGCTCACCGACCGCACCAACTTCGACCTCGACCCGGCCCCGGGAGCCGCCCAGCGCGACGTACTCGCGATCATCGGACCGATCTTCGTGGACTCGGGCGACGTTCCGAGCCAGGAGCTCATCGACGATGCCCTCGACAACCTGTTCGAGCCGAGCTTCGCCGAGAACTCCGACCCGACCGCCGTCGGCTGAGCATGACTCGCGTCCCCGACACCGTGACCCACGACACCCAGTGGCAGGGCCCGGACACCGACCCGTCCGCCGCCCTCGAGCAGTATTCGTCCTCGCTCGGCTACTCCGCCGCGGGTACGGCCACACCGGTGTCTGTCCTGCGGGGGCCGAAGCGCTCGGCGATCGTGCTGTTCGGGGCTGTTCTGCCGATCGCGCTGCTTGCGGCGTGGTGGGGGATCGCGGCGTCCGGCGTTGTGCCCGCCTATCGTCTGCCGTCGCCCGCGGCGGTCTGGCAGGCCGGGGTCGACCTGACGGCCACCGGGCAGCTCGCCCAGTACTCGGCCATCTCAACCCAGCGCGTCATCCTCGGCTTCATCGCGGGATCGGCGATCGGCCTCGTGCTGGGGTCGATTGTGGGGCTGTCCCGCTGGGCATCCGCGTTCCTCGCGCCCACGATCGGCGGCTTCCGCGCGGTGCCCTCGCTCGCCTGGGTTCCACTGCTGGTGCTCTACATCGGCATCAACGAGGACTCGAAAGTCACACTCATCGCGGTCGGCGCGCTGTTCCCCGTGTACACGACCGTGGCGGGCGCGCTGCGGCACGTCGACCCGCAGCTCGTCGAGCTCGGACGTGCCTATGGCCTCGGCCGCTGGGCGCTCCTTACCCGCGTGCAGCTGCCTGCGGTGATCCCGACGATCGTCTCGGGGCTGCGCCTCGCGCTGGCGCAGGCATGGCTGTTCCTCGTCGCAGCGGAGCTCATCGCGAGCTCGATGGGTCTGGGATTCCTGCTCATCGACTCGCAGAACAACGGCCGTCTTGACCGCATCGTCCTCGCCATCATCGTGCTCGCGATCATCGGGAAGACGACGGATGCCCTCATCGGGCTCCTCGAGCGGTACCTGCCGCGCCGCTGGGGCTAGGGCCGCCCGCTCGGGCCACGCCCGCGTCCCGTAACCTGATCGGGTGGCCGCGACTCGCGCGGCTTCGATGAAAGAGCTCTCCGTGGACATCTCCCTGCTTCGCCACTTCGTTCAGGTCGTCGACACGCTCGACTTCGAGCGGGCCGCAGCGGCGCTCGCTATTCCGCGGTCGACCCTGAACGCATCGATCCGGCAGCTCGAGGCCGAGGTCGGCACGCCGCTGTTCATTCGCGTCGACGGTTCGGTCACCCTCACTCCGGCGGGCGAGGCCATCGTCGACGATGCTCGCGCCGAGCTCGCGAACCCGACTCCCAAGGCCCCCGGCTCCGTTCGCAAGGCGTCGAAGCCCAGCGCCGGCGGCAAGGCCAAGGCGTCGAAGGGCAAGGGCCGTGCACCAGCGGTGAAGGGGCAGGCTGCCCCGGGCAAGCGTCGGCAGTCGCGCTGATCGAAACCGAACCGCGCGGTCCTTGTTCACCCGCGCGGTTTGTCTCACCACAGGCTGACACGTTGGGAATCACACCCGCGCGAGTGAACAGCGGGCGCGCGAGCTGTGACCTGGCCGAAGCCGCACCCCTACTGCCCGACCGCGAGCCGCACGCCGAGGGCGATCATGACAACGGCGATGGACGCGTCGAGAACCCGCCACGCCCGGGGTCTGGCGAACAGTGGCCGCAGCAGCCTGGCTCCGAATCCGAGCACGCCGAACCAGAGGAAGCTCGCGAGCACGGCGCCTCCCGTCCACCACCAGCGTTCCGCCGCGTCCTGCTGGGACGCCACCGCACCGAGCAGCAGTACCGTGTCGAGGTACACGTGGGGGTTCAGCCAGGTGAGCGCGAGAACGGTCGTCACCGCCACCCGCAGACCGGTCTGCTGGCCCGCACCCGCGGTCAGGAGCGCCGCCGGGCGGAAGGCACGCCGCGCGGCGAGCAACCCGTAGACGATCAGGAATCCGGCACCGAGCACACGCACGATGACGAGCGCGACCGGCGCGGACTCGACGATCGCTCCCAACCCGATCACCCCCGCCAGGATCAGGGCGGCATCGGACAGCGCGCAGATGGCGACGACGGGCGCGATGATGCGAGTGCGGCCCTCGATTCCGAGCCGGAGCACGAAGGCATTCTGGGCCCCGATCGCGATGATGAGCGACAGCCCGGTCACGAGGCCCAACAGGGCAGGGAGCAGGGTCGCGGAGAAGGTCACGGCATCACGATACGGCCGACCGTCACTCCAGCCCAGCTACGGTTTCTTCGCCGCCATAAGCTGACCTTATGCAGCGCTTCTCGCTCGACCAGCTCGCCACCCTTCGCGCCGTGATCGACGAGGGCACATTCGAGGCGGCGGCGGGGCGGATGCATGTCAGCGCATCAGCCATCTCGCAGCGGGTGAAGGCGATGGAGCAGGCGGCCGGGCAGGTGCTCGTGCGCCGCACCGCCCCGGTCACGCTCACCCCCGCTGGGGATGTGCTGCTCCGCTACGCCCGGCAGATCGAGCTGCTCGAGGCCGACACCCTGCGCGAGCTCGACGACGGCCCAGACGGCGGGCAGCATCTCCTGGTCCCGCTCGCGGTCAACGCCGACAGCCTTGCGACGTGGTTTCTCGGTTCCCTCAGGGAACTCGGCGAGGAGCTCGGCGCGACCTTCGACCTGCACCGCGAAGACCAGGAGCACACGATCTCACTGCTGCGGGCCGGCACCGTGATGGCCGCGGTGACCACCACCCGGGCGTCCATCCAGGGCTGCGTGACCGAGCCGCTCGGGCTCATGCGCTACCGCGCGGTGGCCGCTCCGGCATTCGTCGCCAGGTGGATCCCACAGCATCCCGACCTCGCGGCCCTCACCGATGCGCCCGTCGTCACCTTCGACCGCAGTGACGAGCTGCAGCGCGCCTTCGTGCTCGCCCGAACGGGCGGGGTCGGCGGCCCGAGTCACTACGTCCCGGCGTCCCACGACTTCGCCCGCGCCGTGGTGCTGGGTCTCGGCTGGGCGCTGCTCCCCGAGCAGCAGTGTCTCGCCGAGATCGACGACGGCACGCTCGTGGAGCTCGCGCCGCGTCATCCGGTCGACGTCGCGCTCTACTGGCAGCGCTGGAACCTCGCGTCTCCGCTGCTCGACGCGGTGTCGCGGGCGGTACGTGAGGCAGCGGCAACCGCGCTGCACCCGTTCTGAGCCGGGGCGCCCCGCTGGCCCTGCTAGGCTCGACACACACCAGACATCCTTTAACCACCGTCCAGAGAGACGGGGAAGGAGGTCAGATTGCCTCCCAGAGTAGTTCTGCGGCACGCTGACATCGCCCGCGCGTTGACTCGGATCTCGCATGAGATCCTCGAGTCCAATCGCGGCCCCGACGATCTGGTCATCCTCGGCATCCCCACACGTGGGGTCATTCTGGCCGAGCGCATCGCCCGGCTGATCTCAGACATCTCCGGGCGGCCCGTGGCCTCGGGATCGCTCGACGTGACGATGTACCGCGACGACCTCTCCCGCAACCCGACGAGGGCCCCCTCGCCGACACGCGTTCCCTCGTCCGGCATCGACGGCTCCGTTGTCGTGCTCGTCGATGACGTGCTCTACTCCGGCCGCACGATCCGCTCGGCCCTCGATGCACTCGGCGACATCGGACGCCCGCGCATCGTGCGCCTCGCCACCCTCATCGACCGCGGTCATCGTGAGCTGCCGATCCGGCCCGACTTTGTCGGCAAGAACCTGCCGTCCGCCCAGGGCGAGCGAATCTACGTGCGCCTGCACGAGAGCGACGGCGACGAGTTCGTCAGCATCGACAGCGGCGAGACCAGCAGCGAGACCAGCGGCGAGAACACCGGCCAGAACGGGGCACAGAAGTGAAGCACCTGCTCAGCACCCGCGACCTGGCGCGCGTCGAGGCGATCGGCATCCTCGACGTCGCCGAGGACATGGCCGATGTGCAGTCCCGGGAGGTCCGCAAGCTGCCGACCCTACGCGGCCGCACCGTCGTGAACCTCTTCTTCGAGGACTCCACCCGCACCCGCATCTCGTTCGAGGCGGCCGCAAAACGGCTGAGCGCCGACGTCATCAATTTCAGCGCGAAAGGCTCGAGCGTGTCGAAGGGCGAGAGCCTCAAGGACACCGCGCAGACCCTCGCCGCGATCGGGGCGGATGCCGTCGTGATCCGGCATCCGGCATCCGGCGCCCCCCAGGTGCTCGCGCAAAGCAACTGGATCGAGGCCGGCATCATCAACGCCGGCGACGGCACCCACGAGCATCCGACCCAGGGCCTCCTCGACGCGTTCACCATCAGGAAGCGCCTGCACGGCACCGCGTCGCGGGGCAGATCGCTCGACGGCGTTCGCGTGACGATCGTCGGCGACATCCTCCACTCGCGCGTCGCCCGCTCGAACGTCTGGCTTCTCACGAGCCTCGGCGCCCAGGTGCACCTCGTCGCCCCGGCGACCCTGCTGCCGGTGGGCATCGTGAACTGGCCCGTCACCGTCGGCTACGACCTCGACGAGGCCATCGACGTCGGCACCGACGTCGTGATGATGCTGCGGATCCAGTCCGAACGGATGATGTCGGGCGGGTTCTTCCCGAACGCCCGGGAGTACTCGAGGCGCTGGGGCCTCGACGACGCGCGGGTCGACCGTCTCCCCGCCGCTACCATGGTGATGCACCCGGGTCCCATGAACCGCGGCCTCGAGATCTCCTCCCGCGCCGCCGACTCACCCCGATCGACAGTGCTCGAGCAGGTCGCAAACGGGGTTTCGGTGAGGATGGCAGTGCTGTACCTCGTCTTGTCTGGGGAACGCGGAGAACTTTCATGACAACCACACTTCTCGTCACCAGCGCGACCCTCGTCGACGGAACCCGCACCGACCTCGTCGTGCGCGACGGTCGCATCAGTGAGGTCGGCACCGGCCTCAGCGCCACCGGCGCACGGGTGATCGACGCCGACGGGCTCACCGCCCTGCCCGGCCTCGTCGACCTGCACACGCACTTGCGCGAGCCCGGCTTCGAGCACAGCGAGACCGTGCTGACCGGATCTCGTGCGGCGGCGATCGGCGGATTCACGGCGGTCCACGCCATGGCCAACACCTCTCCCGTCGCCGACAACGCCGGAGTCGTCGAGCAGGTCGAGTCGCTCGGCCGGCGCGCCGGGTACGTCACCGTGCGCCCGATCGGCGCCGTCACTGTGGGACTTGCCGGCCAGCAGCTCTCTGAGATCGGCGCGATGGCGAACAGCCGCGCGCGGGTGCGGGTCTTCTCCGACGACGGCAAGTGCGTCTCGGACGCCCTCCTGATGCGCCGCGCCCTCGAATACGTGAAGACCTTCGACGGCGTCGTCGCGCAGCACGCTCAGGAGCCCCGGCTCACCGAGGGCGCCCAGATGAACGAGGGAGTCGTGAGCGGCGAACTCGGGCTCGCCGGCTGGCCCGCCGTCGCCGAGGAGGCGATCATCGCTCGCGATGTGCTGCTCGCCCAGCACGTCGGCGCCCGCGTGCACATCTGCCACCTGTCGACGGCGGGATCCGTCGAGGTGGTGCGCTGGGCGAAGGCGAGGGGCATCCGCGTCACCGCCGAGGTGACCCCGCACCACCTGATGCTCACCGAGGAGCTCGTCCGCAGCTACGACGCGCGCTACAAGGTCAACCCGCCACTGCGGCGCGAGGAGGACGTGCTCGCACTGCGCGCCGGACTCGCCGACGGCACCATCGACATCATCGCGACCGACCACGCGCCGCATCCGTCCGAGTCGAAGGACTGCGAGTGGCACGCCGCGTCGATGGGCATGGTCGGTCTCGAGTCCGCCCTCTCCGTCGTGCAGGCCTCTGTCGTCGACACCGGGATGCTCGGCTGGAACGACATCGCCCGGGTGCTCTCGCGCACCCCAGCCGCGATCGGCCGCCTCGACGGGTACGCCGACGGAATCGCGGTCGGCGCGCCCGCCGAGTTCACCCTCTACGACTCCGCGGCGAGCCGCGTCTTCGACACCGACGCTCTCGCGGGACAAGGCCGCAACTCGCCATTCCTGCAGCTCACCCTGCCGGGCCGCGTCGTCGCGACGGTGCACCAGGGCTACCCGACCGTGCTCGACGGGCAACTCGTCGACGAGGACACCGTCTCGGCGGCCGCCGCCGGTGTCGAGGCAGCTGGGAGTGCCCATGGATAGCCGCGTCATCTCCGGCGCCATCGTGCTGGCGGTGCTCGTACTCCTTCTCACGCTCATGTACGCGGGGTGGCGGCGACGCCAGCGGCGCCAGTCGGGCATCCCGAGGCCCCAGGGCCTTCCCGAGCTGACCGGACGCGAGATCATCACGGCCGAGGCCTTCTACGTCGCCTCGACGATGACCGACGAACCACTCAACCGCATCGCCGTCGCCGGCCTCGGCTACCGCGCCCGCGCCCGCCTGCGGGTCTTCGAGTCGGGGATCTCGCTCGGGATCGCGGGGGAGCCGGATGCCTTCATCCCGCGCTCCGACCTCGTGGCCGTCGAGCGCGCCACCTGGACCATCGACCGCGTCGTCGAGACCGGCGGCCTCGTGCGCATCGTCTGGCGACTCGGCGACACCACGATCGACAGCTATCTCCGCGTGCCGGAGCCCACCGACCCGTCGGAGCTCATCCGCGCGGTCGAGTCAATCATCACGGCGCCGACCCGCGCCAGGAACGAGGAACAGTGACGAGCATGGATCCAGCAGTGCTGGTGCTCGAAGACGGCACCCGGTACGTCGGGCGGGCCTGGGGCGCGCGCGGGCGCACATTCGGCGAGGCCGTGTTCTCGACGGGGATGACGGGTTACCAGGAGACCCTCACCGACCCGAGCTACGCCGGGCAGATCGTTCTCATGACTGCCCCGCACATCGGTATCACCGGGGTCAACGACGAGGACCCGGAGTCCCGCCGCATCTGGGTCAACGGCTTCGTCGCGCGCGACCCCTCCCGCATGGTGTCGAACTTCCGCGCGAACGGCAGCCTCGACGACCAACTCGTCACCGACGGGATCGTCGGCATCAGCGGCGTCGACACGCGTGCCGTCACCCGCCGGCTGCGCGACGCCGGTGTCATGCGCTCCGGCATCTTCTCCGGCGAGGATGCCGCGCTCGACCCGGCCGAGCAGCTGCGGCTCGTGCAGTCCGGCGAGGACATGCGCGGCCTCAACCTCTCCGACCGGGTGTCGGTCAGCACGCAGTACCGGATCGCGCCGGAGGGGGAGCGGATCGGACTGGTCGCGGTTCTCGATCTGGGCGTCAAGGAATCCACCCTGCGCTACCTCGCCGCGCGCGGCTTCGAGGTGATGGTCCTGCCGCAGTCGGTGTCGGCCGGGCAACTGCGCGACCTCGACCCCGACGCGCTCTTCTTCTCCAACGGCCCGGGCGACCCGAGCGCATCCGACGCCCACGTCGCCCTGCTGCAGGGCGCCCTGCGCGACGGCGTGCCGTTCTTCGGCATCTGCTTCGGCAACCAGCTCCTCGGCCGAGCCCTCGGCTTCGGCACCTACAAGCTGCCGTTCGGCCACCGCGGCATCAACCAGCCGGTCGTCGACAAGTCGACCGGGCGGGTCGAAATCACCTCGCACAACCACGGCTTCGCGGTCGACGCGCCCATCGGGGCACCCACCCCGTCCCCGGCCGGCTTCGGCCTCGTCGAGGTGAGCCACGTCAACCTCAACGACAACGTCGTCGAGGGCCTCAACGCCCTCGAGATCCCCGCCTTCTCGGTGCAGTACCACCCGGAGGCCGCCGCGGGGCCGCACGACGCCAACTACCTCTTCGACCGGTTCCGCGACATGGTGCTCGCCACCATCGCCGCCCGTGCGGACAACGCCCGTGCCAACAAGAAGGACGACAAGTAATGCCCAAACGCGACGACATCAACTCGGTCCTGGTCATCGGGTCCGGGCCCATCGTCATCGGCCAGGCCGCGGAGTTCGACTACTCCGGCACCCAGGCCTGCCGGGTGCTGCGCGAGGAAGGCGTGCGCGTCATCCTCATCAACTCCAACCCCGCGACGATCATGACCGACCCCGGATTCGCCGACGCGACCTACGTCGAACCGATCACCTGGGAGGTCATCGAGACGATCATCGCCAAGGAGCGGCCGGATGCCGTGCTTCCGACCCTCGGCGGGCAGACGGCGCTCAACGCGGCGATCGAACTGCACGAGCACGGGATCCTCGAGAAGTACGACGTCGAGCTGATCGGCGCGAACTTCGAGGCGATCCAGAAGGGCGAGGACCGCCAGATCTTCAAGGAGCTCGTCATCGCCTGCGGTGCCGAAGTGGCCCGCTCGCACATTGCCCACACGGTCGAGGAGGCCATCGGATTCGCCGACGACCTCGGCTACCCGCTCGTCATCCGCCCCTCGTTCACGATGGGCGGGCTCGGCTCCGGATTCGCCTACACGCCAGACGAACTCGTGCGCATGGTCACCGACGGCCTGCACCAGAGCCCGACGACGGAGGTGCTGCTCGAGGAGTCCATCCTCGGCTGGAAGGAATACGAGCTCGAGCTCATGCGCGACACGGCCGACAACACCGTCGTCGTCTGCTCGATCGAGAACGTCGACCCCGTCGGGGTGCACACCGGCGACTCGATCACCGTCGCGCCGGCACTGACCCTCACCGACCGCGAATACCAGAAGCTCCGCGACATCTCGATCGACATCATCCGCGCCGTCGGCGTCGACACTGGCGGCTGCAACATCCAGTTCGCCGTCGACCCCGCCAACGGTCGCATCATCGTCATCGAGATGAACCCGCGCGTCTCCCGCTCCTCCGCCCTTGCCTCGAAGGCCACCGGCTTCCCGATCGCGAAGATCGCCGCGAAGCTCGCCATCGGGTACCGGCTCGACGAGATCCAGAACGACATCACCAAGGTCACCCCGGCCTCGTTCGAGCCCACCCTCGACTACGTCGTCGTCAAGGTGCCGCGGTTCGCGTTCGAGAAGTTCCCGGCCGCTGACGCGACCCTGACGACGACGATGAAGAGCGTCGGCGAGGCGATGGCGTTCGGCCGCAACTACGCGACAGCGCTGCAGAAGGCGCTGCGCTCGCTCGAGAAGCGTGGGTCGAGCTTCCACTGGGGCGACGAACAGCGTTCGATGGACGAGCTCCTCGCCGCATCCGCGATTCCCACCGACGGCCGCATCGTCACGCTGCAGCAGGCGCTGCGCGCCGGCGCGACCAACGCCCAGGCCCATGCCGCGACCGGCATCGACCCGTGGTTCATCGACCAGATCGAGCTCATCAACGAAGTTGCCGCCGACGTTGCGGCTGCGGAGCACCTGAATGCGAGCGTGCTGCGCCACGCCAAGGACCACGGGTTCAGCGACGCGCAGATCGCGCAGTTGCGCGGGCTCGACGAGCCGGAGGTGCGCGGCGCCCGCTGGGCTCTCGACGTGCGTCCGGTCTTCAAGACCGTGGACACCTGCGCCGGCGAGTTCCCCGCACTGACCCCATATCACTACTCGAGCTATGACCTCGAGACCGAGGTCGTGCCGAGCGAGCGGCGCAAGGTCGTCATCCTCGGCTCGGGCCCGAATCGCATCGGGCAGGGCATTGAGTTCGACTACTCCTGCGTGCACGCCTCGTTCACCCTCGCCGAGGCCGGGTACGAGACGATCATGATCAACTGCAACCCGGAGACGGTCTCGACCGACTACGACACCTCCGACCGCCTCTACTTCGAGCCCCTCACCCTCGAGGATGTGCTCGAGGTCATCCACGCCGAGAGCCTCAGCGGCGAACTGGTCGGCGTTGTCGTGCAGCTCGGCGGGCAGACGGCGCTCGGGCTCGCCCACGGTCTGCAGGCGGCCGGAGTGCCGATCCTCGGAACGACGCCCGATGCGATCGACCTCGCCGAGGAGCGCGGCCTGTTCTCCGGGATCCTCGACGCGGCCGGTCTCGTCTCGCCGCGCAACGGCACCGCGATCGACTTCCGCGGCGGCGTCACCATCGCCGAGGAGATCGGCTACCCGGTGCTCGTGCGCCCGTCCTACGTGCTCGGCGGCCGCGGGATGGAGATCGTCTACGACAGCCCGTCGCTCGAAGACTACTTCCACCGGATGTCCGGCCAGGGCATTATCGGACCATCGCATCCGCTGCTCATCGACCGCTTCCTCGATGACGCGGTCGAGATTGACATCGACGCGATTTACGACGGCACCGAGCTCTACGTCGGCGGCGTCATGGAGCATATCGAGGAGGCCGGCATCCACTCCGGTGACTCCAGCTGCACCCTGCCTCCGGTGACGCTCGGCCGCGACCAGATCGCGCGCGTCGTCGAGGCGACCCTCGCGATCGCGCAGGGCATCGGCGTGAAGGGGCTGCTCAACGTGCAGTTCGCGATCGGCGCCGGGGTGCTCTACGTGCTCGAGGCGAACCCGCGCGCATCGCGCACCGTGCCGTTCGTGTCGAAGGCCCTCGGCATCCCGCTCGCCAAGGCCGCGGCCAGGGTGATGGTGGGGGAGAGCATCCGCGACCTCATCGAGAGCGGGCTGCTTCCCGAGCAGGATGGCGCGATCGTGCCCATCGACTCGCCGGTCGCGGTGAAAGAGGCGGTGCTGCCGTTCAAGCGGTTCCGCACCAAGGACGGCCTCATCGTCGACTCGGTCCTCGGCCCGGAGATGCGCTCGACCGGGGAGGTGATGGGAATCGACGAGAACTTCCCGAAGGCGTTCGCCAAGAGCCAGGAGGCGGCCTACGGCGGCCTCCCGTCCGGCGGTGCCGTGTTCGTCTCGGTCGCCGATCGCGACAAGCGTGCGATCATCCTGCCAGTGCTGCGGCTCCAGCAGCTCGGGTTCGAAATCCTCGCGACGATCGGCACCGCCGAGATCCTCGGCCGCAACGGCATCCGCGCGACCGTCGTGCGCAAGTACTCGCAGGGCGGCTCCTCGCCCGAGGACGAACCGTCGATTGTCGACCTCATCAACCAGGAGCGCGTCGACGTCGTCATCAACACGCCCAGCGGGCGCAGCGCCCGAGCGGACGGGTACGAGATCCGGGCTGCGGCCGTCGCGGCCGACAAGCCCCTGTTCACTACGATCGCGCAGCTCAGCGCCGCGGTCGCCTCCTTCGAGGCGATCCAGAACGGCTTCGACGTGAAGTCGCTGCAGGCGTACGCGATCGAGCGGGCGGCGCGCCTGTGATCGGCTTCGGCACGCGCCTGGAGCACGCCATCGACGGCCACGGGCGCCTCTGCGTCGGCATCGACCCGCACCCCTACCTTTTGGGCCAGTGGGGCCTCGGCGACGACGCGGCCGGCCTGCGCGACTTCGGCCTGCGCGTCGTCGAGGCGAGCGCCGGCCGGGCGGGCATCGTGAAGCCGCAGGTGGCATTCTTCGAGCGCCACGGGTCCGCGGGCTTCGCCGCGCTCGAGGAGGTGCTGAGGGTGGCCCGCGCCGCGGGCCTGATCGTCATCGCCGACGCCAAGCGCGGCGACGTCGGCTCGAGCGTCGAGGCGTACGGCCAGGCGTGGCTGACCCCCGGCTCCCCGCTCGAAGCCGACGCGATGACCGTCAGCGCCTTCCAGGGCGTCGGGTCGATCAAGGCGCCGCTCGACCTCGCGGCCCAGCATGGCAAGGGGCTCTTCGTGCTCGCTGCGACCTCGAATCCCGAGGCGGCGGCCATCCAGACGGCCGTCATCGGGTCGGGCGCGCGTAGCGGACTGACGGTGGCAGCGGGTATCGTCGCCGACGTGACCGACTGGAACCTGGGCGACCCCTCCGCCCGCATCGCAAGCGTCGGCGTCGTGCTCGGAGCCACTGTCGACTTCGCCGCGTACGGTATCGACACCGCGCCCGCCGGCGCCGGACCGGGAACGCCCATCCTTGCCCCGGGCTTCGGGCACCAGGGCGCCAGGTTCGACCAGGTCGACGCGATCTACGGCACCGCCGCGAGCCGCACCATCGTGGCCGCGTCGCGCAGCATCCTTTCCGCCGGGCCGTCCGGGCTCGCCGCGGCGATCACCTCCCACGCGAACGAGGTCGGCGCATGACGCAGTCAGGTCCACCACCCGTCGACCGGGTCGCGGCATCCCGCGCCGCCGTGGCAGCGCGCCGCCGCCGTGCGGCCGTGAAGCACGCTGTCGCGACGCGGCAGCGCAGCGCCGTAGACGTGCTCGACACCGCGTGGAGCGATCCGGACGCCGTCGCCGAGGGCACCCTCCGGGTGCGGGAGCTGCTGACCAGCGTTCCCACCCTCGGCCCCACCCGCACCGCCAAGGTCATGGCCGAGTTGCAGATCGCCGATTCGAAGCGGGTCGGCGGCCTCGGCTCCCGCCAGCGGGACCGGTTGCGGGACTGGCTCGTCGTACGGGAGAGCCGGGGGACGGACACCGCGAAGGCCAAGCTCGTCGTCCTCGCCGGGCCGACCGCGGTCGGCAAGGGCACCGTCTCCGCCTTCATCCGGGAGAACTACCCCGACGTGCACCTCTCGGTGTCCGCGACGACGAGGGCCCCACGGCCCGGCGAGGTCGAGGGGGTCAACTACTTCTTCGTGAGCGACGAGGAGTTCGACCGCCTCGTCGAGCGGGGCGAGATGCTCGAGTGGGCGAAGGTGCACAACGCGTTCCGTTACGGCACGCCGCGGCGACCCGTCGACGACAACCTCGGCGAGGGCAGCAGTGTTCTGCTCGAGATCGACATCCAGGGCGCGCGACAGGTGAAAGCGGCGATGCCGCAGTCCGTGCTCGTATTCCTGCTGCCCCCGACCTGGGACGAACTAGTGCGCCGCCTCATCGGCCGCGGCACCGAGGGGCCTGCCGAACAGCAGCGCCGGCTCGAGACCGCGAGGGTCGAGCTCGCCGCGCAGCACGAGTTCGACTACCGCGTCGTGAACGGCGACGTCGCCGAGGCAGCCGAGGAGGTCGTAGACTTGATGAGATTGCGCCCTCGCGCTGCCCACGACTTCGGCTGATCCGGCCGCATCCGCTTTCACTCACACGCTTATTCACAGAAGGAGCACCACATGGTTGACAAGGCAAAGGGCATCATCGATCCGCCCATCGACGAGCTGCTGACGAAGGTCGACTCGAAGTACGCGCTCGTCATCTTCGCCTCGAAGCGTGCTCGCCAGATCAACGACTACTACGCCGACCTCCACGAGGGAAGCCTGTTCGACAACGTCGGACCGCTCGTCGACTCCACGATCGAAGACAAGCCCCTCTCGGTCGCGCTGCACGAGATCAACGAGGACAAGCTCGTCGCGAAGCCTCTCGCCGAGTAGCCCCGACCCTCGACCCCGCGCCCAGATCTCGCGCCCAACGCCGACACCATGACCGACCCCGGCACGCGGTGGCCGCTCGCCAGCCGCCCGCTGAACATCGTGGTCGGGGTCACCGGGGGAATAGCGGCCTACAAGGCCGTCGGGGTCATCCGCGCGTTCGTGCTTCTCGGGCACGACGTGCACGTGGTGGCGACGGATGCCGCGCTGCGCTTCGTCGGACGCCCGACGCTCGAGGCGATCAGCCGCAACCCGGTGCACACCGACCTCTACGAGGGCGTCGCGCAGGTCAGGCATGTGGCGATCGGCCAGGCGGCCGACCTCATCGTCGTCGCGCCGGCGACGGCGAATTCGATAGCGAAGCTGGCGACCGGTCTCGCCGACGACCTCCTGGGCACCACGATTCTCGCGAGCACCGCCCCCGTCGTCATCGCCCCCGCGATGCACACCGAAATGTGGGTCAGCGCCGCGACAGCCGCGAACGTCGCGACCCTCCGCTCTCGGGGCATCCGCATCGTCGGCCCGGGAACCGGCCAGCTGACGGGGTCGGATGCCGGGCTCGGGCGCATGGTCGAACCCGACGAGATCGTTGTGGCGGCACTCGCCGCGCTGCGCCCGAGGGACCTCGCCGGTCGGCGGGTGCTCGTCACCGCCGGCGGCACACGGGAGGCCATCGACCCGGTGCGCTACATCGGAAACCGTTCGAGCGGCCGACAGGGTGTCGCGATCGCCGAAGCCGCGTCCCTTCGGGGCGCCACCGTCGAGCTGATCGGCGCGAACCTCGAGGTGGCGCCGCCCCTCGGCATCCGCCTGACCGAGGTCAGCTCCGCCGCCGAACTGGCCGCCGCCGCCTCCTCCTCATCCACCCGCGCCGACATCATCATCATGGCCGCCGCCGTGGCCGACTACCGCCCGGAATTCTCGGCCGAGGCGAAGATCAAGAAGGAGGCGCAGGGCGACCGGATGCGGATCGACCTCGTCAAGAATCCCGACATCCTCGCCGGCCTCGTGTCCACGCGCCACCGGGGTCAGATCATCGTCGGTTTCGCCGCCGAGACCGAACCGGACGACTCCGAGCTGCTCGCCCTCGGCCGGGCGAAGGTGATCCGCAAGGGCGCCGACTATCTCGTCCTCAACAGGGTCGGCTGGACGGAGGGCTTCTCGGTTCCTGACAACCGGGTCCTGGTCATCGATCTGGCCGGGGATATAGTGATGGAGGCCTCCGGGAGCAAGATGTCGGTGGCCGATCGCATACTCGACCTGCTGGCCTGACCGCACCTGTTCGGCCAGCGGCCTGTCCCGCTCGGGTCTGCGCCCCTGATTCGCACGGCACCCCGACGGAGTGGATCCGTCCGCCCGCCAACTTCCAGCTACGAGGCACCCATGAGTACGTCACCGTCCGGCCTGCGCCAGTTCAGCTCCGAATCCGTCACCGAGGGACACCCCGACAAGATCTGCGACCAGATCTCCGACGGCATCCTCGATGCGCTGCTCGCCGAGGACCCGCACAGCCGCGTCGCGGTGGAGACCCTCGTCACCACCGGCCTCGTCCACGTCGCCGGCGAGGTCACGACCACGGGCTACGTCGACATCCCGACCCTCGTGCGCGACACGATCACCTCGATCGGCTACAACTCGTCCGAGGTGAGCTTCGACGGCAGCAATTGCGGTGTGACCGTCTCCATCGGGTCGCAGTCGCCGGAGATCGCCCAGGGCGTCGACCGGGCCCTGGAGGCCCGCGGCGGCGACGACGACGCTCTCAACGCGCAGGGCGCCGGCGACCAGGGCCTCATGTTCGGATTCGCCACCCGCGAGACCCCCGAGTTCATGCCGTTGCCGATCTGGCTCGCCCACCGCCTCGCCGAACGGCTCGCCGCCGTGCGCAAGGAGGGAATTGTCGATTACCTCCGCCCGGACGGAAAGACGCAGGTGACGATCGGCTACGACGGGCTCGTTCCGCGCACCGTCGAGACCGTGGTGATCTCGGCCCAGCACGCCCCGACCGTGTCGGACGCGACCCTCGCGCGTGAGATCGAAGAGCTGGTGATCAAGCCCATCCTCGAGCTCACCGGGCTCGACTTCGGCTCGGCGGACATGCTCATCAACCCCACCGGCCGGTTCGAGATCGGCGGCCCGAAGGGCGATGCCGGGCTCACCGGGCGCAAGATCATCGTCGACACCTACGGCGGCGCCAGCCGGCACGGCGGGGGCGCGTTCAGCGGCAAAGACCCGTCAAAGGTCGACCGCTCGGCGGCGTACGCAATGCGCTGGGTCGCGAAGAACGCCGTCGCGGCCGGTCTCGCCGATCGGCTCGAGGTGCAGGTCGCCTACGCGATCGGCAAAGCCGCGCCGGTGAGCCTGTACGTGGAGAGCTTCGGCACCGGCCACGTCGACGACGACGTGATCGGCCGGGCCATCCGCGACGTATTCGACCTGCGCCCCGCCGCGATCATCCGCGATCTCGATCTGCTCCGCCCGATCTACGCGGCCACCTCGACCTACGGGCACTTCGGCCGCGAGCTTCCCGACTTCACCTGGGAGAAGCTCGACCGAGTCGAGTCGCTGCGCAGCGCCGCCGGGCTGTAACCATGACGACCCCCGCTCCGATCGCGCGGGTGATGGTCGATTCACCGCTGCCCCAGCTCGACCGGCTGTTCGACTACGCCGTGCCCGCCGCGATGGCGGCCGATATCGCTCCCGGGGTGCGCGTTCGCGTGCCGCTCCGGTCGGCGGGACGCATCGCCGACGGATTCGTGATCGAGGTCGTCACCGAGATCGACTACACGGGCGTGCTCAGCGAACTCGAGGCCGTGGTGTCGACCGCACCCGTGCTCACCCCGGAGGTTGTGGCACTCGCGCGGGCCGTCGCCGACCGCGCCGCCGGCACCGCCAACGACGTGATCAGGCTCGCGGTGCCGAAACGCCAGGTGCGGGTCGAGAAGGCCTGGCTCATGGGCAAGGCCGACGGCGCGCCCGCTGCAGTCGAGCCCGATCCGGTCACGGCGGCGGACGTCGCCGAGTATCCGGCCGACCGGCTCGCCCAGGCGATCGCGGGCGGCGAGAAGCACGCCGTCGACGCCGTGCCACGGGTCGTCGCACTGCCGGACGGACAGCAGGTGGGGCACTGGGCGACGACGATGGCGGCTGCTGCGACCCACGCGCTCGCGAGCGGTGGCAGCGCGATCCTCTCGGTACCCGATTACCGCGACCAGGAGCAGCTCGTCGCCGCCCTCGAGGCGGTGCTGCCCTCGTCGCGTATCGTGCACCTCGACGCCAGGCAGTCCAATCCCGACCGATACCGCGCCCACCTCGAATGCCTGGGGGAGACCCCGCTCGCGATCGTCGGCAACCGCTCGGTCGTCTACGCGCCGGCCGTGAGGCTCGCGCTCATCGCCGTGTGGGACGACGGTGATCCGCTGCACGCCGAGCCGCTCAGCCCCTATGTGCACACCAGGGACGCCGCGCTCGTGCGCCAGCAGCAGCAGGGCTGCGCGCTCGTCTTCCTCGGCCACTCCCGCAGCACCGAGGTCGAGCGGCTCGTCGAGATCGGCTACCTCACAAGCCTCGGTCCCTCCCGCAGCTACTCCCCGAAGGTCGTCCCGACCGCCCAGCAGGCGCCGCAAGACCGGTACGCGGCGATCGCCCGCATCCCCTCGACGGCCTGGCGGGAGGCGAAGACGGCGCTCGCGACCGGGCCGGTGCTCGTGCAGGTCGCGCGCCCCGGCTTCGCGCCGCGCCTCGCCTGCGACTCCTGCGGGCAGTCGGCCAGATGCCGGCACTGCGACGGGCCGCTCGGCACGAAGACGTCGAGTTCGGTGCCCGCGTGCACGTGGTGCGGCAAGCCCGCCGCCGCCTGGACCTGCGGCAACTGCGAGGGCACGCGGCTGCGGCAGGTCGGGCAGGGCACGGTGCGCACCGCTGAGGATCTCGGACGCGCCTTTCCCGGCGTGCGGGTGATCATCGCCGACGGAGACCGGCCGCTGCTGCACGTCGACGCCGTGCCCGCCCTCGTGGTCGCCACGAGGGGGGCGGAGCCTCTCGCCGCTGGCGGCTACCATGCCGTGCTGCTCCTCGACGGGGAGCGGATGCTGGCCAGGGAGAGCCTGCGCGTCGGCGAGGACTGCCTGCGCTGGTGGGCCAACGCCGCGGCACTCGCGAAACCGGGTGCCCCCGTTGTGCTCGTCGGGGTCGGCGGCGCCCTTGCCACGGCTCTCGCGACCTGGCGGCCCCAGTCGTACGCCGCCGCGGAGCTCGTCGACCGACGGCGGCTGAGGTTCCCGCCGGCGATCAGGGTCGCAACGGTCACGGGCACCGCCGACTCGGTCGAAAAGGCGCTCGCGAGCATCGCCGGCCTCGCCGGCGCCGACGTTCTCGGCCCCCTCGACACGGATGCCGGCGTGCGTGCGATCGTGCGATTCGACTACTCCCAGGGCCCTGCCGTTGCCGCGGCGCTGCGGGCCGAGATCATCCGGGCGGCCACCGTCCGACGCAAGCGCGTTCCCGGCAAGAGCATCCCCCTCGCGCTGCCTACACTGAAAGTTCGGTTCGACGACATCGAGCCGTTCATCGAGTGAAGAGCCACGTGACCCACCTCAAAATCGTCTTCGCCGGCAGCCCCGGCGCCGCCGTCCCCAGCCTCCGCGCGATCGCCGCAACCGATCACGCCATCGCGGCGGTACTCACCCGCCTCGACTCGCCCAAGGGCCGCAAGCGCGTGCCCACCCCCACCGATGTGGGGGCAGCTGCGACCGAGCTTCGCCTCCCGACCATCAAGTCGAACCGGCCGGGCGACGAGGTGACGGAGCAGATCACCACGCTCACCGCCGACCTCGGTGTGATCGTGGCCTACGGCGCGATCCTGCGCGAACCGCTCCTCTCGACCCCGCGGCTCGGTTGGATCAACCTGCACTTCTCGCTACTTCCGCGCTGGCGCGGCGCCGCCCCCGTGCAGAGGGCGATCATCGCCGGCGACCAGCTCACCGGCGCCAGCGTGTTCCAGCTCGTGCCGGAACTCGACGCGGGCGACATCTACGGCCAGTTCACCCAGCCGATCGGCGGCAACGAGACCGCCGGGCACCTGCTCGACTCCCTCGCCGCCGGCGGCGCGGAGCTGCTCGTGCGGGTCATCGATGCGATCGCCGACGGCAGCGCGAGGGGCGAGCCCCAGGCCGGCGACGTGACGCGAGCCCCGAAGCTCACCCTCGAGGACGGCCGTATCGACTGGACCGCGCACGCGAGCACTGTGCACGACCTCATCCGCGGAGTGACACCGGAACCGGGCGCCTCCACCACCATCGACGGCGCCCGGCTGAAGGTGCTCGACGCGGCCATCGCGCGGGATGCCGCCCGGATTGCCCCCGGGCAGCTCCGGCTCGACGGGCGCCGCGTCCTCGCCGGCACCGCGAGCGACGCGATCGAACTCGTCACGGTGCAGCCGGCCGGCAAGAACGCGATGGCCGCCGCCGACTGGTGGCGCGGCCGGCCCGCCGATGCGAGGATGATTGTCGAATGACCAGTGACGCCGGGCCACCTCGCAACCAGAAGCGGCGCCCGCCGCGGCGCCCCGCCCAGGCCCAGCGCGTGCAGCCGGCCCGCCGCGTCGCATTCGACGTGATCCGCGCGGTGACCGAATCCGACGCCTACGCGAACCTGCTTCTTCCCACCCGTCTCGAGCGGGCAGGGCTGAGCGGGGCGGACGCCGGACTCGCGACCGAGCTGACCTACGGCACCCTCCGGATGCAGGGCTACTACGACGCCGTCATCCGGATCGCGGCCGGGCGCGAGACCGACAGGATCGACCCGCCCATCCTCGACGTGCTGCGCCTGGCGACCCACCAGCTGCTGTCGATGCGCACCGCGCACCACGCCGTCGTCGACGAGGCGGTGTCCCTCGCCCGGGAAGTCGGCTCCCAGTCGGCCACCGGTTTCGTGAACGGGGTGCTCCGAACGATCACCCGGACCGAGCCAGCAGACTGGCACGAGCGGGTCATGGACGAGCCGCGGACCGACGACGAGCGCCTCGCGATCGAGTACTCCCACCCGGTCTGGATCGTGCGCGCGTTCCGCCGGGCCCTGGCCGCCGAAGGGCGCGAAATCGAGCTCGAAGACCTCCTCGACGCCGACAACCTCGCTCCGCGGGTGAGCCTCGTCGCTTTGCCGGGCCTGTCGAGCACCGACGACTTGCCCAGGTCGCGCCCCGCGCGTTTCTCCCCCCTCGGCGTCGTGAGCGAGGGCGGCGACCCGGCCCGCTGGCCCGTCGTGCAGACCGGGCACGCGCGTGTGCAGGACGAGGGCTCCCAACTGGCCGCCCTCGCCCTCAGCCGTGCCCGCCCGGCCGTCGCCGGGGAACGCTGGCTCGACATGTGCGCCGGTCCAGGAGGCAAGGCCGCACTGCTCGCCGCCGAGGCCGCCGCCGTCGGCGTGACCCTCGTCGCCAACGAGATCCTCCCCGTTCGCGCCGAGCTCGTCCGCTCGGCACTCGCGGCCATCCCGAACCCGCCGCAGGTGCTCGTGCAGGACGGCACGACGATCGGCCAGACCCTCCCCGAGCAGTTCGACCGCATCCTCATCGACGCGCCATGCACGGGACTCGGCGCGCTCCGCAGGCGCCCGGAGGCACGCTGGCGCAAGCAGCCGAAGGACGTCGCCGAGCTGCAGAAGCTGCAGGCCAGGCTGCTCGAATCCGGGATCGACGCACTCAAGCCCGGCGGTATCCTCGCCTACGTCACCTGCTCGCCGCACCTCGCGGAGACCACCGGCATCGTCGAGGGCGTTCTGAAGCGGCACGGCGGCCGCATCGAGCGGCTCGACACCGCCGCGGTGCTCGCCGGCGTGACGGTGGAACCGCTCGAGCTGGGCGACCGGGGCGAGCGGACACCCGGGCATGTGCAGCTCTGGCCGCATCGGCACGGCACCGACGCGATGTTCATCTGCCTGCTGCAGAAGGTCCAGGACTAGGGCCGCCGGCCCAATAGGCTCGCCCCATGGACATGCGCCTGAATCCCAGCATCCTCGCGGCCGACTTCGCAAACCTCGAACGCGACCTCGCGCGGATCTCGAGCGCCGACTTCGCCCATGTCGACATCATGGACAACCACTTCGTGCCCAACCTCACCTTCGGGGTCGGCATGGTCGAGCGGCTGCAGCAGGTGTCGCCCATCCCGCTCGACGTGCACCTCATGATCGAGGACCCCGACCGCTGGGCACCGGGCTACGCCGAGGTCGGTGCCGCGTCGGTCACCTTCCATGCCGAGGCCGCGACGGATGCCGTCGCCCTCGCGCGCCGGCTGCGCGACATCGGCGCGAGGGCCGGCCTCGCGCTCAAGCCGGGCACGCCTGTCGAGCCCTACCTCGACCTGCTCCACGAGTTCGACCAGGTGCTCGTCATGACCGTCGAGCCGGGATTCGGCGGGCAGTCCTTCATCGAGGAGACACTGCCGAAGATCGAACGCCTCCGTACCGCGATACGGCACTCCCGGCACGACGTCTGGCTGCAGGTCGACGGTGGCATCAACGAGGAGACGATCCTCACGGCGGCCGAGGCCGGAGCGGACACCTTCGTCGCCGGCTCCTCGGTCTTCGGGGCCGAGCATCCCTCCGACCAGATCGCCGCGCTGCGCGCCGCGGCCGCCTCGCACAGGCACTGAGCGCGCCGGCGCAGTGGCAGCGTCACCGGCATCCGCCCCGCGCGTTGCCGAGGAGATTCCGCGCCACGCCGCAAGGCGGTGCCACGAAACGCGCCGTGTCACCCGGATCTCCTGCGTTGCGCCCACGCCAGTCGAGCGGGCGACGGGGCAGCTACCCGACGGGCACGACCGATGAGCGGCACCGGCCCGTCTGGTTGGATAGGCACATGACAGAAAAAACCAAGCCAGAAATCGAGTTCTACGAGGGCGACGAGCCCACCGAGCTCGTCATCATCGACGTCGAAGAGGGAACCGGCGAGTCCGCCGCACCCGGCGCGACCGTCGACGTGCACTACCTCGGCGTCGACTTCGCCTCCGGTGAGGAGTTCGACTCCTCGTGGAGCCGCGGCCAGTCCATCAACTTCCCGCTCGGCCAGCTCATCTCCGGCTGGCAGCAGGGGATCCCCGGCATGAAGGTCGGCGGGCGCCGCCAGCTCATCGTGCCGCCCGCGCTCGCCTACGGTCCCGCCGGAAGCGGCCACCAGCTCAGCGGACGCACCCTGATCTTCGTGATCGACCTGCTCGGCACCCGCTGACCCGCAGCTGAGCGGGCACGCCACCGTGGCGCGGAGTCGGCCTCCGCGCCACGGTAACCTTGACAGGTGAAAACGTTCGACGAACTCTTCCTCGAGCTGGGCGACAAGGCCCGGTCCAGGCCCGCCGGCTCCGGCACCGTAGCGCAGCTCGACGCTGGCGTGCATGCCATCGGCAAGAAGATCGTCGAGGAGGCCGCCGAGGTGTGGATGGCCGCTGAGTTCCAGTCGAACGACGAGACGGCGGAGGAGATCTCCCAACTGCTCTACCACCTGCAGGTGCTCATGCTCGCGAAGGGGCTGACGACCGCCGATGTCTACCGACACCTGTGACCTGGCGCCCCTCATTCCCGTCCTGACTACCGCACCACCCCGATCACGCTGCACCGGCAGCGAGTAAAGAGTCGTCCCCCATGCTGCGCATCGCAGTGCCCAACAAGGGCTCCCTCGCCGAAACGGCCGCCGACATGCTCATCGAGGCCGGCTACGTCGGACGCCGCGACCCGCGCGCGCTGAGCGCAGTCGACCCGCGCAACGACGTCGAGTTCTTCTACCTCCGCCCCCGCGACATCGCGACCTATGTCGGCTCGGGCGCGCTCGATGTCGGTATCACCGGCCGCGACCTCCTGCTCGACTCCGGCTCGACCGCGAGGGAGATCGCGACCCTCGACTTCGGCGACTCGACCTTCCGGTTCGCCGGACCCAAGGGCCGGTTCGACACGCTCGCCGACCTCGAGGGCATCCGCGTCGCGACCAGTTATCCCGGTCTCGTTGGCGACTTCCTCGCGACGCAGGGGGTCAAGGCCGAACTCGTCCGCCTCGACGGCGCCGTCGAATCGGCCGTCAAGCTCGGGGTTGCGGACGCCGTCGCCGACGTGGTCTCGACCGGCTCGACCCTGCGCGCGCAGAACCTCGAGATCTTCGGGCCCGTGATCCTCGACTCCACCGCGGTGCTCATCAGCTCCGGCAATGCACTGCCCGGCATCGACACCCTGCACCGTCGACTGCAGGGCGTGCTCGTCGCCCGCCAGTACGTGCTCATGGACTACGACCTCCCCGTCGAGCTTGTCGAAGCCGCCGCCGCCATCACCCCCGGGCGCGAATCGCCGACCGTCTCGCCGCTGCGCGACCCCGCCTGGGTCGCCGTGCGGGCGATGGTCGCACGCACCGACACCAACCACATCATGGACGAGCTCTACGGCCTCGGCGCCCGCGCGATCCTCGTCAGTTCCATCCACGCGGCGAGGATATGACGATGTCCCTCGCGGTTCGCGTCATCCCGTGCCTCGACGTCGCCGCCGGGCGCGTCGTCAAGGGTGTGAACTTCAAGAACCTCCGCGA
This sequence comes from Marisediminicola sp. UYEF4, assembly GCF_040546025.1. Lineage (NCBI taxonomy): Bacteria > Bacillati > Actinomycetota > Actinomycetes > Micrococcales > Microbacteriaceae > Marisediminicola > Marisediminicola sp. UYEF4. The sequence continues at coordinate 151,532 of NZ_JBEPNA010000002.1, read as the reverse complement.
CGCCGGCGACCCGGTCGAGCTCGCCGCCCGCTACTACGAGCAGGGCGCCGACGAAATCTGCTTTCTCGACGTCACCGCGACGATCGACCAGCGCGAGACGATGCACGAGGTTGTGCGCGCCACCGCGGAGCAGGTGTTCATCCCGCTCACGGTCGGCGGCGGAGTGCGCAGCACCGACGACGTCTCCCGGCTGCTCGGCAGCGGAGCCGACAAGATCGGTGTCAACAGCGCCGCAATCGCCCGGCCCGCGCTGCTCGGGGAGATCGCCGACCGCTTCGGCGCGCAGGTGCTCGTCCTCTCGCTCGACGTGCGCCGCTCGGATGCCGCTGCCAGCGGGTTCATCGTGACGACCCACGGCGGGCGCACCGACACCTCCTTGGATGCCCTCGACTGGGCCCGCGAGGCGATCGAGCGCGGCGCGGGCGAGCTGCTCGTCAATTCGATCGACGCCGACGGGACCCGCAGCGGATTCGACCTCGAACTCATCCGCGCGATGCGCGAGGTCAGCCATGTGCCCGTCATCGCGTCCGGCGGTGCCGGCGCACTCGACCACTTCGCCCCCGCGATCGCGGCGGGCGCCGATGCTGTGCTCGCGGCATCCGTCTTCCATGACGCCGACCTCACCGTCGACGACATCAAGGGAAGCCTCGCCGCGGCGGGCATGACGACGAGGTAGGACAACATGACCGACACCGGAATCGACGCGATTCTCGACCGCGCCACCTTCGATGGCGACGGGCTCCTCCCGGCGATCATCCAGCAGTGGGACACCCTCGAGGTGCTCATGCTCGGCTACATGAACGCCGAGGCCCTCCGCCGCACCCTCACCGAGGGGCGCGTGACGTTCTGGTCCCGCTCCCGGCAGGAGTTCTGGCGCAAGGGCGACACCTCCGGCCACCGCCAGTACGTCAAGGGTGCCGCGCTCGACTGCGACTCGGACACGATCCTCGTGACCGTCGACCAGGTCGGAGCCGCCTGCCACACGGGTGCGCACGCCTGCTTCGACGTTGACCCGCTCGAGCCCGCGATCGGTGACCGGAGCGAGGACGACCGGTGAGCGACACCATGACGAGGGCGCAATTTGACGCGCTCCTCGGCGACCACCGCGTCATCCCGGTCATCCGCGAGCTCTTCGCCGATGGCGAGACGCCCGTCGGCATCTACCGCAAGCTCGCCGCGGGGGAGCCGGGAACCTTCCTGCTCGAGTCCGCGGAGCAGGGCGGGATCTGGTCGAGGTTCTCCTTCATCGGCGTCTCGAGCTTCGGTGTGCTGACCCAGACCGGCGACGAGTCGGTGTGGCTCGACTACGGGCTCTCCGCCGAGCGCGCTCTCGGCGCGGGCGCACCGACCGGGCCGCTCGAGACGCTCGCGCATATCTATCAGCGGTGGGGCACCCCGCACGTGCCCGGCCACCCGCCGTTGACCGGCGGGCTCGTCGGCTTCATCGGTTGGGAGGCGATCCGGCAGATCGAGCGGCTGCCGAACATTCCTCCCGCCGACTTCGCCACGCCCGGGCAGGCACTCAGCTTCGTCTCCGCGCTCGTCGTCGTCGACCACCGCACCGGGTCGGTGCTGCTCATCGCCACTGCCCTCAACGACGGAGTCGACACGCCGGACGACCTGTGGAGGCTCGCCCAGTCCAGCCTCGACGCGATGCAGGCACGCCTCGCAGAGCCGGCCGAAGCCTGGCTCGCCGAGGTTGACCTTGAGACCGCGCCGCAGCCGACCCCGCGAATCCGCCCGGAAGACTTCCACGCCGCCGTCACCCGGTCTCGGCAGTTCATTGTCGACGGCGACGTGTTCCAGGTCGTCATCTCGCAGCGTTTCGACCACGAGATCAGCGCGCACCCGATCGACGTGTACCGCGTGCTGCGCACCCTGAACCCGAGCCCGTACATGTACCTGCTGTCCCTCGAGGATGCCGCGGGGGAACCGTACTGGATCGTCGGCTCGTCCCCGGAGGCGCTCGTCAAGGTCGAGAACGACCGCGTCTATATGCACCCCATCGCCGGGTCCAAGCCGCGCGGCGGCTCCCCGGAGGAGGACCAGTCGCTCGCCGACACCCTCGAACGCGACCCCAAGGAACGTGCCGAGCATCTCATGCTCGTCGACCTCGCCCGCAACGACCTGCTCAAGGTCTGCGAGCCCGGTTCGGTCGAGGTGACCGAGTTCATGCAGGTGGAGCGCTTCAGCCACATCATGCACCTCGTGTCGTCGGTCGAGGGCGACCTCCGCCCCGGCGCGAGCTCGGTCGACGTGTTCCGGGCGACCTTCCCGGCCGGCACCCTCTCCGGCGCGCCGAAACCCCGGGCGCTCGAGATCATCGACGAGCTCGAGGTTGCCCAGCGGGGCGTGTACGGCGGTGTGGTCGGCTACTTCGACTTCGCCGGCGACCTCGACCTCGCCATCGCGATCCGCACGACGACGATCGCCGGGGGAGTGGCGCGAGTCCAGGCCGGAGCGGGGCTCGTCGCCGATTCCGACCCTCTCGCTGAGGAGCAGGAGACCCAGAACAAGGCCGCCGCACCGCTGCGGGCAATCGCCGTTGCCAACGCCATGCGCCGGGTGACCTGAGTGGCTCCCCGGCGTCTCAAGAGCACGATCCTGCTCGCGGGTGTCGTCGCCAACGCCCTCATCCTCCTCGCCTGGACTCAGACGTGGGTCATCGTCGCGCTGACCGCGGACGAGCTCGGCGGGGCACGGGTGATCGTCGGCGGTGACATCGCCGCGGGGGGCCTGTCCGCCCTCGCCCTGGCGGGTCTCGCGCTGGTGGGCGCGCTGTCGATCGCCGGGCCCATCTTCCGGGTTGTGCTGGGCGCGCTGCAGGCGCTGATCGGCGCCACCGTCGCACTCACCTCGGTGCTCGCGATCGGCGACCCCGCCGGGGCCGCCTCCCGTGCGATCACCGACTCGACCGGAATCTCCGGTGCCTCGTCGGTGCAGGGCCTGGTCGAGTCGGCCACTCTCACCGCCTGGCCCTGGTTCGCGGCGACGGTCGGGGTCATCAGCGTCGCCATCGGGGTCGCGATCATCGCCACGGTGCGCCTCTGGCCCGCTGCCACGCGCAAGTACCAGAATGCCGCGTTCACCAGCGCCGACGGCACTCCGGTCGACGGGAGCACCGTGGACGGCGGGGCGGGCTCGGGCGCGGCAGCCCGCGAGCCCGATGCGATCGGCGACTGGGACGCGTTGAGCGACGGCGCCGATCCGACGTCACGCTAGACTCGAAGCCCTGCCATCCACCCACAACACAGGAGCGACATGACGCACGATAACTCTGATCCAGGCCACGGCAACTCGCCTGCGGCATGGACCGCGGTCATCATCATGTTGGTGGCATTCACCATCGGCACGGTTGCATTCTTCTTCTCGATCGCGTGGCTCGTCTGGGCTTCCGCAGCCCTCGTTGTCGTCGGCCTGATCGTCGGCATCGTGCTCGCGCGACTGGGTTACGGCGTGGGCGGATCCCGCTACGTGCCCAAGAACGTGCACTGAACCGGTGCTGACCGAACTCACCGCTGGCGCCCTCGCCGACTCGTCGGAGCGCCAAGCTGTTCGCCCTCTCCCAACCGTCGAGGCGGATGCCCTCGCGCGTCCGCGGGCGCTCGACGCCCTCGCGCTTCTCGCCCCCGCCGAGCGCGTCAAGATCATCGCCGAGGTGAAGCGCGCGAGCCCGTCCCGCGGCGCCCTCGCCGAGATCCCCGACCCCGCGGCGCTCGCGATCGCCTACGAGACCGGTGGCGCGAGTGCGATCAGCGTGCTGACTGAGGGCAGGCGCTTCGGCGGTTCCCTCGCCGACCTCGAGGCCGTGCGCTCCGCCGTCAGCATCCCGGTGCTGCGCAAGGACTTCATCGCGACCCCGTACCAGGTGTTCGAGGCGCGCGCGGCCGGGGCAGACCTCGTACTGCTCATCGTCGCCGCTCTCGACACGCGCACCATTGCCGAACTGTACGAGCTGATTGGCGCGCTCGGCATGACCGCGCTCGTCGAGACCCACGACGCGGACGAGGTGAGCCGTGCGCTCGACCTCGGCGCCGGACTCATCGGCGTCAACGCCCGCGACCTCTCCACCTTCGAACTCGACCGGGACCTGTTCGGGCGACTCGCCGACCAGATCCCCTCCGGCGTGATCCGTGTGGCGGAGTCCGCCGTCACGACCGCCGCCGACGTCACCCACTACCGTTCGGCCGGCGCGGACATCGTGCTCGTCGGCGAAGCCCTTGTCACCGGCGGCGACCCCGTCGCCACCCTGCAGCGATTTCTGGAGGCCTGATGGCTCTGCGCGACCAAGTCGGACCGTACTTCGGCGAATACGGCGGCCGCTTCGTGCCCGAATCCCTCATCCAGGCCCTCGACGAACTCGACGCCGCCTACCTTGCGGCGAAGGTCGACCCGGAGTTCCAGGCGGAACTCGCCGCACTGCACGCGACCTACAGCGGCCGCCCCTCGATCATCACCGAGGTGAAGCGGTTCGCCGAGCATGCCGGCGGGGCGCGCGTCTTCCTCAAGCGCGAAGACCTCAACCACACGGGCTCGCACAAGATCAACAACGTCATGGGCCAGGCCCTGCTCGCGAGGCGGCTCGGCAAGAAGCGACTCATCGCCGAGACAGGCGCCGGCCAGCACGGCGTCGCGACCGCGACCGCGGCCGCCCTGTTCGGCATGGAGTGCGTCGTCTACATGGGCGAGGTCGACACGGAACGGCAGGCGCTCAACGTGGCCAGGATGCGCCTGCTCGGCGCCGAGGTGATCCCGGTCACCGCCGGCTCCCGCACCCTGAAGGACGCCATCAACGAGGCACTGCGCGACTGGGTCGCCAATGTCGACAGCACCCACTACCTGCTCGGAACCGTCGCGGGGCCGCATCCGTTCCCCGTCATGGTCCGCGACTTCCACAAGATCATCGGCGAAGAGTCCCGCGACCAGCTCCTCGCGCTCACAGGCAAGCTCCCTGATGCCGTCACGGCGTGCGTCGGCGGCGGCTCGAACGCCATGGGCATCTTCCACGCCTTCCTGGACGACCCCGGCGTCATGCTCGTCGGGTACGAGGCCGCGGGCGACGGCGCGGACACCCCGCGGCACGCCGCGACAATCACGAAGGGCCGCCCCGGCGTGCTGCACGGCGCACGCAGTTACCTCCTGCAGGACGAGGACGGACAGACGGTCGAGTCGCACTCCATCTCCGCCGGCCTCGACTACCCGGGAGTCGGACCGGAGCACGCGTGGCTCGCCGACATCGGCCGGGCCCGCTACGAGCCCATCACCGACGCCGAGGCCATGTCGGCCCTGCGCCTGCTTGCCCGCACCGAGGGCATCATCGCCGCGATCGAAACGGCGCACGCCCTCGCCGGCACGATCAAGCTCGGCCAGGAACTCGGACCTGACGCGGTCATCCTCGTCAACCTGAGCGGCCGCGGAGACAAGGACATGGTCACCATCGGCAACTACTTCGGAGTGCTCGACCGCGAAGCGGAGCAGGTATGACCGAGTTGACGAGCCCGGTGGAACGCGTCATCGCCGCGCGCCGCGAGGCGGGCAGCGGCGCACTCATCGGCTACCTCCCCGCCGGTTTCCCCGACATCCCGACAAGCATCGAGGCGGCAGTCGCCCTCGCCGAGAACGGGGTCGACATCATCGAGCTCGGCCTCCCGTACTCCGACCCCGTCATGGACGGACCCGTCATCCAGGCGGCGACCCAGACCGCCCTGGCACAGGGCTTCCGCCTGCGCGACGGCTTCGAGGTGATGGCGGCGATCACCGCGCGAGTCTCCACGCCCGTGGTGTTCATGAGCTACTGGAATCCGATCGCGCAGTACGGCGTCGACCGGTTTGCGGAAGATCTCGTCGCTGCCGGGGGCGCCGGGCTCATCACCCCCGACCTCATCCCCGACGAGGCACGCCAGTGGCTCGCCGCGTCGGAGCGCACCGGGCTCGACCGCATCTTCCTCGCGGCACCATCGTCGACGGATTCCCGGCTCGAGCAGGCCGTGCAGGCCAGCCGCGGGTTCGTGTACGCCGTCTCGACCATGGGCATCACCGGGGCGCGCGGCGACGTGGACTCCGCAGCCAAGGCGCTCGTCGCCCGGCTTCGCACCGCCGGCGCCACCAGCACCTGCGTCGGCCTGGGTATTTCCAGCGCCGATCAGGTGCGCGAGGTGCTCGCCTACGCCGACGGCGCGATCGTCGGCTCCGCCCTCGTGAAGGCCCTCTCGGACGGCGGCGTTCCCGCCGTCGCCGCCACCGCCGCGGCCCTGTCCGCTGGAACCCGGCCCGCCGTCGCGCGGCACTGAGCCTCTCCCTTCTTCCCCCATCAGAAAGGCGACCGGTCAAATGTTCGCACCCCTGAGCATCCCCGCCCCCAACCCCGACTGGCAGGTCTTCAACCTCGGCCAGTGGCTGCGTGACATCGGCCTCGGATTCTTCCCCTTCGATCTGAACATCAACGCCTACGCGATCTGCATCCTGCTGGGAATCGTCGTCGCCACCGCGCTCACGAGCGCGCGCCTCAAGCGGCGTGGAGCCGACCCCGGCGTCGTGCTCGATATCGCAATCTGGGCGGTGCCGTTCGGCATCATCGGTGGCCGCATCTTCCACGTGCTCACCCATCCGGACGACTACTTCTTCCCCGGCGCCGACCTCGCCCGCACCCTCTACATCTGGGAGGGCGGCATGGCGATCTTCGGAGCGCTGATCCTCGGCGCCCTGGGCGCCTATCTCGGCTGCCGCCAGGCCGGCCTGCGATTCTGGAGCTTCGCGGATGCCCTCGCGCCCGGGCTGCTGCTCGCGCAGGCCTTCGGTCGACTCGGCAACTACTTCAACCAGGAACTCTTCGGCCTCCCGACCGACCTGCCGTGGGGACTTGAGATCGCCTCGGCGAACCCCGCCTTCCCCGTCGGCCTCGCCGAGGGAACGCTCTTCCACCCGATGTTCCTGTACGAGATCATCTGGAACGTCGCCGGGGCGGCGCTGCTGCTGCTCATGGACCGCCGCCTGCGCGTGCAATGGGGAAAGCTCATCGGGCTGTACTTCATCTGGTACGGCATCGGCCGCAGTGTCTTCGAGACGATCCGCATCGACCCGAGCGAGATCTTCCTCGGCGTGCGCACCAACGTCTGGGCGGCGTTCGCCGCGATCCTCGTCGGGCTCGTCATCATCATCGTGCAGACCCGCCGTCATCCCGGCATCGAGCCGAGCCCGTACCTGCCGGGCAAGGAGTGGTCTCCGGACGCCGCTGGGGTAGACTCGGGGGAGAGGTATTCGGACTCCGACGACGATGGCAACGGTGCCGCGGAAGATGCCGAAACACCCGCCAGGAAACCTGCCACAAGCGGGGTCGGTGCGAAAGCATAGGCACGACGGGGAATGAGAGGGGCCGCACCAAAGCCCCACGAGAATCCCACACCCATTGCGACGCCTTCGTCAGGAAGGCCGCCAATCCCAGGGCCACTGACGTCCCGCGAAGCTGTTTCCTCGTGAGGACGGTTGCTCATGGCACTCAAGCCAACTTTTTCCCGCTTCGGCCTCAACCCTGAGGCGAGCGGTCTCTACGACCCGCGCAACGAACGCGACGCCTGCGGGCTCGCGATGGTGGCGACGCTCCGCGGCACCGCGGGCCACGACATCATCGATGCCGCACTCGGCGCGCTGCGCAACCTCGAGCACCGCGGCGCGATCGGCTCCGACGCCGGCACGGGCGACGGCGCGGGTATCGTCACGCAGATCCCCGACGAGTTCCTGCGCGCCGTCACCGCCTTCGAGCTTCCCCCGGTGGGCCGCTACGTCGTCGGCATGGCGTTCCTACCCCACGGCGACAGCGAGCGCGCCGAGGTCAAACTCGGCATCGAGGCCCTCGCCCGGCAGGAGTCGCTCACTGTGATCGGCTGGCGCGAGGTTCCCGTGCGCGCCGACGAGGTCGGGAAGCTCGCCCGCGCCGCGATGCCAGCCTTCGAGCAGTTGTTCCTCTCGAGCGAGCGCACCACCGAAAGCGGAGAGCCCGTCTCCGGCATCCAGCTCGACCGCCAGTCCTTCCGCCTGCGCAAGCGCGCCGAGCGGGAGCTCGAGGTCTATTTCCCCTCGCTGTCCTGCCGCACCATGGTCTACAAGGGCATGGTCACGACCCTCCAGCTCGAGCCGTTCTACCCCGACCTCTCGGACGAGCGGTTCATGTCGAAGCTCGCGCTCGTGCACTCGCGCTACTCGACGAACACCTTCCCGTCGTGGCCGCTCGCCCAGCCCTTCCGCATGGTGGCGCACAACGGCGAGATCAACACGGTGCAGGGCAACCGCAACTGGATGCGCGCCCGCCAGTCGCAACTGCAGTCCGACCTGCTCGGCGACATCGAGACGATCCTCCCGATCAACACTCCCGGAGCGAGCGACTCCGCGTCGTTCGACGAGGTCGTCGAGCTCCTCAACCTCGCCGGGCGATCCCTCCCGCACGCCATGATGATGATGGTGCCCGAGGCGTACGAGAACCAGGTCGACATCGACCCGGCCCGGCGCGACTTCTACGAGTACCACTCCATGCTGATGGAGCCGTGGGACGGCCCCGCGGCCCTCGTCTTCACCGACGGCAGTCTCGTCGGCGCGACCCTCGACCGCAATGGTCTGCGCCCCGGTCGCTACCTCATCACCGACGACGGGCTCGTCGTGCTCGCAAGCGAGATCGGCGTGCTCGACATCGATCCCAGCCGCGTCGTGCGCAAGGGGCGCCTGCAGCCCGGCAAGATGTTCCTCGTCGACACGACCGAGGGTCGCCTGATCGAGGACGAGGAGATCAAGAGCTCGCTCGCCGCCTCCAAGCCGTGGGGGGACTGGCTCGAATCCGGGCGGATCAACCTCAAGGACCTTCCCGAGCGCGAGCACATCGTGCACACCCCGGCATCCGTCACCCGGCGCCAGCGCACGTTCGGCTACACCGAGGAGGAAGTGCGCATCCTGCTCATGCCGATGGCGGCCAACGGTGCCGAGCCGATCGGCGCGATGGGTTCCGACACCCCCATCGCCGTGCTCTCCCAGCGCCCACGGCTGCTCTTCGACTACTTCACGCAGGCCTTCGCGCAGGTCACCAACCCTCCGCTCGACTCGATCCGGGAGGAGGTCGTCACCTCCCTCACGGTCGGTCTCGGACCCGAGCGCAACCTGCTCGACGCGACCGAGGAACACGCCCGTCAGGTCATCCTCGACTTCCCGGTGATCGACAACGACGAGCTCGCCAAGATCCAGCACATCGACCCGCGCGCCGGCAGCCCCACCACCACGACGATCCGTGGGCTGTACCGGGTCGACCAGGGGCCGCTCGCGATGCAGAAACGCATCGCCGAGATGTGCGACGAGGTCGATGACGCGATCGCGAACGGCTGCACCTTCATCGTGCTGTCCGACCGCGACTCCAACAAGGACCTCGCGCCCATGCCGTCCCTGCTGATGGTCGCCGCCGTGCACCACCACCTGATTCGCGAGCAGAACCGGATGAAGGCCGGCATCGTCGTCGAGGCCGGCGACGTGCGCGAAGTGCACCACGTGGCGCTCCTGATCGGTTACGGCGCCTCGGCGGTGAACCCGTACCTCGCGATGGAGAGCGCGGAGCAACTCGTCCGCGGCGGCATGCTGAGCTCTGTGACCGCCGAGAAGGCCGTCGCGAACCTCATCAAGGCGCTCGGCAAGGGGGTGCTCAAGATCATGTCGAAGATGGGCATCTCGGTCGTCGGCTCCTACGCGGGCGCCCAGACGTTCGAGGCCGTCGGCCTCAGCCAGGGTTTCGTCGACCAGTACTTCACCGGAACGTCGAGCCTTCTCGGCGGCGTCGGCATCGATGTAATCGCGGCCGAGAGCGCGTCGCGCCACGAGGCCGCCTACCCCCAGGACGGCGGGACCAACCCGCACGAGCGGCTTGAGACGGGCGGCGAGTACCAGTGGCGCCGGGACGGGCCGCCGCACCTGTTCAACCCCGACACGGTGTTCCGCCTGCAGCACTCGACGAAGACGCGCCGGTACGACATCTTCCGCGATTACACGCGCCTCGTCGACGACCAGGCCGAGAACCTCATGACCCTGCGCGGGATGCTGTCGCTGCGCACGGGCATCCGCCCCGCCGTTCCCCTCGACGAGGTCGAGCCGGTAGCCTCGATCGTCACGCGCTTCTCGACCGGCGCGATGAGCTACGGGTCGATCAGTGCCGAGGCGCACGAGACGCTCGCGATCGCCATGAACAGCATCGGCGCGAAGAGCAACACGGGGGAGGGCGGCGAGGACGTCGCCCGCCTGCTCGACCCGGAACGTCGCAGCGCGATCAAGCAGGTCGCGTCCGGACGATTCGGGGTCACGAGCATGTACCTCACCCACGCCACTGACATTCAGATCAAGATGGCGCAGGGAGCCAAGCCCGGCGAAGGCGGCCAGCTGCCGCCGAACAAGGTGTACCCGTGGATCGCCAAGACCCGGCACTCGACGGCCGGCGTCGGGCTGATCAGCCCGCCGCCGCACCACGACATCTACTCGATCGAAGATCTCAAGCAGCTCATCTTCGACCTCAAGCGGGCAAACCCCGCTGCCCGGGTACACGTCAAGCTCGTGAGCCAGTCGGGCATCGGGGCGGTCGCCGCGGGCGTCACCAAGGCCCTCGCCGACGTCGTGCTGATCTCCGGCCACGACGGAGGAACCGGAGCGAGCCCTCTCAACAGCCTCAAGCACGCGGGAACACCGTGGGAGCTCGGCCTCGCCGAGACCCAGCAGACGCTCATGCTCAACGGCATGCGCGACCGCGTCGTCGTGCAGGCGGACGGCCAGATGAAGACGGGACGCGACGTCATCGTCGCGGCCCTTCTCGGCGCGGAGGAGTACGGCTTCGCCACCGCGCCCCTCATCGTCTCGGGTTGCATCCTGATGCGGGTCTGCCACCTCGACACGTGCCCCGTCGGCGTCGCGACCCAGAATCCCGAACTGCGCGCCCGGTTCACCGGCAAGCCCGAGTTCGTCGTGAACTTCTTCGAGTTCCTCGCCCAAGAGGTGCGGGAGTACCTTGCGGAGCTCGGGTTCCGGTCGCTGGCCGAGGCCATCGGCCACAAGGAGATGCTCGACACCAACCGGGCCATCCAGCACTGGAAGGCCGATGGGCTCGACCTGTCGCCCATCCTCATCGGCCCCGACTTCGCCGACACCGTTCCCCGCTCCTACGCCGTGCCGCAGGATCACGAGCTCGAGTCGCACTTCGACGTCGAACTCATCCGGCTCAGCCAGGCGGCGATCGAGCACGGGACGCCCGTGTCGATCGCCCTGCCGATCCGCAACACCGAGCGCGCCGTCGGCACCATGCTCGGCAACCGGGTCACGGCGAACCACGGCGAGAACGGCCTGCCGACGGGAACGATCGAGGTGACCCTCACCGGCTCGGCCGGCCAGTCGCTCGGCGCCTTCCTCCCGTCGGGAATCACCCTGCGGCTCGAGGGCGACAGCAACGACTACGTCGGCAAGGGACTCTCCGGCGGGCAGATCGTCGTGCGACCGGACCGGGCGAGCGTGTTCCCCGCCGAGCACAACGTCATCGCCGGCAACGTGATCGGTTATGGGGCGACCCAGGGCAGCATGTTCATCCGCGGCATCGTCGGTGAGCGCTTCCTCGTGCGCAACTCCGGCGCGACGGCCGTCGTCGAGGGCGTCGGCGACCACGCGCTCGAGTACATGACCGGTGGGCTCGCCGTGATCCTCGGCGACACCGGCCGCAACCTCGGCGCAGGCATGTCCGGTGGCACCGCCTACATCCACTCCCTTCACCGCGAGCACGTCAATCCCGACTCGCTCGCGAGCGGCGAACTCGAGCTGCACCCGCTCGGCGCCGCCGACGCGGAGATCCTGCGGGACCTGCTGCAGCGTCACGCCGACGAGACCGAGTCGCCGCTGGCGTCCCGGATGCTCGGGTCGTTCGAGCAGACCGTTGGCGAGTTCGTGAAGGTGCTTCCGCGCGACTACGCCGCCGTCCTCGCCACCAGGGCGAGCGCGATCGAACAGGGAATCGACCCCGACGGAGACGTCACCTGGGGCAGAATCATGGAGGTGACCGGTGGCTGATCCCAAAGGGTTCCTGAAGGTCAAAGAACGAGAACTGCCGCCCCGCCGTCCGGTCGCGCTGCGGCTCATGGACTGGAAAGAGGTCTACGAGCAGGGCGACACCGCGACCGTGCGCACGCAGGCCGGGCGCTGCATGGACTGCGGCATCGCGTTCTGCCACCAGGGCTGCCCGCTGGGCAACCTGATCCCGGAGTGGAACGACCTCACCTGGCGCGGCGAGGGCCGCCAGGCCATCGAGCGCCTGCACGCCACGAACAACTTCCCGGAGTTCACCGGGCGCCTCTGCCCGGCACCGTGTGAGAGCTCGTGCGTGCTCGGCATCAACCAGCCGGCCGTCACGATCAAGCAGGTCGAGGTGTCGATCATCGACCAGGCCTTCGCGAACGACTGGGTCGAGCCGCACCCGCCGGAGCGTCTCACCGGCAAGACCATCGCGGTCGTCGGCTCCGGCCCGGCCGGACTCGCCGCGGCCCAGCAGCTGACCCGCGCCGGCCACACGGTCGCCGTCTTTGAGCGCGACGACCGCATCGGCGGACTGCTCCGCTACGGCATCCCGGACTTCAAGATGGAGAAGAAGCACATCGAGTCTCGCCTGCGCCAGATGCAGGCGGAGGGCACCCGCTTCCGCGCGAACGTCAACATCGGCGTCGACATCTCCTGGAGCGACCTGCGCGCGCGCTACGACGCCGTGATCGTCGCCACGGGCGCCCTCGTGCCGCGTGACCTGCCGATCCCCGGACGCGACCTCTCCGGCGTGCACTTCGCGATGGAGTACCTGGTGCAGCAGAACCGCGTCGGTGCCGGCGACGCCGTGCTCGACCAGATCACCGCGGACGGCAAGCATGTCGTCGTGCTCGGCGGCGGCGACACGGGAGCGGACTGCATCGGCACCGCGCACCGCCAGCGCGCCCTCTCGGTCACGAACCTCGCAATCGGCGTGCAGCCACCGGCCGAGCGCACGGAGGCGCACCCCTGGCCGATGGCCCCCACCCTGTTCGAGGTGACCAGTGCCCACGAAGAGGGCGGCGAACGGGTGTACCTCGCCTCCACGGTCGAGTTCCTCACCAACGACGTCGGTGAGGTGCGCGCGATCCGCGTCGCCGAAACCGAATATCTCGACGGCCGGCGCGTGCCCAAAGCGGGAACGGAGCGGGAGATCCCCGCGGACCTCGTACTCCTCGCGCTCGGCTTCACGGGCACGGAGGGCGACCAGCTCGCCGACCAGCTCCAGGTGCCGTTCGAACGCGGCAACGCCCTGCGGGACGGCGATTACCAGACGAGCGAATCGGGGGTCTTCGTCGCCGGGGATGCCGGCCGCGGACAGTCGCTCATCGTCTGGGCGATCGCCGAGGGCCGTGCTGCGGCCGCCGCCGTGGACCGCTATCTTGAGGGCGAGACGAAATTGCCGGCACCGGTGCGGCCCACCGACCGTGCCGTGTCGATCTGATCCCCCCACCCGTACCCACCACCCGCACCGCCGAGCACGGCAGAACGAAGCCGTCTCACCACTCCACACGAATGAAGAAGGAACCAATGAGACGCGCAAAAATCGTGGCCACCCTCGGCCCGGCAACGTCGAGCTACGACAGCATCCGGGCGATCATCGATGCCGGCGTCGACGTCGCGCGGATGAACCTCAGCCACGGCAACTATGCGGTGCACGAAGAGGTCTACATGAACGTGCGCCGCGCGAGCGATGACTCCGGTCGCGCCGTCGCCGTGCTCGTCGACCTGCAGGGCCCCAAGATCCGCCTCGGCAAGTTCGCCAACGGGCCGCACGACCTCGCGGTCGGCGACATCTTCAAGATCACCACCGAGGACATCCTCGGCACCAAGGAAATCTGCGGAACCACCTACTCCGGGCTCGCCGGGGACGTGAAGCCGGGCGACCCGCTCCTCATCGACGACGGCAAAGTCAAACTCCGTGCCGTCTCGGTCGAGGGCAACACGGTCACGACCGAGGTTGTCGTCGCGGGAGCCGTCTCCAACAACAAGGGCATCAACCTGCCGGGCGTCGCCGTCAACGTTCCCGCGATGAGCGAGAAGGACGAAGCGGACCTGCGCTGGGCCCTCGCGCTCGGCGCCGACCTCATCGCGCTCTCCTTCGTGCGCAACGCCGAGGACATCGTGCGCGCCGAGGAGATCATGGCGGAGGTCGGTCGCAAGGTGCCGATCATCGCGAAGATCGAGAAGCCGCAGGCCGTCGACAACCTCGAGGCCATCATCGACGCGTTCGACGGCATCATGGTCGCCCGCGGCGACCTCGGCGTCGAACTGCCTCTCGAGGCGGTCCCGATCGTGCAGAAGAAGGCGATCGAGATGTCCCGCCGGATGGCGAAGCCCGTCATCGTGGCGACGCAGATGCTCGAATCGATGATCTCCAGCCCCATCCCGACCCGCGCGGAGACCTCCGACGTGGCCAACGCGGTGCTCGACGGTGCCGACGCGGTCATGCTCAGTGGCGAAACGAGCGTGGGGGAGTACCCCGTCATCACGGTGCAGACCATGGCGCGCATCGTCACCTCCACCGAGGAGCACGGCCTCGACCGCATCCCGGAGCTCGGCAGCAAGCCACGCACCCTCGGCGGTGCCCTCACCCTCGCCGCCGCCGAGGTCGCCGACTTCGTCGATGCCCGCTACCTGTGCGTGTTCACCGAGAGCGGCGACTCCGTGCGCCGCATGTCGAGGCTGCGCCACCACACCCCGATCTTCGCGTTCACCCCGAACCCGGGCATCCGCTCGCGCCTCGCCTGGGTCTGGGGCGTCGAGACCTTCCTGGTTCCCCGCGTCACCCACACCGACGAACTCATCGCACAGGTCGACGATGTTCTGCTGGGCCACAACCGCGCCGATGTCGGCGACCGGGTCGTCGTCATCGCCGGTTCGCCCCCCGGAATCTCGGGTTCGACCAACGACGTGCGGGTCCACCGCGTCGGCGACGTGCACAACGGCGCCGCACCCGCGTACCAGCGCTAGCGTCCGCCACACCGCCCGGGCCTCGCGTCCGGGCGGTGTGGCGTTTCCGCGAGGCGAGACGTGCCCTCGCCCGCCGCCCGCGCCCCGCGAATCGAGCGATTGTGCCGGTGGTGGGACTCGAACCCACACGCCCTCTCGAGCAAAGCATTTTGAGTGCTCCGCGTCTGCCATTCCGCCACACCGGCGCACAACAACCGCGTTCAGAATACCGTAGGGTTTAGGCATGACCGACCAGGATCCCGTCCAGCAAGCCCCCCGCCGCGTCGTTGTGGCAGAGGACGAATCCCTCATCCGCCTCGACATCGTCGAAACCCTCCGCGACAACGGATTCGAGGTCGTCGGCGAAGCCGGAGACGGCGAGACAGCGGTCGCCCTGGCAACGGAGTTGCGCCCCGACCTCGTCATCATGGACGTGAAGATGCCCCTCCTCGACGGCATCTCCGCCGCAGAGCGTCTGAGCAAGAACCACATCGCGCCCGTCGTGCTGCTCACCGCGTTCAGCCAGAAGGAACTGGTCGAGCGCGCGAGCGAGGCCGGAGCGCTCGCCTACGTCGTCAAGCCGTTCACCCCGAACGACCTGCTGCCCGCGATCGAGATCGCCCTCTCGCGGTACGCCCAGATCATCACCCTCGAGGCCGAGGTCGCTGACCTCGTCGAGCGCTTCGAGACCCGCAAGCTCGTGGACCGCGCCAAGGGCCTGCTGAACGAGAAGATGGGCTTCAGCGAGCCCGAGGCCTTCCGCTGGATCCAGAAGGCGTCGATGGACCGCCGTCTCACGATGCACGATGTCGCCCAGTCGATCATCGAGCAGCTCTCCGCCAAGAAGTAGCGTCGCGGCTGGGGTGCCATCCCTTTCCGGCATGCCAGTACGCCGATCGTGGCTGTTCGCGCCGAGTGTGCCCGTCGGAACAGGCACGCTCGGCGTGCACAGGCACACTCGGCGCCACGGCGTGGCCGACGCTACATCTCGCGCAGCATGTTCGTCATCCGCACCGTCGAGAGCCTGCGGCCCTCGTCGTCGGCGACGACGATCTCGTGGGTCGCCAGGGTGCGGCCGAGCACGAGCGCGGTGCAGGTGGCTGTCACCCACCCGCTCGTGATCGAGCGGCTGTGGGTGGCGTTGATCTCGATCCCGACCGCGTAGCGTCCGGGGCCAGCGTGGATGGCGGATGACACCGAGCCCAGCGTCTCGCCGAGCACTACGTGGGCGCCGCCGTGCAGCAGCCCGACCACCTGGGTGTTGCCTTCGACCGGCATCCGCGCCACGGACCTCGCCGCCGACAGCTCGACGAATTCGATCCCCATCTTCATGGCGAGGGCCCCGCCGCCGGAGTCGATCAGGCGGGCAACCAATTCCGGGTCGAGGTCCGTGGGGAAGGTCGTCATGGGCTGCTTTCGTCGGTCCCCGGCGTGTCGCCAGCCGCCGGTAGGCTTGCTGCGTGTCGGACAACGAAAAGCCTACTCTGCTCATCATCGACGGCCATTCGCTGGCGTTCCGTGCGTTTTACGCGCTCCCGGTCGATAGCTTCCAGAACCGGGAGGGGCAGCACACCAATGCGATCCACGGGTTCATCGCGATGCTGATCAACCTGCTGCAGAACGAGAAACCCACCCATCTCGGTGTCGCCTTCGACATCTCCCGCTTCTCCTTCCGCACCCGCGAGTACCCCGAGTACAAGGGCACCCGCGGCGAGACACCGCCCGAGTTCGTCGGTCAGGTTCCCCTGCTCGAGGAGGCGCTGAAAGCGATGGGTATCTCGACCATCACCAAAGAGGACTACGAGGCCGACGACATCCTCGCCACCCTCGCCACCCAGGGTGCGGCGCAGGGCTACAGGGTTCTGGTCGTTTCCGGGGACCGCGACGCGATCCAGATGGTGAACGACGACGTCACCCTGCTGTACCCCAACGCACGCGGAGTGTCCGAACTCAAGCGGTACGACCGCGACGCCGTATTCGAGCGCTACGGTATCGAACCGCACCAGTACCCCGACATCGCCGCGCTTGTCGGCGAGACGAGCGACAACCTCATCGGCATCGACAAGGTCGGCGAGAAGACGGCCGTGAAGTGGATCACCCAGTACGGCAGCCTCGGCGAAGTGCTCGCCCACGCAGACGAGATCAAGGGCGTCGTCGGCGAGAAGCTCCGGGAGCAGTCCGACCGGGCGATCCGCAATCGCAAGCTCAACCACCTGCTCTGCGACGTCGTGCTGCCGGTCGGACCGAACGACCTGCAACGCCGGCCCATTGACGAGCGTGCGGTGCGCGACGTCTTCGCGAAGCTGCAGTTCAAGACGCTGCTCGAGCGGGTGCTCAAGCTCGCCGGCTCGCCCGCCGACCCGAACGAGCTGCAGGCGGTCCCGGATGCCGCCGCGGCCGCGACCCCGCCGGTCCGCACGCTCGTCGATGAGGAGCTCGCCCACTGGATCGACACGGCCTCCGCCGAGCACACCAAGTCCCTCGCCCTGCGCATCGAGCGCGGCGCCTGGGGCATCACCGGGTTCGGGCTCGCCGCGCACCACGACTCCGCCTATGTGCCGTGGGCGCCCGACCGCCCCGACTACACAGCGCTCGAGGGCTGGCTCGCGGGCCCCGCCCCCAAGGTGCTGTTCGACGCGAAGGCCGACCTCAAGGCGCTGCGCGGTGTCGGGCTCGACCTCGCCGGCATCCGGTTCGACACGAGGATCGCCGCGTGGCTGCTCAAGCCGGGCGGCTCCACGAAGGACCTCGCCGGCCAGGTGTACGACTTCCTCGGCCTCACCCTGCCGCAGGCCGACCCGAACCAGCTCGTGCCGGAGACGAGCGCGGTGAGCGTCGCGACCGAGGCCTGGTACCTGCTCGAGGTCGCCGACTACCTCGAGGACGCCCTCGACGACACCACCAGGGGAGTACTCGACAGCATCGAGCTCCCGCTCGTGACGGTGCTCGCGAACATGGAGCTCACCGGAATCACGGTCAACGCCGAGGTGCTCGGGCGCCTGTCGAAGGAGCTCGCCGAGACGGCCGGCGACCTGCAGTCCCGCGCGTATGCGGAGATCGGCCGCGAGGTGAACCTCGGCTCGCCGAAGCAGCTGCAGCAGGTGCTGTTCGAGGAGCTGGGGATGCCGAAGACGCGCGCGAACAAGACGGGGTTCTCGACGGATGCCGCCTCGCTCGCCGACCTGCAGGAGCAGAGCCCGCATCCGTTCCTCGACCTGCTGCTCAAGCACCGCGACGCGACGAAGCTGCGCCAGATCATCGAGACCCTCGAGAAGGCGATCGAGCCCGACCACCGCGTGCACACCCGCTACGACCAGACCGGCACCAGCACCGGACGCGTCTCGTCGACCGACCCGAACCTGCAGAACATCCCGATCAAGACGGAAGTCGGCCGCGAGATCCGCTCGGCTTTCGAACACGGGGGCAACTTCAGCACGCTGCTCACCGCCGACTACTCGCAGATCGAGATGCGCATCATGGCGCACCTGTCCGGCGACACGGGCCTCATCGCCGCGTTCAATGAGGGCGAGGACCTGCACCGCTTCGTCGGTGCCCGCATCTTCGGGGTCGCGCCGTCGGAGGTCACCCCGGTCATGCGGGGCAAGGTCAAGGCGATGTCGTACGGGCTCGCCTACGGGCTGAGCGCGTTCGGGCTGTCGAAGCAGCTCCGCATCGATACGGCCGAGGCGAAGCAGCTCATGGCCGACTACTTCGCCCGGTTCGGCGCCGTGCGCGACTACCTGCGCAACGTCGTCGTGCAGGCCCGCGTCGACGGGTACACCGAGACGATCTTCGGCCGGCGCCGGCCGTTCGGCGACCTCAACTCCGCG
Organism: Marisediminicola sp. UYEF4; assembly: GCF_040546025.1. NCBI lineage: Bacteria > Bacillati > Actinomycetota > Actinomycetes > Micrococcales > Microbacteriaceae > Marisediminicola > Marisediminicola sp. UYEF4. The sequence continues at coordinate 132,681 of NZ_JBEPNA010000002.1, read as the reverse complement.
AACCGGGTGCTGCGCGAGAACGCCGAGCGCGCCGCGCTGAACGCGCCGATCCAGGGTTCGGCCGCCGACATCATGAAGATCGCGATGCTCGGCATCTCCGACGACCTCCAGGGGCGCGGCCTCGGCTCCCGGATGCTGCTCCAGGTGCACGATGAACTCGTGTTCGAGGTCGCCGACGGCGAGCTCGACGAGCTGAGCGGCATCGTGCGGCAGCGCATGGGGCACGCCGCCGACCTCTCGGTGCCGCTCGACGTGCAGATCGGCACCGGAGCGAACTGGGACGCCGCGGCGCATTGACCGCCGCTAGGGTTGTCACATGACGATCGAGGGGCAGCACATGGCGGAACGCACCGTTGTGATCGCGTCGGCGATCGGGCTGCACGCGCGGCCCGCCTCGCTGTTCTGCCAGGCCGCCGCAGCGACCGGCATTCCGATCACCCTCATGAGCCAGGAGGGACGCAGGGTCAACGCCGCGAGCATCCTCGGCGTGCTCTCGCTCGGCATCGACCACGGCGAGGCCGTGCACCTGAGCGCGGAGGGCGACGGCGCGGATGCCGCGCTCGACAGCCTCGTCGAGCTGCTGAGCTCCGACCTCGACGCGCAATAGCGGTTACTTTCTCACACCCTGTCATAGGCTCGGGTGATGACCAACGACGCCATCACCACTCCGGGCACGCCCACTCCGCGCACTCCCACCGCGATCGACCGGATCGCCGAGGAGTGGGTGCTCACCCTCGCCGACCTCGACCCCACGGTCGCGACCTGGATCGGCATCCCCGGACGCCTGGACGAGTACGGCGACCTGTCGCCGGCCGGCCACGCCATGTACATCGACGAGGTCACGAAGGTCATCGCGCTGCTCGATGAGACGGATGCCGCCGATGACGTCGACTGGGTCACGAAGACCGACCTGGGCGCCGACCTCCGGCTCACACTCGAGGAGAGCGAGGCCGGGCTGTGGATGCGCGACCTCAACGTCATCGCCTCTCCCGCGCAGGGGCTGCGCGACGTGCTCGACCTCATGCCGACGGCGAACGCCGCGGACTGGGCGAACATCGCCGGCCGGCTGCACAACCTCCCCGCCGCGATCGACGGCTACATCCAGTCGCTCCGCGCCGGGATCGACCGGCAGGTCACCCCCGCGAAGCGCCAGGTGCGCGAGGTGCTCGCCCAGGCCCGCAAGCACGAGGCCCCAGACGGCTTCTTCTCCGAGTTCACCGCCGGAGCGGAGCTCGACGGCGGGGGAGCGCTGCCCGAGACGGTCACCGCCGACCTCGCGAGCGGCGCGATCGCGTCCGCCGCCGCCTACGGGGTGCTCGCCGCGTTCCTCGAGAACGAGCTTCTGCCGGCCGCGACCGAGAGCGACGCCGTGGGCCGCGAGCTCTACGCGCTGCAGTCCCGCCGCTTCCTCGGCGCCACCATCGACCTCGACGAGACCTACGAGTGGGGTATCCAGGAGCTCGCGCGGATGACCGCGGAGCAGGAGTCCATCGCGAACGAGATCCAGCCCGGGGCCTCCGTCGCCGAGGCCATCGCCCTGCTCGACGCCGACCCCGCTCGCACCCTGCACGGCACCAAGGCCCTGCAGGAGTGGATGCAGAAGCTCAGCGACACCGCCGTGGCCGAGCTCGCCGAGTCGCACTTCGACATCCCCGACCCGATCAAGCGCCTCGAGTGCCTCATCGCCCCGACCAAGGAGGGCGGCATCTACTACACGAGCCCGAGCGACGACTTCAGCCGCCCCGGCCGCATGTGGTGGTCGGTGCCGGAGGGCGTGACCGAGTTCAACACCTGGCGCGAGACGACCACCGTGTACCACGAGGGTGTCCCCGGGCACCACCTCCAGCTCGGCCAGGCCGTCTACAACCGCGCGAAGCTCAACACCTGGCGCCGCCAGCTCGCCGGCACCTCCGGCCACGCCGAGGGGTGGGCGCTGTACGCCGAGCGGCTCATGCAGCAGCTCGGCTACCTCGACGACCCGGGCGACCGGCTCGGCATGCTCGATGGACAGCGGATGCGCGCGGCGCGCGTCGTGCTCGACATCGGCGTGCACCTCGGCAAGCCGCGCCTCGACGGCACCGGCGTGTGGGACTACGACTACGCCTTCGAGTTCATGAAGGCCAACGTCAACATGAACGAGCCGTTCGTGCGCTTCGAGGTCAACCGCTACTTCGGCTGGCCTGGACAGGCGCCCTCCTACAAGGTCGGCCAGCGCATCTGGGAGCAGCTGCGCGACGACTTCCAGGCGCGCGAGGGCGACGACTTCGACATCCGCGCCTTCCACCGCCGTGCGCTCGACATTGGCGGGGTCGGGCTCGACACACTGAGGGCGGCGCTGCTCGGCTGACCGCCCGGCGCCCGCAACGCCCCTGCCCGCGCCTCCGCCCGCACCTCCGTCCGACTCGCCGGGCGGGGCGGTTGCCGCTTGGCGATTTGCCCGGCTAAGGTAGACAGGCCGCGTTTTGCGGCGAGCCCATCCGCACGCCTCCGGCGACTTCACCGTGCAGCATCCGCCGAGGCCCGAATTACGTCCATCCTGGAGCATCTACTTATATGACAATCGCAACGACCGATAGGGCACCCAAGCAGGTCGCCATCAACGACATTGGATCTGCTGAAGACTTTCTTGCCGCGGTCGAAAAGACACTGAAGTTTTTCAACGACGGAGACCTCATCGAGGGCATCGTCGTCAAGATCGATCGTGACGAGGTTCTCCTCGACGTCGGTTACAAGACCGAGGGTGTCATCCCCTCGCGCGAGCTGTCGATCAAGCACGACGTCAACCCCGACGAGGTTGTTTCCGTCGGCGACACGGTCGAAGCCCTCGTTCTCCAGAAGGAGGACAAGGAAGGCCGCCTCATCCTGTCGAAGAAGCGCGCGCAGTACGAACGTGCGTGGGGCGACGTGGAGAAGATCAAGGACGCCGACGGCGTGGTGACCGGTTCGGTCATCGAGGTCGTCAAGGGTGGCCTCATCGTCGACATCGGCCTGCGTGGGTTCCTGCCCGCGTCGCTCATCGAGCTGCGCCGTGTCCGCGACCTGACCCCGTACCTCGGCCAGGAGATCGAAGCGAAGATCCTCGAGCTCGACAAGAACCGCAACAACGTGGTCCTGTCCCGCCGTGCCCTGCTCGAGCAGACCCAGTCCGAGAGCCGCACGACGTTCCTCAACAACCTCGCCAAGGGCCAGGTTCGCAAGGGTGTGGTCTCGTCGATCGTCAACTTCGGTGCGTTCGTCGACCTCGGCGGCGTTGACGGTCTCGTCCACGTCTCCGAGCTCAGCTGGAAGCACATCGAGCACGCCTCAGAGGTTGTCGAGGTTGGCCAGGAGGTCACCGTCGAGATCCTCGAGGTCGACCTCGAGCGCGAGCGCGTCTCCCTGTCGCTCAAGGCGACGCAGGAAGACCCGTGGCAGGTCTTCGCCCGCACCCATGCAATCGGACAGGTTGCACCGGGCAAGGTCACGAAGCTCGTCCCCTTCGGCGCGTTCGTTCGCGTTGCAGAGGGCATCGAGGGCCTCGTGCACATCTCCGAGCTGTCGGGCAAGCACGTCGAGCTCGCCGAGCAGGTCGTCTCGGTCGGCGACGAGGTGTTCGTCAAGGTCATCGACATCGACCTCGAGCGTCGCCGCATCTCCCTCTCGCTGAAGCAGGCGAACGAGGGCGTCGACCCCGAGGGCACCGAGTTCGACCCGGCGCTCTACGGAATGCTCACCGAGTACGACGACGCCGGGAACTACAAGTACCCCGACGGCTTCGACCCGGAGACCAACGAGTGGAAAGAGGGCTTCGAGACCCAGCGCGAGAAGTGGGAGCAGGACTACGCTGCAGCCCAGGCTCGCTGGGAAGCCCACAAGAAGCAGGTCTCCACGGCCGCCAACGAGGTTCGCGAGGCGCCCGCCGCCGCGGGCTCCTCGTTCTCGAGCGATGCTGACTCGGCCGGAACCCTCGCCGATGACGCCGCGCTTGCGGCCCTTCGCGAGAAGCTGTCCAACAACTCCTAACCGAGTGAGGTGAAGCGGCCGGGTCCCTCTGGGGCCCGGCCGCTTTGTCGTTGCGCTGCGTGCGGGCCTTGCAGACGGCTCGGCTGACTGGCTTCGGCGGTGAGAGTACACCTTTCGGCTGCCGCCGTCGCGCATCAGCAGCCGAAACGCGTACTCTCAGGCGCTTCGAGCGGTGCATCGTCAGGCGGACGGATGCCGGGGCGGCCGCAGCGTCGCCGTCTCGCGTGCGCGCCGCCGCCGATAGCCGCGAATCGCGAGAACAACGCCGATCGCGAGCGCCGGGATCACGACGATCAGGAGCAGGGGGAGCGCGATCGCGAGAAACGCCATTGCGACGCTCACTCCGTCTTCGGCGACACTCACGACGGGAGCGGCGACACCGGCCGTCGCGAGGTTCAGCACCGGGCGGGCAGCCGTCTTCACCAGGTGCACACCGAGCGCGAGGAGCACCCCGGACAGGATCGGCACCCACTGGTTGGAGGAGAAGAACTCAGCCGGGTCGGTGACGGCCCGAGTCTGTGCGGTCGAGCCCGATCCGAAGGCGAGGCCGCCGGCCGCGGGGCGCACAACGGTCTGCAGCCAGTCGTTGATCGTGTCGACCGCGGGGATCTTGTCCGCGAAGAACTCGACGACGAGCAGCACCCCGAGGATCACGAGCACCCACTCGTTCTCGAGCCAGGCCCACGCCGGCGGAAGCGCGACGATGTCGAGAAAGCGGGCAGCGAGCCCGAGGGCGAGCAGGGGGATGTAGGCGTTGAGCCCTGCGGCCATGGCCAGGCCCGTGCCGGTCAGCAGTTCGATCATGGACGCCTCCGAATCTCCTTCTTCGATGCTACGGCGGCCGGGCGCGCCGGGAGCCGTCCCGCCCATTCACGCGCGTGTTGTTCACTCCCGCGGAATCGCACCCGCGCGAGCGAACAGCACGCGCATGAGCGAACGGCCCGTGTGCCGAGCCGAGCCGCAGCGCCCCGCAGCTAGCATGAGCGGATGTACCTGATCGGACTGACCGGTGGCATCGCGTCCGGCAAATCGCTCGTGAGCGCTCGCCTCGCCGAGCACGGGGCCATCGTGATCGACGCCGACCTGCTCGCGCGCGAGGTCGTCGAGCCCGGCACGCCCGCGCTCGAGGCGATCGCGAAGCAGTTCGGCGCATCCGTCATCGACAGCGAGGGCCGGCTCGACCGCGCCGCGCTCGGCGCAATCGTCTTCGCCGACCCTGCCCGGCTCGAGATCCTCAACGGCATCACGCACCCCGCTGTGAGGGCGCTCACACGCGAGCGGATCGCCGCCGCGGAAGCGAACGACCCGAACGCGATCGTCGTCTACGACGTGCCGCTGATGGCCGAGGCGAGCGTCGCGCACGGATACGACCTCGTCGTCGTCGTCGAGGCAGGAGTCGCCGAGCGCATCCGCCGCATGGTCGAGATCCGCGGCCTGTCGCGGGACGACGCCGAGCGGCGCCTCCTGTCGCAGGCGAGCGACGACGAGCGCCGGGCCATCGCCGATCTCGTCATCGACAACTCGGCAAGCATCGACCTGACGCTCGCGCAGGTCGACGCCCTCTGGGAAACGGTCACCGGTTCCGCTGCTGGCAAACACTGACCGAAGTGTCAGTGGCGCTGCCTAAACTCGCAGCATGGAACCAACGCGCTCAGTGCGCCCGTTTGAGGTCATCAGCGACTACACGCCGAGCGGCGACCAGCCGGCGGCAATCGCCGAACTCACGGCCCGCATCAACGCGGGGGAGACGGATGTCGTGCTGCTCGGCGCCACCGGAACCGGCAAGTCCGCGACCACAGCATGGCTCATCGAGCAGGTGCAGCGGCCGACCCTCGTGCTCGCCCACAATAAGACCCTCGCGGCGCAGCTCGCCAACGAGTTCCGCGAGCTCATGCCGAACAACGCCGTCGAGTACTTCGTCTCCTACTACGACTACTACCAGCCGGAAGCGTACGTTCCTCAGACCGACACCTTCATCGAGAAAGACAGCTCGGTCAACGCCGAGGTGGAGCGGCTGCGGCACTCCACGACGAACTCGCTGCTCAGCCGACGCGACGTCATCGTGGTATCGACCGTCTCCTGCATCTACGGCCTCGGCAGCTCCGAGGAGTACCTCGAGGCGATGATGGCGCTGCAGGTCGGGATGCGCATCAACCGGGACGTGCTGATCCGCAAGTTCGTGTCGATGCAGTACCAGCGCAACGACGTCGACTTCTCCCGCGGCAACTTCCGGGTGCGCGGCGACACGATCGAGATCATCCCGATGTACGAGGAGCTCGCGATCCGCATCGAGATGTTCGGCGACGAGATCGAGGCCCTCTACTCCCTGCACCCGCTCACCGGCGACGTCGTCAAGAAGCTCGACGCCGTGTCGGTGTTCCCCGGGTCGCACTACGTCGCCGGCGACGAGGCGATGCGCGCCGCAACGATCACGATCAAGGAGGAGCTCGCCGAGCGGCTCGGCCAGCTCGAGCGCGAGGGCAAGCTGCTCGAGGCGCAGCGGCTGCGCATGCGCACGACCTTCGACCTCGAGATGATGGAGCAGATCGGCTTCTGCAGCGGCATCGAGAACTACTCCAGGCACATCGACCAGCGGGCACCCGGCGAGGCCCCGCACTGCCTGATCGACTACTTCCCCGACGACCTCCTCGTCGTCATCGACGAGTCGCACGTCACGATCCCGCAGATCGGGGCGATGTACGAGGGGGATGCCTCGCGCAAGCGCACCCTCGTGGAGCACGGATTCCGTCTTCCGAGCGCCATGGACAACCGCCCGCTCAAGTTCAACGAGTTCCTCGACCGGGTCGGGCAGAAGGTGTATCTGTCGGCGACCCCGGGCAAGTACGAGATGGGCATCACCGACTCCGTCGTCGAGCAGATCATCCGGCCGACAGGACTCATCGACCCCGAAATCGTCGTCAAGCCGACGAAGGGCCAGATCGACGACCTGCTCGAGGAGATCCGCATTCGGGCGGCGAAGGACGAGCGGGTGCTCGTCACGACCCTCACCAAGAAGATGGCGGAGGAGCTCACCGACTTCCTCGGTGAGGCCGGGGTGCGCGTGCGGTACCTGCACTCCGACGTCGACACCCTCCGCCGGGTCGAGCTGCTCACCGAGCTGCGCGCCGGGGTCTACGACGTTCTCGTGGGCATCAACCTGCTCCGGGAAGGTCTCGACCTTCCCGAGGTGTCGCTCGTCGCGATTCTGGATGCCGACAAGGAGGGCTTCCTGCGGTCCGCGACGTCCCTCATCCAGACCATCGGCCGCGCGGCGCGCAACGTCTCCGGTGCCGTGCACATGTACGCCGACGTGCTCACCGACTCGATGAAGAAGGCGATCGACGAGACCACGAGGCGGCGCGAGAAGCAGGTCGCCTACAACCTCGAACGCGGCGTCGACCCGCAGCCACTGCGCAAGCGCATCGCCGACATCACCGAGATCCTGCAGCGGGAGCAGGCCGACACGCAGGCGCTGCTCGCCGGCCGCGACGGCCGCAAACGTTCCCCCACGCCGGGGCTGCGCCGGGAGGGCCTTGCGGCGGCCGGTGCGGGCGACCTCGAGAGCATCATCCGCGATCTCAACGAGCAGATGCTGCAGGCGGCCGGGGAGCTGAAGTTCGAGCTCGCGGCGCGTCTGCGCGACGAGGTCTCCGACCTGAAGAAGGAGCTGCGCCAGATGGAGGCGGCCGGGCACCTCGCATGAGCGGCCCCGCGGTGGATGGGCGCCCGGGGAGGGCGCTCACGGCCCGCTGTCAGGCCGATGTCGGGCGCATCCGTAGGATATAGAGGGTGTCTATTTCGAACGTAGAATCCGGTTCCGTCCTCAGTGTCCGCGGGGCTAGGGTCCACAATCTCCGCAACGTCGACCTGGAGATTCCGCGCGACTCCCTCGTCGTCTTCACCGGCCTCTCCGGCTCCGGAAAGTCATCCCTCGCGTTCGACACGATCTTCGCCGAGGGGCAGCGCCGCTACGTCGAGTCGCTGTCCGCCTACGCCCGCCAGTTCCTCGGACAAGTCGACCGCCCCGACGTCGACTTCATCGAGGGGCTGAGCCCCGCCGTCTCGATCGACCAGAAGTCCACCAACCGCAACCCGCGGTCGACGGTCGGCACGATCACTGAGATCTACGACTACATGCGCCTGCTCTGGGCGCGGATCGGTATCCCGCACTGTGCGATCTGCGGCGAGAAGATCGAGAAGCAGACGGTGCAGCAGATCGCCGACCAGCTGATGACGCTGCCGACCGGCACCCGCTACCAGGTCGTCAGCCCGGTCATCTCGAAGAAGAAGGGCGAATTCGTCGACCTGTTCCGCGAGCTCGCCGCCACCGGATACTCGCGCGCGATCGTCGACGGCGAGCAGATCCAGCTGAGCGAGCCGCCCACGCTCAAGAAGCAGATCAAGCACGACATCGCGGTCGTCGTCGACCGGCTCGTCGCGGCCGACGACATCCTGAGCCGCCTCACCGACTCGCTCGAGACCGCACTGCGCCTCACCGACGGCCTGGTCTCAATCAACTTCATCGATGAGAAGGGCGACAAGGCCTGGCGCAACTTCTCAGAGAAGCTCTCCTGCCCGAACGGGCATCCGGTTCAGCTCACCGAGATCGAGCCGCGCACCTTCTCGTTCAACGCGCCGTTCGGAGCCTGCCCCGAGTGCTCCGGCCTCGGAACCCGCATGTCGGTCGACTCCGAGCTGCTCCTCGGCGACCCCGCCCTGAGCCTCGCCGAGGGTGTCATCCTGCCCTGGACCCAATCGGGCAAGGGCCTGTTCACCTACTTTCAACGGCTGCTGCAGGGGCTCGCCCACGACCTCGACTTCTCGCTAACGACCCCCTGGCGCGACCTCGACGACGAGGTGCAGGAGGCGATCCTCAAGGGGAACAACTTCGAGGTGACCGTCAAGTGGAAGAACCGCTACGGCCGCGAGATGAAGTACTCCACCGGCTTCGAGGGGGTCATGCCGTACATCGAGCGCAAGTTCCTCGAGGCGGAGACGGATGCGGCGAGGCAGCGTTACTCGAGCTACCTGCGCGAGATCCCGTGCCCGGTCTGCGACGGCAAGCGACTGCGGCCCGAAGTTCTCGCCGTGACGGTGCACGACCACAACATCTCCGATGTCGCCGAGCTCAGCCTCGTCGACGCGTTCGAGTTCATGCAGCTCCTCGAGCTCTCCGAGCGTGAGGCGAAGATTGCTGCCGCCGTGCTGCGCGAGATCCGTGCGCGGCTCTCGTTCCTCATCGAGGTGGGCCTCAACTACCTGAACCTCGCGCGGTCCGCGGGATCGCTCAGCGGGGGCGAGGCCCAGCGCATCCGGCTCGCGACCCAGATCGGGTCCGGCCTGACCGGGGTGCTGTACGTGCTCGACGAGCCGAGCATCGGCCTGCACCAGCGGGACAACCGACGCCTCATCGAGACGCTCGTGAAGCTCAAGAACCTCGGCAACACTCTCATCGTCGTGGAGCACGACGAGGACACCATTCGCACCGCCGACTGGATCGTCGACATCGGCCCGGGCGCGGGCGAGCACGGGGGAGAGGTGGTGCACTCCGGCTCCTACGAGGCCCTGCTCGAGAACAGGCGATCGATGACAGGCGACTACCTCTCGGGCCGCCGCTCGATCGAAGCCCCGGCGAAGCGGCGCCCCGTCGACCCGAAGCGCAAGCTCGTCGTCGAGGGCGCACGGGCGAACAACCTGCGCAACGTGACCGTCGAGTTCCCGCTCGGATTGTTCGTGGCCGTCACCGGGGTGAGCGGCTCGGGCAAGTCCTCGCTCATCAACGACATCCTCTACAAGGTGCTCGCGAACGAGCTCAACGGCGCACGGCAGATCCCCGGCAAGCACACCAGGGTCACCGGCCTCGACAACCTCGACAAGGTCGTGCACGTCGACCAGGCGCCGATCGGCCGCACCCCGCGCTCCAACCCGGCCACCTACACCGGCGTGTTCGACAAGATCCGCAACCTGTTCTCCGAGACCCAGGAGGCCAAGGCGCGCGGCTACCTGCCCGGCCGATTCAGCTTCAACGTCAAGGGCGGGCGCTGCGAGAACTGCTCAGGCGACGGCACGATCAAGATCGAGATGAACTTCCTGCCCGACGTGTACGTCGTCTGCGAGGTCTGCGACGGCGCCCGGTACAACCGCGACACGCTCACGGTGCACTACAAGGGCAAGAGCATCGCCGAGGTGCTCGACATGCCCATCAGCGAGGCCGCCGAGTTCTTCGAGGCCATCGGCTCGATCAGCCGGTTCCTCACGACCCTCGTCGACGTCGGCCTCGGCTACGTGCGGCTCGGCCAGAGCGCCACGACCCTGTCGGGCGGCGAGGCGCAACGGGTCAAGCTCGCGACCGAGCTGCAGAAGCGCTCCAACGGGCGCAGCGTCTACGTGCTCGACGAACCCACCACTGGGCTGCACTTCGAAGACGTGCGCAAACTGCTGATCGTGCTCGGCGGGCTCGTGGAGAAGGGCAACACCGTCATCGTGATCGAGCACAACCTCGACGTGATCAAGTCGGCGGACTGGCTCATCGACCTCGGACCGGAGGGCGGCTCCGGCGGTGGTGTGGTCATCGGCACCGGCACCCCCGAGCAACTCGCGAAGAACGCCAAGAGCCACACCGGCGTGTTCCTCGGCGAGGTGCTCGCGGCGGATGCTGCGCGCTCGGCGCTCGCGAAGACAGCGGCGAAGGCCGCGAAGGGCGCTCTCTCGACGCGGGCCCAGCGTGCCAAGGTCGCCGCGGCAGTCGCCGCCGGCTAGCCGATGGCCGACACCGTCCCCTACCGGCCGAAACCCGGTGACATCCCCACCCGGCCGGGCGTCTACCGGTTCAGCGACGCCTCCGGCCGTGTGCTCTACGTGGGCAAGGCGAACAGCCTCCGGGCGAGGCTGAGCAACTACTTCGCGCCGCTGCGCACCCTGCATGAGCGCACCAGGCGGATGGTGCTCGCCGCCGACGCCGTCGAGTGGACCGTCGTCGGCTCCGAGTTCGAGGCCCTGCAGCTCGAGTACACCTGGATCAAGGAGTTCGACCCGCCCTTCAACGTGAAGTTCCGGGACGACAAGACCTACCCGTACCTCGCGATCACGCTCGGCGACCCCGTGCCGCGGGTGTTCATCACCCGCAACCGCAAGATCCCCGGGGCGCGCTATTTCGGCCCGTACACGAAGGTCTGGGCGATCCGCGAGACGGTCGACCAGATGCTCAAGGCGTTCCCGATGCGCAGCTGCACCGAGTCGACCTACAAGAGGGCCGAGCAGACCGGCCGGCCGTGCCTTCTCGGCGACATCGGCAAGTGCGTCGCGCCGTGCGTCGGGCGGGTCACGAACGAGGAGCACAAGTCTGTCGCCCTCGACTTCGCCTCCTTCATGGGCGGCAACGACTCCCGCTACCTCGCCGAGCTCACCACACGGATGAAGCGCGCGGCGGCGGAGCAGGACTACGAGTCGGCGGCCCGCATCCGCGACCAACTGGGCGCCCTCGAGGCGGCCCTGTCGAAGAGCACGATCGTGCTTCACGACGACATCGACGTCGACATCTTCGGCATCGCGCACGACGAGCTCGCCGCAGCGGTGCAGCAGTTCATGGTGCGCGGCGGGCGGATCCGCGGGGTGCGCGGCTGGGTCGTCGACAAGGAGCTCGACCTCGACCTCGGCGCCCTCGTCGACACGGTGCTGCAGAAAGCCTACGAGGACGCGGTGCCGCCGCGCGAGATCCTCATCCCCGAGCTCCCCGACGACTCGGCCGCGCTCGAGCTGCTGCTCACCGGCATCCGCGCACACCGCGGCGACACCGGGCGTGTGACCCTGCGGAGCGCGCAGCGTGGCGACAAGGCGGCCCTCGCTCTCACCGTCGCCACGAACGCCCACAACGCGCTCGTGCTCTACAAGTCCAAGCGCAGTGGCGACTTCGTCGCGAGGTCGCAGGCCCTCGCCGACATCCAGGAGGCGCTCGGCATGCCGGACGCCCCCCTGCGGATGGAGTGCTTCGACGTGTCCCACTTGAGCGGCACCAACATCGTCGCCTCGATGGTCGTCTTCGAGGACGGGCTGCCCAAGAAGGACCAGTACCGCCGGTTCAGCATCCCCGAGTCCACCGACGACACCCAGTCGATCTACCAGACCCTGTCCCGCCGGCTCGCGAACGTCGACCAGGAGACCACCCGTGCGGGTGACGACGACCAGGCGGTCAAGAAGTTCGCCTACCGTCCGAACCTGCTCATCGTCGACGGCGGCCAGCCGCAGGTCGCGGCCGCAGCGAAGGCGATGGCCGACGCCGGGGTGACCGGGATCCAGCTTTGCGGCATCGCCAAACGGCTCGAGGAGATCTGGCTGCCCGACTCCGACTACCCCGTGATCCTGCCGCGCAACAGCGACGCCCTATTCCTGTTCCAGCGGATCCGAGACGAGGCGCACCGCTTCGCGATCAGCTACCAGCGCCAGCGCCGGAGCAAGGACATCTCCACGGTGCTCGATGGCATCCCGGGGCTCGGGCCGTCCCGCATCCGTGAGCTTCTGCGACACTTCGGCTCGGTCAAACAGCTCAGGGCGGCGGATGCTGAGGCGATCACCGAGGTCAAGGGAATCGGCCCCGCCCTCGCCGAGGTCATCCACCGCACGCTCCGCGCCTGAGGCCCCCGCGCGCACATCGGTAGGCTTGACCCCGTACGGCACCCCGAATCGAGCAGAAGCGGCAACGAACACGATGACCGACCCTCCCGTCCAGCAGGAAGTACTCATCATCACCGGCATGTCGGGAGCGGGCAGGTCGACGGTGGGCAACGCCCTCGAAGACCTCGGCTGGTACGTCGTCGACAACCTCCCGCCACAGATGCTCCGCCCGCTCGTCGAGCTCGTCGAACGGGCCGGCTCGAACCTGCCCAAGATCGCCGCCGTCGTCGATGTTCGCGGCGGCGCGCTGTTTCGCGACCTCGACGAGATCATCCGCTCCCTGCGCAACGGCACCCAGCTCCGAGTGCTCTTCCTCGAGGCGACGGATGCCGCGCTCGTGCGCCGGTTCGAGCAGGTACGGCGCCCGCATCCGCTCCAGGAGGACGGCACGATCCTCGACGGGATCACCGCGGAGCGCGAGAAGATGCTTGACCTGCGGGAGGCGAGCGACCTCATCATCGACACCTCCGACCTGAACATCCACCAGCTGTCGACCACGATCGTCGAGGCCTTCACCGGGGTCGACACACCCGGGCTGCAGGTGACGCTTTTGAGTTTCGGCTTCAAGTACGGACTCCCGACCGACGCGGACCTCGTCGCCGACATGCGCTTCCTGCCCAATCCGTTCTGGATCCCGGAGCTTCGTTCGTTCACCGGCCTCGACCGCCAGGTGAGCGACTACGTGCTCGCGCAAGAAGGAGCGGGCCAGTTCGTGACAGACTATGCCGCGGCCATCACTCCGGTGCTCGCCGGCTATCAGCGCGAGAACAAGAGACACGCTACGATCGCCATTGGATGCACCGGGGGGAAGCACCGATCGGTCGCCGTCGCGGAAGAGTTTGCCACGCGACTTCGAGGCCTTCCCGGTGTGGCCGTGAGCGTCAAGCACCGCGACCTCGGTCGCGAGTGAATCTCACCCGGATAACCGGGTCGCCGGCGTACGGCCGACACGAACAGCAAAGGATTTCCCCACCGTGGCTCTAACCGCCGACGTCAAAGACGAACTGGCTCGCATCGAGGTCGCCAAGACGACCGTTCGCGCCGCCGAACTCGCCACCATCCTGCGCTTCTCGGGCGGGCTCCACCTCATCTCGGGGCGCATCGCGGTCGAATCCGAGCTCGACACCGCCCAGCTCGCGAAGCGCGTGCGCAAGGACCTCGCCGAGCTGTACGGCGTGCGCAGCGAGATCTCCGTGATGTCCGCCTCCGGCCTGCGCCGCACGAGCCACTACCTCGTGCGCGTGCTCGACGGCGGGGAGACGCTCGCCCGGCAGACGGGGCTTCTCGACGCGCGACGCCGCCCCATCCGCGGCCTCCCCAACCGGCTCACGACCGGAAGCCGCGAGGAGATCGCCGCCGTGTGGCGTGGCGCGTTCCTCGCCCACGGCTCGCTCACCGACCCCGGCCGCTCCGCGGCGCTCGAGATCACCTGCCCCGGCAACGAATCGGCCCTCGCCCTCGTCGGCGCCGCCGGCCGTCTCAAGGTGCAGGCGAAGGCCCGCGAAGTGCGCGGCGTGCACCGCGTCGTCATCCGCGACGCCGACGCGATCAGCGCGATGCTCGTGCACATGGGCGCGCACGCCACCGTGCTGCACTGGGAGGAGCTGCGCCAGCGCCGGGAGGTGCGCGCGACCGCGAACCGGCTGGTGAACTTCGACGACGCGAACCTGCGTCGCTCCGCGCAGGCCGCCGTCGCCGCCTGCGCCCGGGTCGAACGGGCACTGGAGATCCTTGACGGCAATGTGCCGGACCACCTGAAGTATGCGGGGGAGCTGCGCCTGAACTTCCGCGACTCCAGCCTCGACGAGCTCGGACACCACGCGGACCCGCCGATGACGAAGGATGCCGTCGCCGGACGCATCCGCCGGCTCCTCGCGATGGCCGACAAGCGCGCCGTCGACCTCGGTATTCCGGGCACGGATGCGAACCTGCCGCCCGACTACGACGACGAGTGACGCGCACGGCGTAATCCGGAAGCGCGCCCAACGCACGATAACTAGACTGGATTGGTCACCCGGGTCACGCGGTTTCCGCACCGGGAAAAATCTAAGCTAGGAGACAAACGAATGGCTGATTACACACTTCCCGAACTGCCGTACGACTACGCCGCACTCGAGCCGAGCATCAGCGGCACGATCATGGAGCTCCACCACGGCAAGCACCACCAGGCGTACGTGACCGGGGCGAACACCGCGCTCGCCCAGCTGGCCGAGGCTCGCGACAGCGGCAACCTCGCCAATGTGAACAAGCTCGAGAAGGACCTCGCGTTCAATCTCGGCGGGCACGTCAACCACTCCGTGTTCTGGACCAACCTCTCGCCCGACGGCGGCGACAAGCCCACCGGCGAGCTCGCGTCGGCGCTCGACGACAACTTCGGCTCCTTCGACAAGTTCACGGCGCACTTCACCGCTGCCGCGCTCGGCGTGCAGGGGTCCGGTTGGGCCGCACTCGTCTGGGACTCCATCGGCGAGCGGCTCATCATCCAGCAGTTCTTCGACCAGCAGAGCAATTTCGCCGCCGGCACCGTCCCCGTGCTCCTGCTAGACGTCTGGGAGCACGCGTACTACCTCGATTACCGCAACGTGCGCGCGGACTACGTGAAGGCGTTCTGGAACATCGCGAACTGGGCGAACGTGCAGAAGCGCTTCGAAACGGCCCGCGAGAAGACGAACGGCCTGCTGCTACTGTCGTAGCGGTGAAGTGCCCGGGACTTCCCGGGCACCCCACCGTCGCCGCTTTTATTCACTCTTCTTCTCCCCATCACCAAGCGCAAGAACCGCGCCAGAACACCAGGAGTCCACTTGACTGTCAAGATCGGTATCAACGGCTTCGGCCGCATCGGCCGCAACTACTTCCGCGCCGCCCTCGCCAAGGGGAGCGACGTCGAGATCGTCGCGGTCAACGACCTCACCGACAACAAGGCGCTGGCGCACCTGCTCAAGTACGACTCCATCAACGGGCGCCTCGACGCGACGGTCGAGCTCGACGGCGACAAGATCATCGTCAACGGCAAGCCCATCCTCGTGTTCGCCGAGCGCGACCCCGCGAACCTCCCGTGGGGCGAGCTCGGAGTCGACATCGTCATCGAGTCGACCGGCTTCTTCACCAAGGCCGCCGACGCCGGCAAGCACATCACCGCCGGAGCCAAGAAGGTTCTCGTCTCCGCCCCCGCGACCGGCGACAACGTCGCCACGATCGTGCTCGGCGTGAACGAGGACATCTACGACCCGACCGTTCACGACATCATCTCCAACGCATCCTGCACGACGAACTGCCTCGCGCCGCTCGCGAAGGTGCTGCTGGACAACTTCGGCATCGAGCGCGGTCTCATGACCACGGTCCACGCCTACACCGCCGACCAGAACCTGCAGGACGGCCCGCACAGCGACCTGCGCCGCGCCCGCGCCGCCGCCCTCAACATCATCCCGACGTCGACCGGTGCCGCCAAGGCCCTCGGCCTCGTCATCCCCGCCCTCGTCGGCAAGCTCGACGGCTACGCGCTCCGCGTTCCCGTGCCCACCGGCTCGATCACCGACCTCACGGTCGAGGTCTCCGGAACGGTCACGGTCGAGCAGGTGAACGCCGCCTACAAGGCCGCCGCCGAGGGCCCGCTCAAGGGAATCCTGAAGTACACCGAGGACCCGATCGTGTCGAGCGACATCGTCGGCGACCCGCACTCCTCGATCTTCGACGCCGGACTCACCAAGGTGCTCGGAAGCCAGGTCAAGGTGGCCTCGTGGTATGACAACGAGTGGGGCTACTCGAACCGCCTCGTCGACCTCACCGAGTACGTCGCGGCCAAGCTCTAGCAACGCGAGGGCAGAGGAATGACGCTCCGCACGATCGATTCCCTTGGACCGCTGGCCGGCAAGAAGGTCATCGTCCGCTGTGATCTGAACGTTCCGTTGAAGGACGGTCAGATCACGGACGACGGGCGGATCCGTGCTTCCCTACCTACCCTGGGCGCGCTGGTGGCCGCCGGGGCGCGAGTCATCGTGATCTCGCACCTCGGCCGGCCCGACGGCACGCCCGACCCGAAGTACAGCCTCGCCCCGGTCGCCCAGCGGCTGGGCGAGCTGCTCGGGCAGCGCGTCGCCTTCGCCGCCGACACCATCGGCAGCTCAGCCGCCGAGGTGGCCGGCGCGCTGGCCGACGGCGAGGTCGCGCTACTCGAGAACCTCAGGTTCGACGAGCGCGAGACCTCGAAGTCCGACGGCGACCGCCGCGAGTTCGCGGCGCAGCTGGCCTTGCTCGGCGATGCCTTCGTCTCCGACGGCTTCGGCGTCGTGCACCGCAAGCAGGCGAGCGTCTACGAGCTCGCCGAGCTCCTTCCCAGCTCTGCCGGCACTCTCATCGCCACCGAGCTCGCGGTGCTCGAGGGGCTCACCGCGACCCCGACCCGGCCGTACACGGTCGTTCTCGGCGGCTCCAAGGTCTCCGACAAGCTCGGGGTCATCGCACACCTCCTCCCGCGCGTCGACTCGCTGCTCATCGGCGGCGGCATGCTCTTCACCTTCCTCGCGGCCCTCGGCCACAAAGTCGGCGGCAGCCTGCTCGAAACGGACCAGCTCGACATCGTGCGCGGCTACCTCGACGAGGCGAAGCGCCTCGGCGTCGAGATCGTGCTGCCCACCGACATCGTCGTGGCGTCGAAATTCGGGACGGACGCCGAGCACGTCATCGCGCCGGCGGACGGTATCGAGAACACGCCCTTCGGCGCATCCGGACTCGGACTCGACATCGGTCCCGACACCGCGGGACGATTCGCCGAGGTCATCCGCGCCTCGAAGACGGTGTTCTGGAACGGCCCGATGGGCGTCTTCGAGCTCGCGCCGTTCGCGGCGGGGACGAGAACCGTCGCCGAGGCCCTCACCGAGATCGACGGGCTGTCTGTTGTGGGCGGCGGCGACTCGGCTGCGGCGGTGCGCGTGCTCGGCTTCACTGACGAACAATTTGGACACATTTCAACGGGTGGCGGCGCGAGCCTCGAGTTTCTCGAGGGCAAGCGTCTCCCAGGACTGGAGATTCTCGGATGGCAAGCATGACCACGAACGGGCGCGTTCCACTGATCGCGGGCAACTGGAAGCTCAACCTCGATCACCTGCAGTCGATCGCCTTCGTGCAGAAGCTCGCCTGGAGCCTGAAGGACGCGAGGCTCGACTTCAACGACGTCGAGGTCGCGGTGTTCCCGCCGTACACCGACCTCCGCTCGGTGCAGACCCTCATCTCGGCCGACAAGCTCCCGCTCAAGTTCGGTGCGCAGGACCTGTCCGAGCACGACTCCGGCGCCTACACGGGCGAGATCTCCGGCCAGTTCCTGCGGGCCCTCGACTGCAGCTACGTCATCATCGGGCACTCCGAGCGACGAACTCTGCACAACGAGACCGACGCCGTCGTCGCCGCGAAGACCGCCGCGGCCCTCCGCCACGGACTCGTTCCGGTCATCTGCGTCGGCGAGACCGCCGAGGACCTCGAGACCCACGGCCCGAGCGCCGTGCCCGTGTCGCAGCTCAAGGTGGCGCTCGCGACAGTGCCGCAGGGTGCCGACATCGTCGTCGCCTACGAGCCCGTCTGGGCGATCGGATCCGGCCAGGCCGCGACCCCCGAGCAGGCCGAGCAGGTGTGCGCCGCGCTGCGGGCCGTCGTGGCCGAGAATATCGGACAGGATGCCGCCGACGCGACTCGCGTCCTCTACGGTGGCTCGGTCAAGTCGGGCAACATCGCCGGATTCATGCGCCAGCCCAACGTCGATGGGGCCCTCGTGGGTGGGGCGAGCCTCGACATCACCGAATTTTCTAGCATTGCTCGCTTTCAGAAGCATGTCGGCGTCTGACCTGCCGTTATACTGAACAACGGTTTACCGCCGCATTGAAAGGCTTTTTTCGTGGAAATTCTCCAGGTCATCCTGCAGGTCCTGCTCGGCATTACGAGCCTCCTGTTGACCTTGCTCATCCTCCTGCACCGCGGTCGTGGTGGGGGGTTGTCCGACATGTTCGGCGGTGGAGTGACCTCGAACCTTGGCGCATCCGGCGTCGCGGAGCGTAACCTGAATCGAATAACGGTGTTCCTCGGGCTTCTCTGGATCACCTGCATCATCGTTCTCGGTCTCATCACCAAGTTCAGCGGAAGTTAGGACACACCATGGCATCAGGTGGAAGTGCAATTCGCGGTTCGCGCGTCGGCTCCGGACCGATGGGCGAACAGGATCGCGGCTATCAGACGGAGCGCATCGCCGTCTCCTACTGGGACGCGATCGGCAACCAGACCGTCCGCTATTTCGCGGCGAACCTTCCCGATGCCGAAATCCCCGAGCTGATCGACTCGCCGCAGTCCGGCCTCCCCGCCGGCCGCGACAAGGAGAACCCGCCGAGCCTCGTCAAGCTCGAGCCGTATAAGACCCACCTCGCCTACGTCAAGGAACGACGCACAGAGGAAGAGGCGACAGAGCTCCTCAACGAGGCCCTCGAGCAGCTCCGCGCCCGGCGCGGACGCGTCGCCACGAACTAGGGCTGGTAGTCCCGGCTGATCAGCTCCGCCGGCACCTCGGCGGCAGCCGCGCTGTCGACGAAGAACACGGTGCGCCGACGTCCGCGCACGCCCGCGGCGGGAACCTCGAACGGTGCCGCGCCGGCGAGGGCGAGGCCGAGCGCCGAGGCCTTGTCCGCGCCGGAGAGCGCGAGCCAGATCCGGTCGGAGCCGTTGATCGCCGGGAAGGTCAGGCTCAGCCGCTCCGGCGGGGGCTTGGGCGCGTTTCGCACCGCGATCACCGAGCGGTCGGTGACCCTGACCCCATCCGACTCCGGGAAGAGCGACGCGATATGCCCGTCGGGCCCGACGCCGAGGAAGGTGATGTCGAACACCGGCGAGTCGGCACCCTCGAAGGCACAGGCTCTCAGCTCGGCGGCGTGGGCGTCGGCGGCGGCATCGAGGTCCGCGTTCTCGCCCGGCGCCGGGAACGGGTGGATGTGACCGGGGGAGAGCGCCACGTGGTCGAGCAGCGCCTCGCGCGCCTGCCGCTCGTTGCGGTCGGCATGGTCGTGCGCGACCCAGCGCTCGTCGCCCCACCAGACGTGCACGCGCGCCCACTCGACCTGGTCGCGGGCATCCGACTCGTTGACTGCCGTGAGGATGCCGATGCCGGCGCCTCCGCCGGTCAGCACGATGTGCACCTCTGGCTTTTCCTCGAGCAGGTCGATCATCTTCGTGATGAACCGTGCGGCGACGGCGCCCGCGAGAGCGGGCAGGTCATGGTGGACGAGCACCCGGCGTTCACTGGTCATCGGGAGCGCGCCTCGGCGTTGTCGGGGGCGTCGACCGTCTCGAGCAACCCCCTCGTGATCACTTCACCGTACAGGTCGTCCGGGCCGAGGCGACGAAGCTCCTCCGCGAGGCACTCGCGCATGCTGCGGCGGGGCAGAGAGATGTCGTGCACCGGCTGGTTCGGTTGCACCAGGGTGACGATGTTCACATGCGAGCGGGACAGTTCGATCGTTCCGGAGGCGCGGTCGAGCTTGACGCCGTGGATGCCGCTGGATCCGGGGATCGACGGGGTCACCTCGTGCAGTACGGGAAGCTGCAGCTGCAGCTCCAGCCAGGCGGCGATGAGCGTCGTCGAGGGGGAGTCCGCCGCACCGTGCACCTCGGCCGCGATGATCGGCTCGTACGGCGGCTGGTCGAGCACTGCGGCGAGCTGCGCGCGCCACAGTGTGAGCCTCGTCCAGGCGAAGTCGGTGTCTCCGGGGGAGTAGGTGCGGGCGAGGTGCTCCAGGAAGCCCCGCGGGTCGCTCTGCGCCGCAGCATCCGTGATCCGGCGCTGTGCAATGCGCCCGAGCGGTGAGGCGGATGCGACCTCGGGCGCCTCGCCCGGCCACCACGCGACCACGGGGGCATCAGGCAGCAGCAGCCCCGTCACGAGGCCTTCCTCATCCTGCGCCATGTCACCGTAGGCCTTGAGCACGATGACCTCGCTGGCCCCGGCGTCTCCGCCGACCCGGATCTGCGCGTCGAGGCGCGTCGCATCCTTCGCCGGGGAGTCGGCCGCCGCGGTGGAGATCACGATGACGCGCATCGGATGCTCGCGGGACGCGTCGTTCGCGGCCTCGATCGCCTCCTCCTCGTGGCCGAGGGAGGTGGAGATGACCAGGGTCAGCACGCGCCCAAGAGCGACGGCGCCGCCCTCCTCGCGGATCTTCACGAGCGTCTTCGAGATGCGGCTCGTCGTGGTGTCGGGCAGGTCGACGATCATGGGCGTCTCCAGGTTCGGCCGTCCCTCGCGAGGAGGTCGTCGGCGGATGTGGGGCCCCAGGTTCCGGGCCGATACTGTTCGGGCTGGCCCTGCGTCGCCCAGAACTCCTCGATCGGGTCGAGAATCTTCCAGCTCAGCTCCACCTCCTGGTGGCGCGGGAACAGGGGAGGGTCGCCGAGAAGCACATCGAGGATGAGTCGCTCGTACGCCTCGGGGCTCGCCTCGGTGAAGGCATGGCCGTAGCCGAAGTCCATCGTGACGTCGCGCACCTGCATGACCGCTCCCGGGACCTTCGAGCCGAAGCGGATCGTGACTCCCTCGTCGGGCTGCACGCGGATGACGAGGGCGTTCTGGCCGAGGGCCGAGGTCTGGCTCTCGGCGAACAGCTGCTGGGGTGCACGCTTGAACACGACAGCGATTTCGGTCACCCTCCTGCCCAGTCGCTTACCGGCCCGCAGGTAGAACGGCACGCCGGCCCATCTCCTGGTCCCAATGTCGAGCCGCATCGCCGCGAAGGTCTCGGTCGTCGACTCGGGGTTCATGCCCTCCTCATCGAGGAAGCCGAGCACCTTCTCTCCGCCCTGCCAGCCGCCGGAATACTGGCCGCGCGCGGTGCCCGTCGCCAGATCCTTCGGCAGCCGAACGGCCGACAGTACCTTCTCCTTCTCGGCGCGCAGGTCAGCCGCGTCGAACGAAATCGGCTCCTCCATTGCGGTCAGGGCGAGCAGCTGGAGCAGGTGGTTCTGGATGACGTCGCGGGCGGCGCCGATGCCGTCGTAGTACCCCGCTCGTCCGCCGACACCGATGTCCTCGGCCATCGTGATCTGCACGTGGTCGACGTGGTTCGCGTTCCAGATCGGTTCGTAGAGCTGGTTCGCGAAGCGCAGCGCGAGGATGTTCTGCACCGTCTCCTTGCCCAGGTAGTGGTCGATGCGGAACACCGAGTCGGGAGGGAAGACCGACTCGACAACCTCGTTGAGCTCGCGCGCTGTCTTCAGGTCGCTGCCGAACGGCTTCTCGATGACGACGCGACGCCACTGGCCGTCCTTCTGCTCCGCGAGGCCGGACCGGCGCAGCTGCTCGGTCACCTCGGGGAACGACTTCGGCGGGATCGACAGGTAGAACGCGTGGTTGCCCATCGTTCCCCGGTGCACGTCGAGCTCTTCAACGGTGTCCTTGAGCCTCGCGAAGGCCGCGTCATCGTCGAACTCGCCCTGCACGAAGCGGATGCCCTGCGCGAGCTGCTTCCACACGTCGTCGTCGAAAGGCGTGCGGGCGTACTGTTTGACCGCGTCGTGCACGACGTTCTCGAAGTCCTGCGTTTCCCAGTCGCGCCGCGCGAACCCCACCAGGGCGAAGCCGGGTGGCAGCAGTCCGCGGTTGGCGAGGTCGTAGACCGCGGGCATGAGCTTCTTGCGTGACAGGTCTCCCGTCACACCGAAGATGATGAGCCCACTCGGGCCGGCGATGCGGCTGAGTCGGCGATCGGTGGCCAATCGCAGCGGATTGAACTCCGGGGTGATCTCCACCGGGCGCATGCGGCTCCTTGTTCTCTGTCGTGTGTTCGCGTCAGCGCAGGGCGCTCATGAGCGCCCGCACCGTGTTCGCGGGGTCGTGAAGGGTGAGGGTGAGCACCGGTCGACCGTGCTCGGCGAGCACGCTCGCGTCGCCCGCCGCTTGCGCCTGGATGAGCTGCCCGAAGCTGAACGGTCGCCCGGGGATCTCGACGTCGAGCAGCTCCACGGCGGTGATCTGCAGGAACACTCCGACGGCGGGCCCGCCCTTGTGGAACTGGCCCGTCGAGTGCAGGAAGCGCGGCCCCCAGCCGAAGGTGACGGGCCTGCCGGCACGCCGGGCGAGGATCGAGCGGAGCTGCGCGAGCTCGCGGAACGAAATCCTGTTGGCGTAGGCCTGGATCGACAGGTATCCGTCGGGGCCGAGCTGCGCGAGGAGCCGGTCGACGGCCGTGCGCAGCGAGTCGACGCCGTCGACGGTGTCACCGGTGCCGCGCACCTCGATCTCGCCGTCGACGAACGCTGGGGCCGAGGGCTGCGGTCGCGCGTCGAGAAGCCCGCGGGTGGCGATCTTCGCCGACTCGACGTCGGGCTGGTCGAATGGGTTGATGCCCAGCAGCCGTCCGGCGACCGCGGTCGCGTACTCCCAGACGAGGAGCTGCGCCCCGAGGGTGCCGCTGATCTCGATCTCGCCCTCGATGACCTCCTCGGTGGCGCGCCTGTCGTGCACGAGGCGCACGATTTGCAGGTCCGGGAGTCCGGCGGAGATTTCGGGCGAGTCGACGCCGAGGACGACGGGGAGGATGCCTGTGCCGCGCTTGCCCGTCGATTCGGCGATGAGCTGCTCCGCCCAGTCTCCGAAGCCGACGATGTAGGTGCCGTCGGCGACGATCCCGAGCTTGTCCTTCAGCGGACTCGTTCCGGCGATCGCCGCGCCCAGCACGAGCCCCGGGTTGTCGGCGGTGTCGAGGGCGAGTTGCAGGCTGACCGATTCGGCATCGTCGAGCAGGTGTTGGATGTCGACTCCGGCGAGCCCGCACGGAACCAGTCCGAACGCGGTGAGCGCAGAGAATCGGCCGCCGACGTTGGGGTCGGCGTTGAACACGCGGTAGCCGTCGGCCCGCGCCGACACGTCGAGCGGCGAGCCCGGGTCTGTGACGATGATGATCCGGTCGACGGGGTCTATGCCGTGCTCGCGGAACGCCTGCTCATAGACGCGCTTCTGGCTGTCGGTCTCGACCGTCGAGCCCGACTTCGACGAGATCACCAGGGCGGTCGTCGCGATGCGGTCGTGCAGCGCCGAGAACACCTGCCCCGGGTCGGTCGTGTCGAGCAGGGTCAGCTCGACGCCAGCGGTGCGGGCGATGACCTCGGGCGCGAGCGAGGATCCGCCCATCCCTCCGAGCACTATGTGGTCGACACCGTTCGAGCGAAGCAGGTCACGCAGCGCGATGATCTCCGGCACCAGTGCCTCGGAGTTCGCGACGGCCTCGACCCAGCCGAGACGCCGGGACGCCTCGTCCTCGGCCTCGGCGCCCCACAGGCTCGAATCCTGTGTCGTGATCCCGGAGGCGACCCCTTCGATCACGAGCTGCGGCACCAGGCGGGCGACCGCGTCTGCGGCAGCCCCGGTGACGGCGATGTCAAAGGTCACTTGGCTGCCTCGAGGGCTGCGGTCACCGTGTCGAGAAGTTCGTTCCAGGACACCTGGAACTTCTCGACGCCCTCTCGCTCGAGAAGCTGGGTGACCTCGTCGTAGGAGATCCCGAGCGAGTCGAGCGCGTCGAGAACGCCGTTCGCGGAGTCGTAGTTGCCGGTCACGGCGTCACCGGCAATCTCGGCGTGGTCGAAGGTCGCATCGAGGGTCTTCTCCGGCATGGTGTTGACGGTGTCGGCGACGGCGAGCTCAGTGACGTACAGGGTATCGGGGAGGTTCGGGTCCTTGACGCCCGTCGAGGCCCACAGCGGACGCTGCTTGTTCGCCCCGGCTGCGAGCAGGCCGGACGCGCGCTCGGTCGCGAAGGACTGCTCGAACACCTGGTAGGCCAGCCGCGCGTTCGCGACCCCCGCCTTGCTCTTGAGCGCGGTGGCCTCGCCGGTGCCGATGGCCTCGAGCCGCTTGTCGATCTCGGTGTCGACTCGCGACACGAAGAACGAGGCGACCGAGTGGATGCTGGAGAGGTCGTGGCCCGCCGCTTTCGCCTTCTCGAGACCGGTGAGGTAGGCGTTGATGACGTCGCGGTAGCGCTCGAGGCTGAAGATCAGGGTCACGTTGACGCTGATCCCCTCGCCGATCGTGTTCGCGATGGCTTCGAGTCCCTCGACGGTGGCGGGGATCTTGATCATCACGTTCGGGCGGTCGACCTTCGCCCAGAGCCGCACGGCCTCCTCGAACGTGCCGGCCGCGTCGTGGGCGAGGTCGGGCTCGACCTCGATCGACACTCGGCCGTCGAATCCGGCGGTGGAGTCGAAGACGGGGCGGAAGATGTCGCAGGCGTCGGCGACGTCGGCTGTGGTGATCTCGAAGACCGCGTCGGTCACGCTCGTTCCGCTGGCGGCGAGCTCGGCGATCTGGGCGTCGTACGCCTCGCCCTTGGCAAGCGCGCTGGCGAAGATCGTCGGATTCGTGGTGATGCCGACGACGTTCTTCTCGGCGATGAGCTTCTGCAGGCCTCCCGAGTTGATCCGCTCGCGCGAGAGGTCGTCGAGCCAGATGCTCACGCCGGTGGCGGACAGTGCTGCGGTGGGGGAAAGGGTTACGGTCATGGCGATCTTCCTTCGGTTGATGGTGCTCAGTTGCCGGTCGCCCGGGCGGCGGACAACGAATCCTTGGCGGCGGCGACCACGCTCTCAGTCGTCATGCCGAACTCGCGGTACAGGGTCTCGTAGTCGGCGGAGGCGCCGAAGTGCTCGATGGAGACGCTGCGCCCGGCGTCGCCGACATACTCCCGCCAGCCGAGGGCGATGCCGGCCTCGACCGACACCCGGGCCTTCACCGCGGCGGGAAGCACCTGCTCGCGGTACTCGGCGCTCTGCTCGGCGAACCACTCCAGGCTGGGGGCGGACACGACGCGCGCGCCGATCCCGTCGGCGGCCAGCGCGGCGCGAGCCTCGAGAGCGAACTGCACCTCGGAGCCGGTCGCGATGATGATCACGTCGGGGGTTCCGCCGGCGGCGTCCGCGAGCACGTAGGCTCCCTTCGCTACGTGCTTCGCCGAGGCGAGGGTGTCGCCGCTCGCGACGTCGTCGCCGCGATCGAAGACGGGCAGGTTCTGGCGCGAAAGCACGATTCCGGCCGGACCGCGGCGGCGGCCGAGAATCGCCTGCCACGCATAAGCGGTCTCGTTCGCATCCGCCGGCCTCACGACGTCCAGCCCCGGGATGGCACGGAGCGTCGCGAGCTGCTCGACCGGCTGGTGGGTCGGGCCGTCGGCGCCGAGGGCGACCGAATCATGCGTCCACACGAAGATCGAGGGTGCCTGCATGAGCGCGGCGAGGCGCACGGCCGGCCGCATGTAGTCGCTGAAGATCAGGAAGGTACCGCCGAACGGGCGCGTATTGCCGTGCAGCACGATTCCGTTGAGGATCGCCGCCATGGCGTGCTCGCGGATGCCGAAGTGGAGCACCCGTCCGTACGTGTTGCCCGTCCATTCGCCGGTGGAGTGCTCGGCGGGAACGAACGACGCAGCGCCCTCGATGGTGGTGTTGTTCGACTCGGCGAGGTCGGCGGATCCGCCCCACAGCTCCGGGATGACCGGGCCGAGCGCGGTCAGGACCTTGCCGGACGCGGCGCGGGTCGACACGTCTTTGCCTGCCGGGAAGACGGGCAGCGCTTCGGCGACTCCCTCGGGCAGGTCGCCGGCGAGCACGCGGTCGAGGAGCTCCTTGCGCTCGGGCTGGGCGGCGGCCCACGCGTCGAACTG
Source organism: Marisediminicola sp. UYEF4 (assembly GCF_040546025.1). Lineage (NCBI taxonomy): Bacteria > Bacillati > Actinomycetota > Actinomycetes > Micrococcales > Microbacteriaceae > Marisediminicola > Marisediminicola sp. UYEF4. Next base: position 106,327 of record NZ_JBEPNA010000002.1, on the reverse strand, counting down.
GATGTTCCACTCGGCGTGCGCGGCCTGTCCGCGCTCGACCGCCTTGCGGGTGTGGGCCAGCACGTCGACCTCGACGGCGAACGACTGCTCCGGGTCGAAGCCCAGAACGGTCTTGACGGCGGCGAGCTCGTCGGCGCCGAGCGCGGACCCGTGAATCTTGCCGGTGTTCTGCTTCTTCGGCGACGGCCAGCCGATGATCGTGCGCAGGATGATGAGGGAGGGCCTGTCGGTGTCGGCCTTCGCCGCCTCGATTGCGTCGTTCAGCTCGACCAGGTCTTCGCTGTAGTCGCCGGTCTTCTTCCAGTCGACGACGAGCACCTGCCAGTTGTACGCCTCGTAGCGCGCCTTCACGTCCTCGGTGAAGGCGATGTTCGTGTCGTCCTCGATCGAGATCTGGTTGCTGTCGTAGATGGCGATGAGGTTGCCGAGCTGCTGGTGGCCGGCGAGCGACGACGCCTCGCTCGTGATGCCCTCCTGCAGGTCGCCATCCCCGGCGATGGCGTAGACGAAGTGGTCGAACGGGCTCTCGCCCGCCGCGGCATCCGGGTCGAAGAGGCCCCGCTCGAAGCGCGCGGCGTAGGCGAAGCCCACCGCGGAAGCGAGCCCCTGGCCGAGCGGGCCGGTCGTGATCTCGACGCCGTCGGTGTGGCCGTACTCCGGGTGGCCGGGGGTCTTCGAGCCCCAGGTGCGCAGCGCCTTGAGGTCGTCGAGTTCGAGGCCGTACCCGCCGAGGTAGAACTGCACGTACTGGGTCAGCGAGCTGTGCCCGACCGACAGGATGAACCTGTCACGACCGATCCAGGTGTTGTCGCTCGGGTCGCGCCGCATGACCTTCTGGAACAGAAGGTAGGCGGCGGGGGCCAAGCTCATCGCCGTGCCAGGATGCCCATTTCCGACTTTCTCGACCGCGTCGGCGGCGAGGATGCGAGCGGTGTCGACTGCTCTGGCGTCGAGGGAGTTCCACTGGAGGTTTGGCACTTGGTTGTCGACCCTTCGTTCGCTGTGGGGCCAGGCCTGTGACCATCGCCCACACATGAGGTGTGGCTTGCCGCTGACGTCAACGGCATGTCCGCGTCGAACCTCGCCAGACCAGTCAACTTGGAGGCAGGGGGAGGTTGCTCGCGGCTGGCAAGCTTCTTCAGTATAGAGAATCGCCCTCCCGGCGCGTCTCTCATGACGCCCTGCGCCGGGAGAGGTCCAGACTTCGATCAACTAGACTCGGCTGAGTAATGAATCCGGTTAGAGGAGCAATGGACGTAACCGTCACGGCCCGCGCAGCGCGCGAGAGGCCCGGGTTTGCTCGCAAGGCTCGCGCCTACATCGCGCTGACGAAACCCCGGGTGATCGAGCTTCTGCTCGTGACGACCGCGCCGGTGATGGTTCTCGCACAGAACGGCATCCCGAACCTGTGGCTGGTCGTCGCGACCCTCATCGGAGGATCGCTCAGCGCCGGCTCGGCGGGCGCGTTCAACTGCTACATCGACCGTGATATCGACCGGGTGATGGAGCGCACGAAGAACCGGCCGCTGGTCACGGGCGAGCTCAGCGACCGTGAGGCCCTCGTGTTCGCGTGGCTCGTCGGCATCGCGTCGATCATCTGGCTCGCGGTCACGACCAACCTGCTTGCCGCAGCCCTCTCGGCCGCCGCGATCTTCTTCTATGTCGTCGTCTACACGCTCTGGCTCAAGCGCCGCACCGCACAGAACATCGTGTGGGGCGGCATCGCGGGATGCTTCCCGGTGCTGATCGGCTGGGCAGCCGTCACGGGCTCCCTCGACTGGGCTCCCGTCATCCTTTTCTTCGTCGTTTTCCTCTGGACCCCACCGCACTACTGGCCGCTGTCGATGCGGTACCGCGCCGACTACGCCTCGGTAAACGTGCCCATGCTCGCGGTCGTGCGCGGACGCACCCTCGTCGGGCTCCAGGTGGTGCTCTACGCGTGGGCCACGGTGGCCTGCTCGCTGCTGCTGATCCCGGTGGCCTCCATGGGCATCCTGTACACCGCGGTCGCGGTCGCGGCGGGCGGCTGGTTCATCATCGAGTCCCACCGCCTGTACAGCACCGCAATCCGGCACGACGAGGTCAAGCCGATGCGCGTGTTCCACAGCTCGATCTCGTACCTGACGCTGCTGTTCATCGCGGTCGGCGTCGACCCGCTGCTGCCGTTCTAAGTCCCGCGCTTTCATTATTCAGGAGTCAGGCCAGAGCCTGGCGTCATTATTCAGGAACCGGCCCCGGCAGAACGCTCCGAACCGGGGCTGGAGTGGGCAGAGTGACGAAGGCTGATCCGATTGCCACTGCGGCGCCGTCAGACTCCTGAATGATGAAAGCCAGTTGCCGACCAGACTCCTGAATAATGAAAGCCCGTGGCGGGCCGCCGGCTCAGACCGCGGCAGTCCCGACTCTCTGCTGGGACGCGGGGGCCGATACCGGTTCGGCGCGGCTCCTGAGGTTGAGCATCGCCGACGTCATCGCGGCGGCCAGTACGCACGCGAGCACCATGTGGGTGCCGACGAGCAGCTCCGGCAGGCCCATGCGCGACTGGCTGATGCCGACGACGATCTGCGCGAGCTCCACCGCCAGCAGCAGGCCCACCGCCTTGGCGACCGCGGGAAGCCGCATCAGCACGGCGCCGGCGAGAAGCACAATCGTGAGGCCGAGCGTGATGTACGCCGGGTAGCTGTGCAAGTGCTGCAACAGTTCCGAGTCGAGGCCGTTCCGCGCCGAGCCCTTGTCGCCAGCGTGGGGACCGGAACCTGTCGTCAGGATGCCGACGAGGATCGTCACGCCGACGAACAGCGAGGCCAGATACCCGGTCGCGACGTACCAGCCCGGCGCCACGAGCGCGACTCCTCGGCGACCGCGGTAGACGCGATAGACGAGCACCGTCGCGAGAACCACGAGAACGGTCGACAGCACGAAGTGCAGTCCGACGATGTAGGGGTCGAGGTTCGTCAGAACGGTGATGCCGCCGATGACTCCCTGGAACGGAATGCCCAGACCGATCACGAGCGCGAGGCGGAACAGGTCGGGGCGCTGTCTGCGCATCCGGACAACGAACAGGAACATGGCGATCGCAATGAGGATGAGCACGAAGGTGAGCAGGCGGTTTCCGAACTCGATCACCCCATGGATTCCCTGCTCCGGGGTGCTCACGAACGAGTCCGCGGTGCAGCGCGGCCAGGTCGGGCAGCCGAGCCCCGAGCCGGTGAGCCGCACGGCACCTCCCGTACCGACGATCAATATCTGGGCGACGAGCGAGAGCCAGGCCATCACCCGAACGCGTCGGTCGATCACAGAGGGAAGCCAGGCAGAAAACGGTGCGATGACCGTACGCAGGCGAGAAGGCGCGCTGTTCACTCGGAGACTCCAAAATCAGTGTCGATCTCCCTATTCTAGGCAGCGACACCTGCGAGGAAACCGGCGCGGTGTGCCAGTGCCTTCACAGGCTCGAAACCCCGCTTTCCCGAGTGTTCCCTGTAGAATGAGTTGGTCCGGAAGGCACGTCTCGGACCGGGCGCGCAATGCGATGACCGGACCAGATCTCGCACCCACACCTCCCATCGCACGACAAAGTCGGGGGAGTGTGCCGCGAATATCGCCCGTGGAAGCAGTTTGCGGCCCGGAATACCACCCCGATCACCTCGGTTGGGAATGGTTGGAAAGAGGTAATCATGTCTGACGTACTCATCGAACGACCCGAACTCGACGGCCTTGGCACGTACGAGTTCGGATGGTCGGACTCCGACGTCGCCGGCGCCTCCGCGAAACGCGGGATATCGCCCGAAGTCGTCGCCGACATCTCGGCGCTCAAGAGCGAGCCGGAATGGATGCTCAAGAAGCGGCTCAAGGGTCTGGCGCTGTTCGGGAAGAAACCGATGCCGACGTGGGGCGCCGACCTTTCGGGCATCGACTTCGACAACATCAAGTACTTCGTCCGCTCCACCGAGAAGCAGGCGCAGACCTGGGAAGACCTCCCCGAAGACATTCGCAACACGTACGAGAAGCTCGGCATCCCCGAGGCGGAGCGCCAGCGCCTCGTCTCCGGTGTGGCCGCCCAGTACGAGTCCGAGGTGGTGTTCCACTCGATCAACGCGGAGCTCGAGGCACAGGGCGTCATCTTCATGGACACCGACACCGCCCTCAAAGAGCACCCGGAGCTGTTCCAGGAGTACTTCGGCACCGTCATCCCCGAGGGCGACAACAAGTTTGCCGCGCTCAACACCTCAGTCTGGTCCGGTGGCTCGTTCGTCTACGTGCCGAAGGGCGTGCACGTCGAGATCCCGCTGCAGGCCTACTTCCGAATCAACACCGAGAACATGGGCCAGTTCGAGCGCACGCTCATCATCGCCGACGAGGGCAGCTACGTTCACTACATCGAGGGCTGCACGGCCCCGATCTACAAGTCGGACTCGCTGCACTCCGCCGTGGTCGAGATCATCGTGAAGAAGAACGCCCGCGTTCGCTACACGACGATCCAGAACTGGTCGAACAACGTCTACAATCTCGTCACCAAGCGTGCCATCGCGCACGAGGGTGCGACGATGGAGTGGATCGACGGCAACATCGGATCCAAGGTGACGATGAAGTACCCGTCGATCTACCTCGTCGGTGAGCGCGCGAAGGGCGAGACCCTGTCGGTCGCGTTCGCCGGGCCCGGCCAGCATCAGGATGCCGGAGCCAAGATGGTTCACATGGCGCCCTACACGCAGTCCTCGATCGTCTCCAAGTCGATCGCCCGGGGTGGCGGACGCACGGGATACCGTGGCGAGGTCCGCATCGCGGAGGGTGCCCACCACTCGGCGAACACCGTGCGCTGCGACGCGCTGCTCGTCGACACCATCTCCCGCTCGGACACTTACCCGACCACCGACATCCGCGAGGACGACGTGCAGATGGGCCATGAGGCCACAGTGTCCCGTGTCAGCGCCGAGCAGCTCTTCTACCTGCAGAGCCGCGGCATGCCGGAAGACGAGGCCATGGCCATGATCGTGCGTGGTTTCATCGAACCAATCTCCCGCGAACTCCCAATGGAGTACGCGCTCGAACTCAATAAGCTCATCGAAATGGGTATGGAAGGATCCGTCGGCTAGATGTCAGCTCCTGCAAGCCCTCTCAAGATCGACGAAGGCACGCCACAGCAGGCAGAGCTCGACCCCACGCAGCCCGGCCGTGTGCCGCGCAGCGACGGCGGGTCGAGCTATGTCCCCGTGCAGACCCGTTCGGAACGATTCAAGTCGACGAACACCTCTGATTTCCCGGCCGTCACCGGCCGCGAGATCGAGTGGAAGTTCAGCCCCATCGCCAAGCTGCGCCCCCTCATCGAGGGCGAGCTCGACGGTGGCGCGTGGCTATACGACAGTGTGGAAACGCCCGGCGTGAACATCGCGTGGGTCGACCGCGCGGATGCCTCGGTCGGGTCCGCCGGAGTGCCGGAGGACCGCGCATCCGCAAACGCCTGGTCGAGCTTCGAGCGCGCCCTCGCCATCACGATCGACGGCGACGAGATCCAGGATCTCGCCCTCGAGCGGTCCGGGCTCGACGGCGCACCCCGTGCAGCGCACACCATCATCACGGCGAAGAAGCACAGCCGCGGACACATCGTGCTGCACAACTCGGGAGCTGCCCAGCTCACCGAGAACGTGGAGATCATCGTCGAAGACGGCGCCGACCTCACCGTCGTGAGCGTGCAACAGTGGAACGACGACGCGATCCACCTTGCGAGCCACTTCGCCCGGGTCGGCCGGGATGCCAAGCTGCGCCACGTCGTCGTCTCGCTCGACGGCGACGTCATCCGGATCAACCCCTCCGTGCACCTCGTGAGCGAGGGAGCCGACGTCGAACTGTACGGCGCCTACTTCGCGACCTCGGGCCAGCACATCGAGCAGCAGGTGTTCGTCGACCACAATGCCCCAAGGACCAAGTCGCGCGTCACCTACAAGGGCGCACTGCAGGGCAGGGGAGCGCACACCGTCTGGATCGGCGACGTGCTCATCCGCCAGTCGGCGGCGGGAACCGACAGCTACGAGCAGAACCGAAACCTGCTGCTCACCGACGGCGCCCGCGCCGATTCGATTCCGAATCTCGAGATCGAGACCGGCGACATCGCCGGGGCCGGTCACGCGAGTGCATCGGGACGCTTCGACGACGAGCAGCTGTTCTACCTGCAGGCGCGCGGCATCAGCGAGGAGGAGGCGAGGCGACTCGTCGTCCGCGGATTCCTCGCCGAGATCGTGCAGCGCATCGGCTCGCCCGAGCTGCAGACGCGCCTCGAATCCGCAATCGAGTCGGCACTCGTGCCGGAAGGAGCCCAGAGCTGATGGCCGCAATCAAGGTATGCGCCGAAACCGACCTCGAGGTTGGGGCAGCAGTGCGCGTCGTGATCGACGGCCTGCCGATCGCCCTGGTGCGCGACTCGGCCGGCGATATCCACGCGATCGGCGACACCTGCACTCACGGCGACATCTCGCTGTCCGAGGGGTTCGTCGAGGACGACACCCTCGAGTGCTGGGCGCACGGCTCCAAGTTCTCGCTCAAGACCGGCAAGCCCATCACCCTTCCGGCCTACGAGCCGGTCCCCGTCTACACCGTGACGATCGAGGGCGGCGAGGTCTTCATCGACCCGACCGCCGTCGTCACCGTCTAAGAAATCTGAAGGAACCCACCATGTCTGTTCTCGAAATCCACGACCTCCATGTGAGCGTCGAAACCGAGCAGGGAAAGATCGACATCCTCAAGGGCGTCGACCTCACCGTCAACGAGGGCGAGATCCACGCGATCATGGGTCCCAACGGCTCGGGCAAGTCCACCCTCGCCTACACGATCGCCGGGCACCCGAAGTATCACGTCGAACGCGGATCGATCAAGCTCGACGGAAACGAGATGACCGACCTGCCCGTCGACGAGCGCGCGCGCGCCGGTCTTTTCCTCGCCATGCAGTACCCGGTCGAGATCCCGGGCGTCGCCGTGACGAACTTCCTCCGCACCGCCAAGACCGCGCTCGACGGCGAGGCCCCCGCGCTGCGCGGCTGGACCAAGGACGTCAGGGAGGCCATGAAGAACCTGCGCATGGACCCCTCCTTCGCCCAGCGCAACGTCAACGAGGGGTTCTCCGGCGGCGAGAAGAAGCGCCACGAGATCCTCCAGCTCGAGCTGCTCAAGCCCAAGTTCGCGATCCTCGACGAGACTGACTCCGGCCTCGACGTCGACGCGCTCAAGATCGTCGCCGAGGGCGTCAACCGTGCGAAGGCCGAGACGGGCCTCGGACTGCTGCTCATCACCCACTACACCCGCATCCTGCGCTATATCCAGCCGGACTTCGTGCACGTGTTCGTCGATGGTCGCGTCGCCGAGGAAGGCGGCCCGGAGCTGGCAGACCGACTCGAGGCCGAAGGCTACGATCGATTTCTCACCGAGACTTCCGTAGGCTAGCCCGATGGCCGTCGCACTCGCACCCGCACTCTTCGACGAGGTCGAAGAGGCGTTGAAGAACGTCATGGATCCCGAGCTCGGGATCAACATCGTCGACCTCGGCCTGATCTACGACCTCACCTGGGACGACGAGAACAACGCCCTCATCATCAGCATGACGCTCACGTCGGCTGGATGCCCGCTCACCGACGTGCTCGAGGAACAGACCGCAGAGTCCCTCGATGGTGTCGTCGAGCAGTTCCGCATCAACTGGGTGTGGATGCCGCCGTGGGGCCCGGAGAAGATCACCGACGACGGACGCGACATGATGCGCGCACTCGGCTTCTCGATCTGACCTGCCGAGCCTGAGGCATCACGCCAGAGCCGTCGGGCCGGAGGCGTCACGCCGAGCGCGTCCCGCCACCGCGCGGGGATATCGTTTCGTCGTTCCGACCCGGCACGGCGCGCGCGCACGCACGCAACCGAGGAGAATCCGCGACACGACGCGCTCGAGCGCCAGTGCGCCCGGCGCGTCGCAGAAACTCCTGCCGAACGGACCACATCACCGGCCAAAACTGTCTGACCGGTCTCTGGCCCGACTTGCCCGTCCAACACGACTGACCGGACTCGCACGGGCGACAGAACGTCCGGGGCCCCACGGCGCGCGAGCGCACGCAACCGAGGAGAATCCGCGACACGCCGTGCCCGAGCGCCAGTCAGCCCGGCGTGTCGCAAAAACTCCTGCGTTGAGTCTCTTCGCGGAGGCGGACTCTTCGGGCGGGCAGCCTCTTCGTGCGTTCGGGCGGGATGCCGCGGCACGGCGCGTAGACTGGGGCACTTCCCCCCGCAGTGTGTTGTAAAAACGCGCCCGAAGAAATGGAATTGACCTGTGCTGAGCGTGCATGACCTCGAGCTCCGAGTCGGAGCACGCACGCTGATGCAGGGCGTCTCCTTCCGCGTCGACCGCGGAGACAAGATCGGCCTCGTCGGGCGAAACGGCGCCGGCAAGACCACGCTGACCAAGATCCTTGCGGGCGAGGGGCTCCCCACGGACGGCCGCATCGACCGCACCGGCGAGGTCGGTTACCTCCCGCAGGACCCGCGCTCCGGCAACCCGGAGGACCTGGCCCGCACCCGCATCCTCGACGCCCGCGGCCTCGGCCAGCTGCTGCTCGGCATGGAGTCCGCCGCGATCGACATGGGCGACGGCGACTCGGCGACGAGCGAGCGGGCGATGAAGAAGTACGGCAACCTGCAGGACAAGTTCCTCGCGCTCGGCGGGTACGCGGCCGAGGCCGAGGCCGCGTCGATCGCAAGCAACCTGTCGCTCCCCGACCGCATCCTCGACCAGCCCCTCTCGACCCTCTCCGGCGGCCAGCGTCGTCGGATCGAGCTCGCGCGCATCCTGTTCTCCGGCGCCGACACGATGCTCCTCGACGAACCGACCAACCACCTCGACGCCGACTCCGTCGTCTGGTTGAGGGACTACCTGAAGTCATTCCAGGGCGGCCTGATCGTGATCAGCCACGACATCGAACTGGTCGAGGAGACCGTCAACCGCGTCTTCTACCTCGATGCCAACCGCACCGTAATCGACGTGTACAACATGAACTGGAAGAACTACCTGCGCCAGCGGGCCGCCGACGAGGAGCGCCGCAAGAAGGAGCGCGTCAACGTCGAGAAGAAGGCGACCGTGCTGCAGCTGCAGGCCGCGAAGTTCGGCGCGAAAGCCTCCAAGGCCGCCGCAGCGCACCAGATGGTGCGTCGGGCGGAGAAGATGCTCTCGGGTCTCGACGAGGTTCGCTCGGTCGACCGCGTCGCCAAACTTCGCTTCCCCGAGCCAGCGCCGTGCGGCCGAACCCCGCTCATGGCGTCCAACCTGAGCAAGAGCTACGGGTCGCTCGAGATCTTCGCCGCCGTCGACCTCGCGATCGACCGCGGGTCGAAGGTCGTCGTGCTCGGCTTCAACGGAGCGGGCAAGACCACGCTGCTCCGGATGCTCGCGGGCGTCGACAAACCCGACACCGGCCAGATCGAGCCGGGGCACGGACTGCGGATCGGATACTACGCGCAGGAGCACGAGACGATCGACGTCAAGCGGAGCGTGCTCGAGAACATGGTCTCCTCCTCGCCGTCGATCACCGAGATGGAGGCCCGGCGGGTGCTCGGGTCGTTCCTCTTCACGGGCGACGACTCGCACAAGGCTGCCGGGGTGCTCTCCGGCGGAGAGAAGACCCGACTCGCCCTCGCCATGATCGTCGTGTCGGGCGCGAACGTGCTGCTGCTCGACGAGCCGACGAACAACCTCGACCCGGCAAGCCGCGAGGAGATCCTCGACGCCCTCTCGAACTACTCGGGCGCCGTCGTGCTCGTGAGCCACGATGAAGGCGCCGTCGAGGCCCTGAACCCGGAGCGCGTGCTCATCCTGCCCGACGGCACCGAGGACTTCTGGAACAAGGACTACGCGGACCTGATCAGCCTGGCCTGATCGCTAGCGGCGTTCGCTCGCCTCGAGCAGCGCGTCCTCCGACTCGTCGTCGGACGGCGCCCGGGCCGCGCGGCGCCGCGCGCGTTCGTCGGCGCGCTCCTTCTCCTCCGGGTCGTCCGCGTTCACGGTGCGGTACTCCTGGCGCAGGGCCCAGCCGAGCCCGATGAAGGCGAGAATCGCGAAGACAAACCACTGCAGCGCGTACGACAGGTGCGGGCCCTCGTCCAGCACCGGCGTGACCGACGGCATCGGGGCGGTCGCGGGCTCCGGGCTCTCGGTGATCACCAGCCCGTACGCCGCCGTGTAGGCGGGCCGGTCGAGCAGTTCGGCGATCTGGGGGAGGTGAATCGTGGGGATCTGGCCGGAACCGGCAATTGTCGACCGACTCGAGAGCAGAGGCTCGCTGGCCTTCAGCCGCGCCGTGACAGACACCGGGCCGGCCGGCGCGGCGGGAATGTCGTCGGGGGCGTCCTGTTCGGATCCCGTTGGCAGCCAGCCGCGGTCGACGACGAACACTGTGCCGTCGGCGAGGAGCAGGGGAGTGAGAACCTCGAACCCTGGACGGCCAGCGAACGGGCGGTTGCGAACGAGAAGCTGCTCATCGGGGAGGTACGTGCCCTCGAGCAGCACCGGAAGCCACTTCTGGCTCTCCTCGAAGGAACCCGGCGTGGCGAGCACGTCACCCACCGGCGCTGCCGGGCGCTCGTAGTTCGACTCGATCCGATCGATCTCGGCGCGCGCCTCGGCGCGGCGCTCAAACTGCCACAGGCCGAGCCCCGAACAGGCGATCGCGACAACGACGGTGAGCGCGAGGTAACCCGCCCACCGCTTCGAGAGGGCGAATCTCCAACGGTTCATGACAGTTCAACCCTATCGACGCGCTCCGCCAGCGGGGTCACCCGAACCGGGAAGTCCCTGGCGTGCAGATAGTCGTGCAGGTACTCGCGGTGCTCATCGCACGCCAGCCACACCTTGACCCGCTCCGGACCGTGGATGCGGGGATTGCGCCAATTGACGTTGAAGGTCGCAGCCCCCGAGCATCCCGCCCGCGAGCAGGTCGGCGACAATCCAGCGCCAACCCCTGCTCCCGGGAGTGGGATCACGCAGCGTCACCGTCGGCGGCCTGCTCGCGCGGGCGCACCGGAACGATCGACCCCGGCCGCACGACGGTGCCGGCCTCCTGATGCCCCACATTTGCCAGGATCACCGCGAAGTAGGGGAGCACGATCGCGGCGATTGCGAAGACGGCGAGCCACCAGCCCTGCACGACGAAGCACAGGGCGATGCAGACCAGGCGCACTCCCATGGCAATGAGGTACTTCGTCATGCGCGCCCTGCGATCGTCCTGGGGGGACTGCGGGAGTGCGGTGATCGACGAGATGACCTGTGGTTTAGCCATGGAACACGTTTTCTGCTGAGTGATGGAACCAGCTACGACTGGTTAAGCCTACGTCTAGGCTTGTGGGAGTTTGCCGGGAGCGCCCCGTTTGCACGCTGATCCAGGGGAGTCACCAATGACCGTTGCCAGGACCGTTCTCGTCACCGGCGGAAACCGCGGAATCGGCTTTGCCATCGCTCAAGAATTCGTTGCTCTCGGGCACCGTGTCGCCGTGACCGCGCGGTCCGGTGACGGCCCGGGCGGCACCATGACCGTGCGCGCCGACGTCACCGATGCCGCCTCGATCGACGCCGCGTTTACGAGCATCGAGGCCGAGCTCGGGCCCGTCGAGGTGGTCGTCGCCAATGCCGGCATCACCCGTGACATGCTCCTCATGCGGATGAGCGACTCCGACTTCACCGACGTCATCGACACGAACCTCTCCGGGGCGTTCCGTGTGGTCAAGCGCGCCTCGAAGGGAATGCTCAAGGCACGCTTCGGTCGAATCGTGCTCGTCTCGAGCGTTGTGGGCCTGCTCGGCTCGGCCGGCCAGGTCAACTACTCCGCCTCGAAGAGCGGTCTCATCGGACTTGCGCGGTCGGTAACGCGCGAGCTCGGCTCACGCGGCATCACGGCGAACGTGGTCGCGCCAGGATTCATCGAGACCGACATGACCGCCGAGCTGTCCGAGGCGCAGCAGGCCGACTACCTGAAGTCGATCCCCGCGGCACGGTTCGCCACCCCGCAGGAGGTCGCCCGTGTGATCACCTGGCTTGCGAGTGACGACGCCGCCTACATCTCCGGGGCGGTTATCCCCGTTGACGGCGGCCTCGGGATGGGCCACTAGCCGACCTCAGGCCCGGCAGAGTCCGAGCAGCGGAAGCAGCTGCGCGAGGTCGCGCACGTCCATGAGGATGTCGGCCTCGTCCCGCACGGGTGCCTTCGCGTCGAACCCGACCGACAGCCCGGTGATGGCCATCATGGGCAGGTCGTTCGCGCCATCGCCGACCGCCATCGTCTGGCGCAGCGGCACACCGAAGTCATCCGCCCATTCGCGCAGAGTGTGCGCCTTCGCCTCGGCATCGACGATCGCGCCCGACAGTCCGCCGGTGAGCAGCCCACCCGCGATGTCAAGTCGGTTTGCCCTCCAGTAGTCGAGGCCGAGCCGCTCCGCGATCGGGTCGACCAACTCGTGGAACCCTCCCGAGACAACCCCGACGCGCCCTCCCGCCGCGTGCACCCCGCGGATCATCTCGGGCACCCCGTCGGTCACGCGGATGAGCCCGGCGACCTCGTCGAAGACCGACACCGGGAGTCCCGCGAGCGTCGCGACTCTCGCCCGGAGGCTCTCCTCGAAGTCGAGCTCCCCGTTCATAGCGCTTGCGGTGATCCGCGCGACCTCGGCGAGCGAGCCCGCAGCATCCGCGAGCAACTCGATGACCTCGTTCTCGATGAGTGTCGAGTCGACGTCGAGAACGACAAGAAATCCGGCCATGCGCTTCCCTGGTGGCTTCGGCCACAACCGGCGAGCGGGTGGCAATTAGGCGGAGACGTGAACTCCCTTGCCCACAACGGTGATCCCGGAATCGGTGACGGTGAATCCGCGAGCCCGGTCGGCATCGGCATCAACACCAATCGTCGCGCCGGCTTCGATCACGACTTCCTTGTCCAGAATAGCCCGGCGCACCACGGCGTTCGGACCGATCTTCACCCGGTCGAACACGATCGAGTCGGTGACCTTGGCTCCACCGCCGATCGTCGCCCACGGCCCGAGCACGCTGCGTTCGATGTGCGCGCCGGACAAGACCGACCCGAGCGACACGATCGAGTCGATCGTCGTGCCGAGGTTGCCGCTGGAGTCGCGGACGAACTTCGCCGGCGGCGAGTTGAGCTGCTGGCTGAAGATCGGCCACTCTGAGTTATAGAGATTGAAGACGGGCAGCGCCGAGATGAGGTCCTGGTGGGCGTCGAAGAACGACTCGATCGTGCCGACGTCGCGCCAGTAGTACCGGTCGCGATCGGTTGCGCCGGGAACCTCGTTGCGGTTCAGGTCGTAGACGGCCGCGTCATTCTGCGACACGAACCACGGAACGATGTCACCGCCCATGTCATGCTTCGAGTCGGGCAGCTCGCCGTCGCGGATCACGGCATCCATGAGAACGTCGGCGTCGAAAATGTAGTTGCCCATCGACGCAAGCACCTCCCCGGGGGAGTCGGCCAGGCCGACCGGGTTCTTGGGCTTCTCGTGGAACGCCTTGATACGGGTCGGGTCGTCCGGGCTGACCTCGATGACGCCGAACTGGTCGGCGAGTGCGATCGGCTGCCGAATGGCCGCCACGGTCACGCCGGCACCGGATTCGATGTGCGCCGCAACCATCTGGCTGAAGTCCATGCGGTAGACGTGGTCGGCGCCGACCACGACGACGATGTCGGGCTTCTCGTCGCGGAGCAGGTTGAGGCTCTGCAGGATCGCGTCGGCGGATCCCGCGAACCAGCGCTTTCCGAGTCGCTGCTGGGCGGGAACGGATGCGACGTAGGAGTTCGTGAGGCCCGACAGGCGCCAGGTCTGTGAGACGTGGCGGTCGAGGCTGTGCGACTTGTACTGGGTCAGCACGACAATCTGCCGCAGGCCCGAGTTGATCAGATTCGAGAGCGCAAAGTCGATGAGGCGGTAGTTGCCGCCGAACGGCACTCCCGGCTTGGCCCGGTCTGCGGTCAGCGGCATGAGCCGCTTTCCTTCTCCACCGGCGAGGACAATTCCAAAGATCTTCTTCGATGACATTCCTCAACAGTAGAGGCTCGAGTTCACGCTGTACTAGCGTTCACTCCGTGAAGGTCAATCTGATAACTCGGGAGTATCCACCAGAGGTGTACGGCGGTGCTGGCGTGCACGTCGCGGAACTGGTGCGGGCGCTTCGCCCCACCCTCGACGTCACCGTGCGCTGCTTCGGCGCACCCCGCGACGAGCCGGGCGTGTTCGCCTATTCGGTGCCGGATGAGCTGAAGGACGCCAACGCGACCCTCGCGACCCTCGGCGTGGATCTGCAGATCGCCCAGGATGTCGCCGGGGCCGATCTTGTGCACTCCCACACCTGGTACGCGAACGGAGCCGGGCACCTCGCCTCGCTGCTGCACGGCATCCCGCACGTTGTCACCGCCCACAGCCTCGAGCCGCTCCGGCCCTGGAAGGCAGAGCAGCTCGGCGGCGGATACCGCATCTCCAGCTGGATCGAGAAGAACGCCTTCGAGAGCGCGGATGCCGTGATCGCGGTGAGCGACGGAATGCGGCGCGACATCCTGCGCGCCTATCCCTCGCTGGATCCGAACAAGGTCGAGACCGTCTACAACGGCATCGACCTTGCGAAGTGGAAGCCGGTCGACGATCCGGATCTGGTGCGCGGTCTCGGCATCGATCCCGACCGCCCATCGGTGGTGTTCGTCGGCCGGATCACCCGGCAGAAGGGTCTTCCCTACCTCCTGCGCGCCGCACAGCAGCTGCCCCCGGAGGTGCAGCTCGTACTCTGCGCTGGCGCGCCCGACACCAAGGAGATCCTCGCCGAGGTCGAGGCCGGTATGGCCGAGCTCGCCCGTGAGCGCTCGGGAGTCGTCTGGATCGATCGCCTGCTGAGCCAGCACGAGCTCTCCGCCGTGCTGAGCGTCGCGACGACCTTCGTCTGCCCCTCTGTCTACGAACCGCTCGGCATCGTCAATCTCGAGGCGATGGCCTGTGGCGCCGCCGTGGTCGGCACCGCCACCGGCGGCATCCCCGAGGTCGTGGACGACGGTGTGACGGGACGCCTTGTGCCGATCGAGCAGATGCAGGACGGCACCGGCACCCCGATCGACCCGGACCGGTTCGTCAACGATCTGGCGGCGACCCTCATCGAGGTCACGGGCGACCCCGAGACCGCTGCGAAGTACGGTGCCGCCGGTCGGATTCGTGCCGAGAAGGAGTTCGGCTGGGACAAGATCGCGCTCGAGACCCAGCGCATCTACGACTCACTGGTCTAGTTCCCGCGGGGCTCACCGCCGGTCCCCCCGCGGTGGCCTAGGGTTGGAGAATGGCACGTGTTCTGCAGCTCAGTGGCGTCTCCGTTGTACGGGGCGGCAACACCATTCTCGACTCGGTCTCCTGGACCGTCAACGACGACGAACGCTGGGTGATCCTCGGCCCCAACGGCGCCGGCAAGACCACGTTGCTGCAGATCGCCGCGGCGATGATCCACCCGAGCGGCGGCACCGCCGTCGTGCTCGACGACACCCTCGGCAAGACCGACCTGTTCGAGCTGCGGCCGCGCATCGGCTTCGCGTCCACCGCCCTCGCCCGGCGAATCCCTCCGACCGAGACCGTGCTCAACGTCGTGATGACGGCCGCCTACGCCGTCACCGGCCGATGGAACGAGAACTACGACGACATCGACACGCGCCGCGCACGCCGCGTCCTGGCAGAGTGGAAGCTCGACACCCTCGCGGACCGTCATTTCGGCGACCTCAGCGACGGCGAGCAGAAGCGCGTGCAGATCGCCCGATCGATCATGACCGACCCGGAGCTGCTCCTCCTCGACGAGCCCGCCGCGAGCCTCGACCTCGGTGCCAGGGAGGAGTTGCTCAAGATCCTCGGCGGCTACGCCAGCGCCCCCACAGCCCCCGCGATCATCATGGTCACCCACCATGTCGAGGAGATCCCGCTCGGCTTCAGCCACGCGCTGATCCTTGAGGCCGGGGGCATTCGCGCGTCGGGGCCCATCCGCGACGTGCTGACCGCCGACAACCTCGGTGGCGCATTTGGCCTCGAGCTTGTCGTCGAGGAGCGAGACGGACGTTTCGCTGCCCGCGCGGCCTGACGCAGGCCGTGCCATCTGATAACATCGATGGTTGGGCCACAGGCCGCTGAACTTTTCGCAACACACTGCAATCCACTTTCGAATCCCAAGGAATCGCCATGAAGTCTGACATCCACCCCACGTACTTGCCCGTCGTGTTCCGCGACCTCGCCTCCGGCGCCACGTTCCTGACCCGTTCGACGGTCGGCAGTGCGAAGACGATCGAGTGGGAGGATGGCAACACGTACCCGGTCATCGACGTCGAGATCTCCTCCGAGTCGCACCCGTTCTACACGGGCAAGCAGCGGATCATGGACTCCGCCGGCCGCGTCGAGAAGTTCAACACGCGTTACAAGGGCTTCGGCTCCTAACCAGCAGTCTGCGAGAGCGACCGCTGAGACCCGAGGGTCTCACCGGTCGCTCTCGTCGTTAACGCCGGTGACACGCTCGGCGACATGCCGCGCACCTTGGCGCTGCGACGAGGTCTCAGCGCTGCGGCCAGGCCCCATCGGCGACGAAGTCCGGCGTCGTGCGCCGCTTGTAGGACTGGAAGCTCGCGGCCTGATCGGCGCACCACTGCACCTGCCGCGTGTGCAGCACCGCGGTATCGTCACCGAGCTCCGTGGCGAACTTGCGCGCGATTGCCTGCGCGACCCTGCCGGCGGCCACGGCATCCGCGGTCGCGTCGTGCGCGTCCATCAGTTCGACGCCGTAGACATCCGCAGCGCTCGCGAGCGTGCGTTTGCCCTTGCGGTAGGTGTCCATCGCCTTGTCGAGCACGAGGGGATCGATGATCGGGCCCGGCGTGTCGAGGGGCTCGATGCCGTACCGGATGGCCTCGCGGTTGAGCAGGGTGAGGTCGTAGGGGGCGTTGTAGATCGTGATGGGCACGCCCTGCGCGAGCAGTGCGCGCAGCACCGAGACGATCTCGGCCACGACCTCCTCCGCTGGCCGACCCTCGGCCCGCGCGCGCTCGGTGGTGATGCCGTGCACGGCGCTCGCCCCGGCAGGGATCTCGACGCCGGGGTCGGCGAGCCACGCCACCCCCTTCGGCGCGCCGAATGAATCGATCACTCCGACATAGGCCGAGACGATCCGGCTCGACTCCACATCGATGCCGGTCGTCTCGAGGTCGAACACGCCGAGTTTGTCGTACCAGGTGTCACTCACACCGTCACTCTAGGGCCGACCACCGACACCGGACGGTGTTCCGAGGTGCAGCCAGTAGAAGCTCTGCGTCGCAAGCGTCAGGTTGACCTCGCCCTCGGCCCCGACCGTCGGGAACTCGGCCCCGCCGAACAGGTCCCACGTCGCCGCCCCCTCGAAGCCGGGAACCTTGACGGTGACCGAGACGGGGTTGTGGGCGAAGCTGAACACGCACAGCACGTCTTCGGCGGAGTCGCCGAACTGGGTGCCGGAGCCTCCGTACGAGCGCACGAAGGCGAGAACCGACTCGTGGTTGGTCTCGAGCACCGTGAGGGTGCCGAGGCCGAAGGTCGGATGCGCCTTGCGCACGTGGATTACGTTGCGCACCCAGTGCAGGAGCGAGCGGGACTGGGCAAGCTGCGACTCGACGTTGGTGAGGTTGTAGTTGTACACGAGCGACTGCACGACCGGCAGGAACAGCTTGCCGGGGTCGGCGGTCGAGAAGCCGGCGTTGCGGTCCGGGGTCCACTGCATCGGCGTGCGTGAGCTGTCGCGGTCGGGCAGCCAGATATTGTCGCCCATGCCGATTTCGTCGCCGTAGTAGAGGAATGGGCTTCCCGGCAGGGAGAAGAGCAGCGCATGGGCGAGTTCGAGCTCCGCGCGCGAGTTGTCGAGCAGGGGAGCGAGGCGACGGCGGATGCCGATGTTGGAGCGCATCCGGGGGTCGTACGCGTACCAGCCGTACATGGCCTGCCGGTACTCCTCCGACACCATCTCGAGGGTGAGCTCGTCGTGGTTGCGGAGGAACACGCCCCAGCCTGCGCCGTCGGGGATGTCGAGCGTCTCCGACAGCACGCTGATCAGCTCGGCGGCGTTCTGCGACCGCAACGAGTAGAAGATCCGTGGCATGACGGGGAAGTCGAATGCCATGTGGCACTCGGGCTCCTCGTTCGTGCCGAAGAACGCGGCCACCTCGCGAGGCCACTGGTTCGCCTCGGCGATCAGGATGCGACCGGGGTAGTCCCGGTCCACCATCTCGCGCAGCTGCTTGGTGAACTCGTGCGTCGGCGGCTCGCCCTCGCCGTTGCCCTCGTCGGATTCGAACAGGTACGGGATCGCATCGAGCCGGATGCCGTCGACTCCGAGGTCCATCCAGAAGCGGATGGTGTCGAACACGGCCTCGCGCACGGCCTCATTCTCGAAGTTGAGGTCGGGCTGGTGGGCGAAGAAGCGGTGGAAGAAGAACTGGCGGCGGATCGGATCGAAGGTCCAGTTGGACTCCTCGGTATCGATGAAGATGATCCGGATGTTCTCGTACTTCTTGTCGGTGTCGCTCCACACGTAGTAGTCGCCGAATGGTCCATCCGGGTCGGAGCGGGACTGCTGAAACCAGTCGTGCTGGTCCGAGGTGTGGTTGAGCGGATAGTCGATGACGATGCGCATGTTGCGCTCGTGCGACTTGGTGACGAGGTCCCGGAACTCGTCAAGGGTGCCGAACTCCGGCAGTACCTCCGTGAAGTCCGACACGTCGTAGCCACCATCGCGCAGCGGCGACTGGTAGAACGGCGGCAGCCACAGCGCGTCGATGCCGAGCCACTGGAGATAGTCCAGCTTGCCGATGAGCCCGGCCAGGTCTCCGGCGCCGTCGCCGTTGCTGTCGACGAACGAGCGGACCATGACTTCGTAGAAGACAGCGCGTCGGTACCACTGGGGGTCGAGAGTCAATCCGGGCAGTTGGATGGGTGCAGTAAAGCTCACGTCTTCCTCTCGGCCGGCGGGCCGCTATTAACAAATTCGTTACGAGTCTAGAAGGCCTTTCGCGCTACGCGGCGGTTTCTCGTCCCTATGCTGGAGACCAATGAGCATCGAATCGCCTTTTGCATCACTTCTCGCGGCAATCCCCGTCGAGAAAGACGAGGTGACGGTACTCGGCAGCACGACCCGCTTCTGGACCTACGGTGCGGCGGATTCGCCCTTCACGATCGTCATCGCGCACGGCTACCGCGGTGAGCACCACGGGATCGAGCCGATCATCGCGCAGCTCCCCGGCATCCGGTTCATCAGCCCCGACCTTCCGGGCTTCGGCGAGTCGACGCCGCTCACCGACGTTCCACACTCGGTCGCCGGCTATGCGGCCTGGCTCACGGCCTTCGTCGATGCGCTCGGGCTCGCCGGCCGCGCGATCATCCTCGGGCATTCGTTCGGCACGATCGTCGCCGCGAACGCCCTCGTCGACGGTCTCGCGACGCCTGCCCTGATCATGGTGAACCCGATTGCGACGTCAGGGCTGCGGGGTCCACGGCAGCTTGCGACGAAGGTCACCGTCGCCTATTACGAACTCGCCTCGAAGCTCCCGGAGAAGCTCGGCCACCGACTGCTCAACAGCTGGTTCGTCGTGCAGTTCATGAGTTCGAGCATGACCAAGACCCGCACGCGATCGCTGCGCCGCTGGATCCACAACGAGCACCACACCTACTTCAGCCGGTACGCGAACCGCGACGTCGTCGTCGAGGGGTTCCGCGCATCGATCAGCACCGACGTGAGCGCGTTCGCCGCACGCATCACGGTGCCGACCCTGCTCGTCGCCGCCGCCCGCGACGACATCACCCCGGTCGCCGCGCAGTTCGAGCTCGAGCGAATGATGTCGAATGCCACCCTCCGGGTCCTGGCCGACGTCGGGCACCTGATCCACTACGAGGTTCCGGCACTCGCGGCCGAAGCAATCACGTCGTTCCTCGACGACCTGCCGCAGCCGTGAAGGTCCTCTTCGACTGCCGGTACATCCGGCTCGTCCGCCACGACGGGATCAGCCGGTACACGGCCGGACTCGTCGGTGCCTTCGCCAAGCTGCATCCGGTCACGATGATGATCCACGACGAGCGCCAGCTGACCATGCTCCCCGACCTGCCCTGGGTGATGATTCCTCGAGCGCAGAGCCCGCTCGAGCCGTGGGTCGCCCTGTGGATCAACCGCTTCTCGCCGGACGTCGTGTTCAGCCCGATGCAGACGGTGGGGTCGGCGCACCGGCGGTTCCGGCTCATCCTCACCCTTCACGACATGGTGTTCTACAAGACCCGAAAGCCGCCGCGTGACTTCAGCTTGTTGGTACGCACGATCTGGTGGGGCTTCCACTTCACCTACATCCCCCAGCGGATGGCGCTGAATCGCGGCGAGGCCGTCGTCACGGGGTCGAACACCTGCAAGGGACTGATGACGGATGCGCGCCTGACCAGGCGTCCGATCACCTCGATCCGCCCGGGCGTCGACCAACTCGGCCTCCCACCGCGCCGTTACGACGACACGAAGACCCTCGTCTACATGGGCACGTTCATGCCCAACAAGAACGTCGAGACGCTCGTGCGCGGGATGGAGTTCCTGCCCGGCTACACCCTGCACCTGCTGAGCCGCGTCTCCGACGAGGCTCGGGAACGGCTCGCCGCGCTCGCCCCGGCCGGATCCGTCGTGTTCGAGAACGGGGTGAGCGACGAGCGCTACCTCGAGTTGCTGAAGGCCTCGACCGCAATGGTGTCCGCGTGCTTCGACGAGGGGTTCGGTATCCCGCTCATCGAGGCGCTCGCGGCGGGAACCCCGCTCGTCATCAGCGACATCCCAGTGTTCCGCGAGGTCGGCGGGCCGGCGGCAACCTACTTCGACCCGCACAGTGCCCGGGCGTTCGCCGATGCCGTCACGGCGGTCGACCAGCCGGACCGCTGGAACGAGCTCACCGGGCTCGCCATCTCCCAGTCGCAGGTCTTCTCCTGGGAGGAGTCGGCGAGACGCCTTTTGACGCTCATCGAAACGCTTCCGCCGCGCAACCGCAAGTGGTGGAAGCCGTGGAGCTGGCGCACCTCGCCGCGAATCCGGCGCCGCACACGCTGACCGACCCGCCGTCGCCCGAGGCGGTCAGCTCGAGCGACCATCTTCCCTCGCGGCAATCGCGTTCTGCAGGTCGAAGTCGGCTGTACCGGGCTCGATCGACTCGAACTCGATCGGATCGTCGAAGGCCATGAGCTCGAGCGCGCCCTCCGTGTAGAGGAATCTATGGATCGATCCGTTGGTGATCGGCACGCCCCGGAACCGTGCCTCGCCGGGCGCCACCGAGTTCAGCACCGTGCGAATGACGCCGCCGTGCGAGACCACCACGATCCGCTGTCCGAGGTGCCGCTCGGCGAGGTCGGCGAGGGCCGGCAGCACGCGCGCGGCGACCGCGTGCCGGCTCTCTCGACCGGGGACCGGCACGCCCGTGGGGTAGGTCGCATCGAGCGTCTGGTAGTCCAGACCCTCGGCGGCCCCATACCGACGCTCCACGATCGAGTCGAGGCGCTCTGGCTCGGGCAGGCCGATCTCGTCCGCGATGATGCTGGCGGTCTCGAACGCGCGCGACAGCGGGCTCGCCACGACGGCATCCCACTGTCGGGAGGCGAGAAGGCGGCCGGTTCGGCGGGCCTGCGCCCTGCCGGTCTCGTTGAGCGGGATGTCGGTGCTCCCCTGGATGCGCCGCGCGGCGTTCCAGTCGGTCTCGCCGTGCCGCACGAGGTACAGGTGGGTCATGATCTGAGTTGCGCCGCAAGTGCGGCGAGGTGCTGTGACGTTCCGCCGTCGATCTTCACAGTGGCACGCAGGTCGCCTCGGGTGACGCCGCGGTTGATGATGACGATGGGAAGCTTGCGCTTGGCGGCCTGGTCGAGCAGCCGGATGCCGGAGTTCACCACGAGCGACGAGCCCGCGATGAGCAGCGCGTCGGCGGCCTGCATGAGCGCGGTCGCCTCGGCGAACTTCTCGGTGGGGATGAACTCGCCGAAGAAGACGATGTCGGGCTTGAGCACGCCGCCGCAGACGGTGCAGTCCGGTGTCACGAAGCCGTCGATGCTGCCAACCT
Organism: Marisediminicola sp. UYEF4; assembly: GCF_040546025.1. Taxonomy (NCBI): domain Bacteria; kingdom Bacillati; phylum Actinomycetota; class Actinomycetes; order Micrococcales; family Microbacteriaceae; genus Marisediminicola; species Marisediminicola sp. UYEF4. The sequence continues at coordinate 84,203 of NZ_JBEPNA010000002.1, read as the reverse complement.
CGACGTCGCCGTCGGGCGCAAGCTCGCGAGCGCCTGGTTCATCGAGCCACGGGTTCTCCCGGGCCAGGCGAAGGGCGATGTCGGAGCGGGCGAACCCCTGCCCGCAGGTGAGGCAGCGCACCCGGTCCATCGTGCCGTGCAGGTCGACGACGCGCTGGGAGCCGGCCCGCAGGTGCAGCCCGTCGACGTTCTGGGACATGACCCCGTTGACGACGCCGGCGAGTTCGAGTTCGGCGAGCGCCCGGTGCCCATCGTTGGGCTGGGCGTCGTCGAACTGGCGCCAGCCGAGGTGGCTGCCCGCCCAGTAGCGCTTGCGGTACTCGGGATCCTTGATGAACTGCTGGAACGTCATCGGGTTGCGGGGGAGTGCCCCGGCGCCGCGGTAGTCGGGGATACCCGAGTCCGTGCTTATCCCGGCACCGGTGAGCACCGCGACGGTGCGTCCGGCGAGCACCTCGACGGCCGCCGCGAGGTCGCCCGCACCCACGGTGTCGACGTCAGCCGCATTCGGTGCCACCATCGATACTCCCTTGCAGTGCCCGTTCGGGCCGGAGGGCCAACGCGACCACTTCAGGATAGACAACTGGTGGGTCCGATATGTTTCAAGTTGCTGGCAGCGAACCGTTCGGCCACCGCACGAGAGGAAGCCGAATGCGCGTCATCCGAATATCCACGCTGGACGAGCCGGGGCTCGCCGACTACTCCGGACTCACCGACGTGGCCCTGCGCCGCGTGTCGGAGCCGGCCGGCGGCCTCTATATTGCCGAGTCGAGCAAGGTCATGGCGCGCGCGATCGCCTCAGGCCACCAGCCGAGGTCGGTGCTCCTGCAGGAGCAGTGGCTCGACGCCCTCCGGCCCCTGCTCGACCCCTTCGACATTCCCGTGTTCGTGGGCGATGCCGCGTTGCTCGAGAGCCTCACCGGTTACAACCTCCACCGCGGCGCCCTCGCGGCGATGCACCGCCCGGCGCTGCCTCCCGCCGCGCATCTGCTCGCGAACGCGCGCCGCGTCGTCGTGCTCGAGGACATCGTCGACCACACCAACGTGGGCGCGATCTTCCGCTCCGTCGCGGGGCTCGGCGCCGACGCCGTTCTCGTGACGCCGCGCTGCGCCGACCCCCTCTACCGCCGAAGCGTGCGGGTGAGCATGGGCACTGTGCTGCAGGTGCCATGGACGCGGTTGCCGGACTGGCCAGAGGGCGCGCAGATCCTCGCGGCCGCGGGCTTCCATATCGCGGCGCTCGCCCTGGCGGCGGATGCCGTCGGCCTCGACGAGTTCGCGGCGAACGCACCGGAGAAGGTCGCGATCCTGCTCGGCTCCGAGGGCGACGGCCTCAGCCGCGCCGCCCTGTCCTACGCCGATTCGATCGTGACGATCCCGATGGGGCACGGGGTCGACTCCCTCAACGTCGCCGCCGCGAGCGCGGTCGCCCTCTGGGCTCTGCGTTAGATTCCCGTCCCCGTTCGGATGCCGGCGAGCACGCCCGCCCAGGCCCGCAGCAGCTCGGCGTCGCGCGCGGCGAGGCGCGGCTGCCGCTCGTCGAGGTACCAGCTGACGTTCAGCGCCGAGCGCGCGAATGACCAGCGGGCCGCGCGGACGGGGTCGACGCCGGCGGCATCGGCCGCGATCGCGAGCTGGCGCGCGAGGGTGCCCTGCGGATCGGGCCTGTCGGCGGGGGAACCGAGTTGGCTGACCAGCGGCCAGAGGTCGTACGCGGGGTCGCCGATCATCGCCTTCGGGTCGACGGCGACGAGCCCGGCAGCGGACTGCAGAATGTTGCCCGGGTTGAAGTCGCCGTGCACCATCGAAGTTTCGATTCCCGTTCCGGCGAGCTTCTCGAGCTCGTCGAGTCCGGCCGCCACGAGCTCGGTCGCCTCAAACTCGTCGAGATTCGGACGGTGCGCGTCGAACCGCTGGCGGGCGGCCGCCGCGTACGCTTGCGCGACCGACCTCAGCGACGGGATGCCGAACACCGGCTCGGCCGCCGCGATGCGGGCGAGGAGCTTGCCGGCGGCCTGCAGCGCCGCGTCGACACCGGTGTCGGCGGCGGAGAGCGGAACGCCCGGCTCGATCCGCTCGAGAAGCATCGACCACGTCCACGGATCCTGGCGCAGCACGACGGGCGCCGTTCCGGCGGGCCAGGCCTCGAGGGCGATCGCTTCCGGTACCCCCTCGGCGTGCGGGAAACCGATCTTCAGGACAGCGGGGGTGCCGTCGGACCGCGTGACGGCGAGCACCGTTGCGGCGTAGCCACCCGAGAACACCGCGCCGGGGGCGAGTTCCCAGCGCTCGAGCATGACGGCGAGGATCTCGACCGCCGCGGCATCCCAGGACGCCCGGCTGCCGTAGCCCGTGATCGCCGCGGTCTCGAACGCGCGACGCTGCATTCTGCCAGCCTAGGAGCGCGCCGCCACGGGGTCCAGAGGTTGCTCCGGAGTTGGCTTAGCATTACCACGTGTCCACTCACAGCCGCTCGGCACTGATCCGACGGCGGGTTGCAGCAGCCCTGATCCTTGCCACCGTCGCCGCCGGGGGCGTGTACCTCCCGGTGACCCTGATGGCCCCCATCGGTCCCGCGAGTGCGAGCATCACCCAGTTCGTGACGCCGGTGCGCGATGCCTCCGAGCTCATGTTCCCCGGCGTCGGGGCAAGCGGGATCTCCGCGGTCGGATTCGATGGGGTGCTGGCCTCGAGCGGCTCGACGAACGCGCTGCCGATCGCGAGTATCAGCAAGGTCATCTCGACCCTCGTCGTGCTCGACGCGAAACCACTTGCCGTGGGCGAGGACGGCCCCTCAATCGTCTTCGATCAGGCCGACGTCGCGCTGTACGGCAAGTACCAGCGAGTGGGCGGCACCGTCGAGCCGGTCACGGCCGGCCTTGCGATGAGCCAGCGCGACCTGCTCGAGGTCGTGCTCGTCTCCTCGGCGAACAACTACGCAGAGTCCCTCGTCGACTGGGCATTCGGGTCGCAGGCCGAGTTTGCGACCGCGACGGCGGTGTGGCTCACGGAGGGCGGGTTCGACTCCACCGTTATCGTCGAGCCCACGGGCATGTCGCCGAGCAACGTCAGCAGCGTTCCCGACCTCCTCCGAATCGCCAAGCTCGCACTCCACAATCCCGTGGTCTCCGACATCGTCGCCTCGAAGAGCGTCGAGGTGCCCTATGTCGGCACCCTCACAAACACGAACACGCTGCTCGGCGTCGAGAGCATCGATGGGATCAAGACGGGAACGCTCGACGAGGCGGGCTCGTGCCTGCTGTTCTCGACCGACTACACGATCGGATCGTCCGTGGTGACAGTCGTGGGGGTCGTCCTCGGTGGCGAGAACCGCGAATCGCTCGAGGCCGCGATCCGATCGCTCGTCGACGGCATCGCAGAGGGGTTCCACGAGGTTCCGCTCGCCGAGAAGGGCGAAGTGTTCGCGTCCTACTCCACCAAGTGGGGCCAGAGCGCCAATGCCGTCGCCGAGGAAGCCTCGTCCGTTCTCGTATGGTCCGACACGCCGGTGAGCGGCGACGTCACCGTGCAGCCGCTCGTGAAGGCCGCCCGCGGCGAGGCCATCGGGGAGGTGACCTTCACGGTCGGCGCCGCGCAGGTGCGCGTGCCGCTCGTGCTCGATGCCGACATCGCAGATCCGGGACCGTGGTGGCGCCTCTCGCATCCCCTCGAATTGCTGCCCGGCGGCGACAGCAACCCCGATGGAGCTCTTTCCACGCTTTTCACAGGTCGCCGGATATAATTGCGTAATCCGCGAGAGCAATCGCTCGTACATTTCGACTGGGAAGTCAACAGCCGGAACGGGGCTCCAACTTTATGAGCGGACAATCCATCGCGTCGCCTGTCGTCACCTTTACCAAGACGAAGCCGGGCGGAAGCCGGGCAAATCCCACGACGGAATACTCGTCATTGCTGCGGACCGTGCGCGACGCCGGGCTGCTCCAGCGCCGCACGGGCTTCTACGTCATGATGTTCAGCATCGTCACCGCCGCGCTGGGCGGCGTCATCACGGGATTCATCCTCCTCGGCGACTCGTGGTTCCAGCTGCTCATGGCGGCCGCGCTCGGCATCATCCTGACCCAGTACGCCTTCCTCGCCCACGAGACCGCGCACCGCCAGGTCTTCGAATCCGGCAAGACGAACGACCTCGCCGGCCGCATTCTCGCGAACCTCTTCGTGGGCATCAGCTACTCCTGGTGGATGACCAAGCACAGCCGTCACCACGCGAACCCCAACATCATCGGCAAGGACCCGGACATCGAGCGAGACTTCGTGTCGTTCATTCCGGAGGATGCCGCGAAGGCGAAGGGACTCTACGCCTGGGCAACCAAGCGCCAGGGCTACCTGTTTTTCCCCGCCCTCCTGCTCGAAGGTCTCAACCTGCACATCCTCGGCCTGAAGACCGTGTTCGGACGCGGCAAGGTCGACAAGCGCTGGGTCGAGATCGGGATGATCGTCACCCGCCTCTCCGCCTACGTCGCCGTCATCTTCCTGACTCTTCCGGTCGGACTCGGATTCGCCTTCATCGGAGTTCAGCTCGCGGTCTTCGGCCTCTACATGGGCGCGTCCTTCGCGCCGAACCACAAGGGAATGCCGATCCTTCCCCGCGATGCCAAGGTCGACTTCCTGCGCCGCCAGGTGCTGACCTCGCGCAACATCAAGGGCAACTGGGCGATGGACACCTTCATGGGTGGCCTGAACTACCAGATCGAGCACCACCTCTTCCCGAACATGCCCCGGCCGCACCTCGCGAGGGCACAGGAGATCGCGAAGGAGTACTGCGCGACCCACAAGATTCCGTACACCGAGACCTCGCTCATGCAGTCCTACGGCATCGTCATCCAGTACCTGAACCGTGTCGGCCTCGCGGCGGGGGGCGATCCGTTCGACTGCCCCGCGGCATCCGCCTACGGACGCTGAGCCGCGTCGGGGCCGACCGTTTCGCGGCCCGGTCCCGACATGCCGTCGGCCGTCGGCCGTTTGGCGCTGACGCCGTCACCGGATGACTGGTGGCGAATCCGCCGCACAACCCACGGCACGAGGTACTCCCTAGCCCAGCCCATGTCCTCGACGCGCGCCTGTCGCCACGGGCGGTGGGGGAGCGGTTCCGGGTTGTAGGGCTCAAGCTCGTTCTCGACGCCCAGCGAGTCCAGAACCATTCGCGCGATCGTTGTGTGACCGATGGGCGAGAAGTGCAGCCGGTCCGGCGCCCACATGCGTGGGTCCTTCAGCTCGCGCAGCGCCCACATGTCAGCGATGATCGCGTCGTGGCGGGCGGCGATCGCGCGCAGGTTCTCGTTGTAGATCGCGACCTTTCCGCGGGAGCGATTCAGCACCGGAGTCATTCCGATGTCCGGCCCGTTGAACAGCACGACGGTCGCGCCGTCCGACCGCAGTCGCTCCACCGCCCCCTCGAGCCGATCGGCGATCACGTCGGGATCGGTGTTGGGCCGGATGATGTCGTTGCCACCGCCAGACAGGGTGATGAGGTCGGGGCGCAGCTCCAACGCGGTCTCGACCTGCTCGTCGATGATCTGCTGCAATAGACGTCCGCGAATGGCGAGGTTCGCGTAGGCGAAACCGTCGGTGCGGGTCGCGAGGACCTCGGCAACCCGATCCGCCCAGCCCCGGTGGCCGCCCGGCGATCGCGGTTCCGGGTCACCGATGCCCTCGGTGAAGGAGTCGCCGAGGGCCACGTACCGCGACCACGGGTGATGCTGAGTCATGCTCCCCAGAGTGCCTCATCGACCGGACCAACGCCACCTGACAGAAACTCCTACCCAAATTGCCGAAATTCCTCTACCCCTCACGAAAAAGACTCAGCTCAACTTGTGCCCTACTCGGGGGGCATGGCAGAGTAGATTCCCGCATCACACACGATGCACTCGGGATTGAGCCCAAATCGGGTTCGATCCCAGCTGTAGCTGGACATCTGCAGCACCACGATCGACTGGGAGGTCGTTATGGGAATCATTGGTTGGATCATTCTTGGATTGCTCGCTGGCGCAATCGCGAAGGCAATTCTTCCCGGCAACCAGGGCGGTGGATGGCTGCTCACCCTGGTGCTCGGCGTCGTCGGCGCCCTGCTTGGCGGTTTCATCGGAAGCGCGCTGTTCAACGCGCCACTGGAGGACTTCTTCTCGATCCAGACCTGGCTGCTCGCGATCGGCGGCTCGATTCTCGTGCTGCTCATCTTCGGTCTCGTGACCCGCGGACGCCGGTCATAGCCGCTCCGCACACGAAGTGACAACGGACTCCCCGCCCACCCGGCGGGGAGTCCGTTCGTTTAACAGGCGACCGGACGGTAAAGTTTCATCCAGTGAGCATCCCCTCGACGTTCGGCACCTTCGCCGCCGAACACCTCTCCCCGGCCTTCCCGGAGCGGGCGGCCAGAGGTACGGCGCAACGGTTGCGGGCGTGGCAGGCCGAGGCCCTCGACCTCTACTTCGAAACCGAGCCGCGTGACTTCCTCGCCGCCGCGACACCGGGCGCAGGAAAGACGTCGTTCGCACTTCGACTCGCGGCAGAACTGCTCGCCAGGCGCGCGATCGACAGGATCACCGTGGTCGCTCCGACCGAGCACCTCAAGCGCCAGTGGGCCGAAGCGGCCCACCGCGCCAGCATCCGCCTCAACCCGGGCTTCCGCAACAACCACGGAACCGGTGGGCGGCAGTTCCACGGTGTTGTCGTCACCTACGCACAGGTTGCCATGGCCCCGGCGCTGCACCGCTCACTGACAGAGGACCGCCGCACCCTGGTGATCCTCGACGAGGTGCACCACGGCGGCGACGCGCTGAGTTGGGGCGATGCGATCCGGGAGGCGTTCGAGCCTGCCACGCGGCGCCTGTCGCTGACCGGCACGCCGTTCCGCTCCGACACGGCGCCGATCCCGTTCGTCAGCTACCTGCGGGACGAGCACAACATCCGGCTCTCCCAGACCGACTACAACTACGGCTACGGTCGCGCCCTCGCCGACGGTGTGGTTCGCCCCGTCATCTTCATGGCCTACGCCGGCAAGATGCGCTGGCGCACCAGGATGGGCGACGAGATGGAGGCCAGGCTCGGCGAGGGCGACACGAAGGACGTCACCGCGCAGGCTTGGCGCACCGCGCTGAACCCGGAGGGCGAGTGGATCCCCGCCGTGCTCCGCGCCGCCAACCAGCGCCTCAGCGAGGTGCGCCATTCGATCCCGGATGCCGGGGGCCTGGTGATCGCGACCGACCACTTCACCGCCAAGGCCTACGCCGGCATCCTGCGGGAGATCACCGGCGAAGCGCCGACAATCGTTCTTTCGGACGAGAAGGAGGCGAGCGACCGGATCGACGCGTTCGCCCACGGGACGAGCCGCTGGATGGTCGCGGTGCGCATGGTCTCGGAGGGTGTCGATGTTCCGCGACTCGCAGTCGGTGTCTACGCGACCTCCGCCTCGACCCCGTTGTTCTTCGCCCAGGCGATCGGCCGATTCGTGCGCACGAGGCGGCGAGGCGAGACCGCGAGCATCTTCCTCCCCAGCGTTCCCTCGCTGATGGCGCTTGCGGCGACGCTCGAACGCGAGCGCGACCACGCCCTCGACCGCGAGAGCAACGACGACGACAGCCTCGACGACGACCTGATGGATGCCGCCGAGAAGGAGGAGAAGGCCTCCTCCGAGCTCCTGAACGAGTTCACGTGGGAAGCGATCGAGTCGTCGGCGACCTTCGACCGCGTCCTGTTCGATGGCGAGGAGTTCGGCTCGCTGGCCGAGCCCGGAAGTGACGAGGAGTTCGACTTCATCGGCATCCCCGGCCTGCTCGAACCGGAGCAGGTGAGCGACCTGCTCAAGCAGCGGCAGGCGCGGCAGTCGCGCCGCGGCACCGAGCGGGACCGCCGCAGGGCCGAGTCCGGCGAGCCGCCAGAGCCCGCCCCGCTGTACCGCACCCTGGTCGAGCAGCGGAAGCTGCTCAACAGCCTCGTCGGCATGCGCGCGAAGCTTTCCGGGGAGCCGCACGGCCTCATCCACGCGGAGCTGCGTCGCGCGTGCGGCGGCCCGGCCGTTGCCTCCGCCACGGTGAGCCAGCTGCAGGCGCGCATCGACCTGTTGCGCCGGAACGTCGCGCGGCCGTAGCGCTGCGTCGGGCGGGGCGGATGCTGTGGACGGTGCCCGCGCCCGTGCGTCGGCCCCGTCCGGGGTGCCCGTGGACCGGGCCGTTCGCCGCGAGTATCGTGTCCCGCATCCGACGATGGGAGCGGGGATGCTGGTATTCGAGAGGTTTCGCCCGCGACGCCATGCCGACGACCCTGAAAGGGTGCTCGAGCTGCGCATCCACGGCATCAAGAACACCCCTCCGGCCGAGATGCTCGAACGCGAGGTGGACGACATCACCCGGGATCGAGGCGACGACCTCGGCGGCTTCTGGCGCGAGCGGGCATCCGCGGCTCCCGATGGCGTGCGCCGAGAGGCGTACTCGTGGGGAGCGCTGGCCAGGTCCGACGGCGGTGCTCTCGCCGGTATCGGGCAGCTCGTCGTGCACGTCGGCTGGTTCCTGCTGCTCCCGTTCGGCCTGGTGAATGTCGCCTACTGGACCAGGCGGATTCCCGACCAGGGCGACCCGCACGTCTGGGAGGGCGGCCACGGGTCCGGCTACGTGCGCGCCTTCGGGCTCGGGCTGACCCTGCTGTATGTGATGGCGCTCGGAACGGTCAGCATCGAGCTGGTCGGCGTGCAGTGCTACCGGGCGAGCGGCCTGTGCGCGGGCCTTCCCGAGCAGTTCGCGGCACTGGTGGGCATCCCGCGCGCGACGCGCCTGGCCATCTTCGCCGCGGTTCCACTGGCCGGCGTGCTGGTGCTCTACCTGCTGTCCGCCCGTGCCCGGGCACGCTACGAGGCGAGCGTCGCGCTGATGACCGCCGCCCAGACCTCCGGGCTGTCGTGGCCGGTGCTCGCCACCCGCGGATTCTGGAGCAGGTCGAGGGTCACCGGCGGCATCGAGCGACTGCATGTGGCCGCAACGGCGTTCCTCCTCGCCGCGATGCTCGCGTGGGACCAGCTCTTCTCGAACTTCCCGCAGTGCGACAGCCCAGAGAGGTTCTTCTCGCCGGACTGCCTCTCGACCGGCCCGCTCGCATCCAACCCCTGGACGACCGCGTGCCTCGTGGTCGCCGCCCTCGGACTGTGCCTTGTCGTCCTCCTGGTCGTGCCCGGCACTCCCGGGCGGGGACTGCTCGCCCGCCGCCGCTCCTCACTGTGGATGCTGGTGGGAAGCCTGGTGGTGCTGCTGGGCACCGCCGTCGCCACGAGCATCGCCGGGCGGGCGATCGCCGCGGTGAGCTCGCCATTCCTCGGGCTCGTCTCGACGCCGGGCAATCTCATCGGCATCCTGCTCGTGCTCGCGATCTCGGCTCTCGGCTGGCGCCGGGGCGTACCACCGGTCCTCAGTGCAACGCTCGTCGGCATCGTGATCGCGGTGCCGTTCTCGCGTTACTTTCTCGTCGACGCCTTTCCACTCGGCGCCGAGGAGCCGTGGGTCTACGTCGCTATCGCGGGGATCGCCCTCTGGGTGCAAGTCGCCGTCGCCGTCATCCCCCGGCATACCCACCGCCGGCCACGGGAGGGGTGGAGCGGCGCGGGCCCCGGGGTCGTGCTGTTGCTCGCCCTCGGCATCGCCATGGCCCTCTCGACGGTGCTGGTCGTTGGGATCGCCGCCTGGCTGTCCCGCCCGAACGCGAGCGGCATCCCGTCGCCGACGCTCCAGGTTCCCGGGGTCTGGGCCGACTTCGCCCTCTGGTTCCTGGTGATCGTCGTGCTCTTCGTGGTCGGGGTGGCTGTCGTCCTCGCCCGCCACCTGGTCGGCTATCCGGGTGTGACGACGCCGACTGTGGACGAGATTCCCGGCTACGAGCGCTACGCGCTCGCGAGCTACAGCAGCGGTGGGCCGGCGCGCATCCCGGTTGCGGAGCCGCCGCCGCCGCGGGTGCTCGTCGCCCGCCGCACCGCCGGCATCCTGCATCGGGCGGAGCCGGTGCTGGGGACCCTCTCGGCGTTCTTCGGGGTCGCGCTCGCCCTCACGGCGGCCCCCGACCTGAAGAAGATCTTCGCGGGCGGTCCGGGAGCCGCCGTGAACAGCATCGTCGAGCAAGCCCCGGATGTGGCCCTCGCCGTTCTCGCGGCCATCGCCGCGGCCGCCTTCGCGGCAGTGGCCGCGAACGCCCTGACGACCAAGGAGCGCCCCATCGGGCTGCTGTGGGACCTCATCTGCTTTCTGCCGAGGGCCGGGCACCCGTTCGGTCCGCCGTGCTACTCCGAGAGGGTCGTGCCGGAGGTCAACCGCCGGATCCGGGAGTGGATGTCTCCGGCCGGCAGCAGCCCGAAGCGCTACGTCATCCTGTCCGCGCACAGCCTCGGCGCCGTGCTCGCGACCGCCTGCATCTTCGCGCTGCGGGGGCAGGGCGACGTGCCCATGGGCCGTGTCGGGCTGATCACCTACGGAGTGCAACTGCGCCCGTACTTCGGGCGGTTCTTCCCCGAGCTGTTCGGCGCGGAGGTGATGGGGACCCGGCCGTGTGCCGGTCCCTCGCTCATAGCGTCGGACCCGTGGCTCGCGCAGGTGCGGGAGGATGAGCAGGCTCCGGCGGCGCGGCCCCGGACCGACAGCCTGGCCGACATCCTCCGGTCGGGTGGGTCGGACCCGGCCTGGGTGAACCTGTGGCGGCGCACCGACTTCCTCGGCTTTCCGGCGGCCAGCTATCGGGAGGGCAACGGGGTTGACCACGGCGCCAGCGAACTCGATCTGCGCACCTACCTGCCGACGATCGCCACCCACGGGCACCACCCGCTGACCCCGCAGTACCAGGCCGCCCTGCGCGAGGTGCTGTGTCGGCTCGGCGTGGCCGCGTCACCGAAAGTCGCGCGAGGTCGTCCTGGCCGTGAGCGCTAGCACCTCGAAGCGGTCCGCGAGCAGGTTGACGACACCCTCGGGGGATCGCTCGAGGATCCCGCGCACGATGATGGCCGGTGCCTCCCTGGTGATGCGCCGGTAACGGTTCCACACCCCGACGCTGCAGATGACGTTGACGAGCCCGGTCTCGTCCTCGAGGTTGATGAACGTGATCCCGCTCGCCGTCGCCGGACGCTGGCGGTGGGTGACCACCCCGCCGACCTCGACCCGGCGCCCCGACTCCGCGACCCGCAGCTGGGCGGAGGAGAGCACCCCGCGCACCTCGAGCGCCTCCCGCACGTGGCGGAGGGGGTGGTCGGTGGGGGAGATCCCGGTGGCCCAGAGGTCCGAGACGAGCGTCTCGGCCTCGGTCGGCAGCTCGAACAGCGGAGGCTGCACCGAGACATGGCTGCCCGGCAGGTATTCGGCCAGGTTCTGGGCGGCGTCGCCGGCCGCCCAGAGCGCCTCGCGCTGGGTCAGCCCGAACGCCTCGAAGGCACCGGCGGCGGCGAGCGACTCGAGCTGCGCGGTGTCGAGCCCGACACGGTGCACGAGGTCGGGCATATCGGCGTAGTCGCCGGCCTCGCGCTCCTCGACAATGCGCCGCGCGAGTGCCGCCCCGATTCCCCGCACCTCGGCGAGCCCGAGCCGCACGGCGAACGCACCGTCCCTGCGGTGGTCGTCACAGTCGAAGTGGGCGGTGCGGTCGAAGACGGGCACCGGAGGCTGCTCGAAGTGCAGACACCGTGCCGAGCCGGTCGGCAGCGTCACGGCATCCGGCGCCCTGCTGGTGAGCGCCTCGAGCCCGGCATCCGCCCCCGAGCGGAGGATGTCGGGACGGCGCACCTCGACGCCGTGCCGCCGCGCGTCGGCCACGAGGGTCTGCGGGGAGTAGAAGCCCATCGGCTGGGCGCGCAGCAGGGCGGCGAGGAAGGCGGCGGGGTAGTGCAGGCGCAGCCAGGAACTCGCGTAGACGAGCAGGCCGAAGCTGAGCGAGTGGCTCTCGGCGAATCCGAAGTTCGCGAACGCCTGGATCTTGCCGTAGATCTCGTCGGCGGTCTCGCCGGTGAGCCCGTTCTCTGCCATGCCGGCGTAGAGCTTGGCGCGCAGCGACTCGATGCGCTCGACCCCGCGCTTGGACCCCATCGCCCGGCGCAGCAGGTCGGCGTCCTCTCCGGTGCAGCCGCCGACGGCCATCGCCATCTGCATGAGCTGCTCCTGGAAGACGGGGATGCCGAGGGTGCGCTCGAGCGGCTCGACGAGCTTCGGATGCAGGTAGGTGACCTTCTCCGTGCCGAGCTTCCGGCGCACGAACGGGTGCACCGCGCCGCCCTGGATGGGGCCGGGGCGAATCATCGCGATCTGCACGACGAGGTCGTAGAAGCGGCGCGGTTGCAGCCTCGGCAGCAGGCCCATCTGGGCGCGGCTCTCGACCTGGAACACCCCGATCGAGTCGGCGCGGCACAACTGGTCGTAGACACCCGCCTCCTCGCGCGGGAGGGTCGCGAGGGTCCAGCTCTCGCCGAGGCTCGCCGCCGCGAGGTCGAAGGTGTGCTGCAGCGCGGCGAGCATCCCGAGGCCGAGCAGGTCGAACTTGACCAGCCCCATCCAGGCACAGTCGTCCTTGTCCCACTGCAGCACGGTGCGCTTCTCCATGCGGGCGTGCTCGATCGGCACGACCTCGCCCACCGGGCGGTCGGTGAGCACCATGCCGCCGGAGTGGATGCCGAGGTGGCGGGGGAACTTCAGCACCTCGTGCGCGAGGCCGATCACGGCGTCCGGAATATCGTGGTCCTCGCTCGAGACCGTGGCGCCCCACCGCTCGACCTGCTTCGACCAGGCGTCCTGCTGGCCGGGGGAGTAGCCCAGCGCCTTCGCCATGTCGCGCACCGCGAACTTCGGCCGGTAGCTGATGACGTTCGCGACCTGCGCGGCGTTCTGCCTGCCGTACTTGCCGTAGACGTACTGGATCACCTCCTCGCGACGGTCGGAGTCGAAGTCCACGTCGATGTCGGGCTCCTCGTCGCGCATGCTCGACAAAAACCGCTCGAATGGCAGCTTGTAGAAGATCGAGTCGACGGCCGTGATGCCGAGCACGAAGCACACGGCGGAGTTCGCCGCCGACCCCCGCCCCTGGCAGAGGATGCCGCGCGCCTTCGCGAAGGAGACGATGTCGTGCACGATGAGGAAGTAGCCGGGGAAGTCCTTGAGCTCGATCACCTCGAGCTCGCGCTCGATGCGCCGGCGGTCCTCCGGGGTGAGCCGCGGGTACTTCTCGGCGACGCCCTGCCAGACGAGGTGCCGCAGCCAGCTCATCGGCGTGTGCCCCTCCGGCACCTCCTGCTTCGGCAGGCCGGGGCGGGCGCTCCGCAACCGGAAGCTCAGGTCGGCGGCGAGCCCGACGCTCTGCTCGACGACGCCCGGGTAGCGGGAGAACCGCGCCGCCATCTCGCGGCCGGAACGCAGGTGCGCGGCACCGGATGCCGGCAGCCAGCCGTCCATCTCGTCGAGGCTGCGCCTGGCGCGCACGGCCGAGAGTGCCGTGGCGAGGTGGTGCTGTCTCGGGGTCGCGTAGTGCACGTTGCCGGTGGCGACCGCGCGGAGCCCGCGCCGCTGCGCGATGGCGAACAGCGCGTCGTTGTGGTCGCTGTCGAGCGGGTTGCCCTGGTCGTAGAGCTCGACGACGACGTTGTCCGCGCCGAAGAGGTCGACGAGCCGGTCGACCTCGCGCACGGCGGCGGCGATGCCCTCGCGCGACTCGCCTCCGCCGCCTGGCGCGTCTCCACCCAGGCGCGGCGTCTCGCCCGGCATCCGCGCCTCGCCCGGCAGCGTGCCCGTCAGGGCCTGGCGCACCCGGCCCTTGCGGCCCCCGGTCAGCAGCATCCAGTTTCCCGATGCCCGCTCGGCGAGGTCGTCGAGGTCGTACACCGGGCGGCCCTTCGCCCCGCCGGCGAGCTGGGCCGCGGTGATCGCGCCGGCGAGCCGGTGGTAGCCCTCCTCACGGCGCGCGAGCACGACGAGGTGGCTGCACTCCGGATCGGCGACGCCCAGCTGGGGTGCGCTCAGGCCCAACGACAGCTCGGCGCCGAACACCGTGGCGATACTCGGGTGCGACTCGGCGGCCTCCGCCATCCGCACGATGCCGTAGAGGCCGTCGCGGTCGGTGAGGCCGAGCGCGGACAGGCCGAGCGCGGCCGCCTCCTCGAGCAGCTCCTCGGGCGAGGACGCCCCATCGAGAAAGCTGAAGTTCGAGTGGGCGTGCAGCTCGGCGTAGGGCACGGTCTCGGCGGGGCGGGCGTCGGCCTCCGTGGGCGGGACGGGCGGCTGGTACGGCTGGCGCTTGGCCGACCAGGCCGGGCTGTCGCCGCCGTCGGCGCCGGCCGGGGGAGCGCCGGGGCGCCGCTGGTCGGAAAGGGTGCGCTCGAACTCCGACCACGGGATCGGGGGATTGCTCCAGCCCATCAGTCGTACCTCGCTTCGGCCCACCAGAGCGCACCCTCGCTGACCAGCAGCCAGGCCACCCCCGTGTCGTCGACGACCTGGAACCGGTCGCACCTGCCTGACCGCCCCGCGCCCTCGACCCACCAGCGCTCCTCGATCGGCCACGGACCCGCCCAGGCGGTGAGCCGGCGAACCGTGGTGCCGGAGGAGAGGCCGGCGGGCTCCGCGGAGAGGACGCCGCGCTCATCGACCGTGAGGGGCTCTCCCGCCGCCGAGACGACCGTGACCGGCAGGCGCTTCTCGAACACCGTCGACGGTGCCGGGTCGGGCAGCTTGCCATGCCAGGGCGGCGCCGGGTCGCGGTCCGCCGCGGGCCGGTCGCCCCAGGCGATGAGGTTCTGCCGGTCGGCGAGCGTGCGTCCGCCCCCGATCACGGCCGTGAGCACCCCACCGTGGCCGAGCATGCTCTGCACGCGGGAGAGCCCGTGGTGGATGCGCTCGTCGGCGGCGGTTCCCCACAGCCCCTGCTCGTGGTTGCCGATCGCGTCAACGGCCTCCGGGACGACTCGCACGTAGCTGACCGGCGAGCTGAGCCCGCTCTCGCTGCCGCCGCCCTGCAGCTGCCAGCGGATGCGGTCGATGACATCGGCGGCGGTGAAGGACCGCGGATGCAGCCAGGTGCGCTCGGAGGTCTCCCCGGCATCCGAGTCGATCTCGACCCTGATGCTCGTGCAGACGAGCTTCGCGGCCGTGATGGCCTCGATGAAGCTGTCGGCGGATGCCCGGAAGCCGAATGCGACCTGGTCGATGCGGTCGAGCGGCGGCTCGAACTCGATGACGCTGTCGAGCTCGCGCGGGGGCGTGCGCGGGATGACCCGGCGGCTGTCGAGCCCGCCGGCGAGGGCGTGCAGGTGGGCGCCCTCCCGACCGAAACGCGCGTCGACGTCGGCGGCCGGCAGCGCGGCGAATTCGCCGAGGGTGCGGATGCCCAGCCGCTGCAGCAGGGTCGTCAACGGGGGGCGGTCGAGCATCCGCACCGGCAGGGGAGCGAGGAAGGCGGCCGATCCGCCCTCCGGCACGACCCGGATGCGCGGTCGGACGGCGCTGCGGGCGGCGTGCTCGGCGGTGAACGGTCCGTCGGCGATGCCGACCCGCGAGTCGATGCCGAGGGCGTCGAGGGTGTCGAGCAGCCACAGCGCCGCCTCGTCGTCGCTGCCGTAGAAGCGGCTCGGGCCGCGGGAGCGGATTGCGCACATGCCCGGCCGCAGCAGCTGCGCCCCGGAGGTCACCTCCTCGATTGCCTCGAGCACCGGGTCGAAGGCGCGGATGTCGACGGCAGCGTCGTAGGGCAGCACGACGAGGTCGGGGCACCGGCTCTGCGCCTCGCGCACGCGGAGGCCGCGCCTCACGCCCTCCCGGCGGGCCGCGGCGGAACACGCGAACACCTGGCCCTTCTCGATGAGGGCGATGGCGGCATCCGTGTTCGTGGAACCGGGCGCAAGGCCGTGGGCGCGCGCGGCCGCCGCGATCGGCCAGTCGGGGCACCAGAGCACGATCGTGCGTGTGACCGAGGTCGGCGAGGTCGCGGTCATCCGGCAAGCACCTCTTGCGGCAGCGCCGGCATGCCGACGGGGCCGCCGCCCTGCCACGCGAGCGGGTGCGCCTCGGCGCGACTGACCTGGCCGGTGGGGCCGGGCAGCCAGAGCCGCGCGCTGCGCGGTCGGGCGCTCGTGCGGGTGCTGACGGTCACGGTCGCCTCGCGCGCGGCGAGGTGGCCGTGCCCGTTGCCGATGCCGCTCCAGCGGCTGTGCGAGATGCTCAGCATGGCCTCGGTCTGGGGCCACGGGCCGAGCACGATGAGGGTGGCCCCGCGCTGTCGCAGCCGGGCGGCCAGCCGCGCGATGCTCGAGTCGCTCGCCTGGCGCGGGGGACGGGTGACGACGACCGTGAGCACGTCGGCGATGGCGGCCGTGACGCCGAGCCACTGGTCTCCGGGGTGCGGCACGAGCACGAGCCGGTCGAGGTCGATGCCGTGGCGCGCGGCCGCCTCGACTCCGAACTCGGGAACGCCGATGACACCGCACCAGGACCCCGCGGCCGACGGACCGGCGAGCAGGGCCATCAGCAGCGTGGCCGACCGCTCGACGGAATAGGCCGCCCCCTGCTTGAGCCCGCCGCCGGGCAGCAGCGACGCGATCGCGGGATGCGTCGGCAGGCTGCGGGTGTCGAGCCTGGTGCCCTGCATCTGGCGGATGCGCGCCTGCAGCTCGCGCACCGTCTCGCCCGGGGTGCCGGTGCTGCCGGCGGGGGTGGCGCCCGGGGCAGCGTCGTGTCCCTGGTCCCCCTCGAAGGGATCGGCGAGAACTGCGGCGTGAAGCATCTTCCCATATTCGAACATACATTCGATGATGTCAATTGCCACCGACATTGCTGCGGCGTGTCGCGGACTCTCCACCCGAGCATGTCGCCGCACCCCGTCACGGCACCCACCGACGCACGCTTCGCAGGAGTTTCAGCGCCACGCCGCATCGGCTGGTCGATCTACCCGGCGTGGCGCCGAATCTCCTCGGTTACGTGCGCCATCATGCATGAAACACCCCGCCGGTGTCGATCCCCCGGTGGGGTGTTCAGTCACTAGGCATTTGACAGGCACCCTCGGCCCCGACCGGCGAGAAACATACACCGGCATCGATCGTTTCGCTGAACTCGATGCCGCTACTGCGATAAACGACCTCGACACCGGTGACTCTGCCCTCCCCGCCGTCATCGGTCCAGCGAATCTCGTAGACAACCGTCCAGTCGGTCTCCTCGGAGGGGCGGCAACACAAATCCGGCGACCGCCTCGCGCTCCTGCCACGCCGCGAGGTCGGTCCCCTCCAGCGGCCAGGGCGATGCCCCGATACTGATGCCGTCGTCGAGCAGTTGCACTGGCGTGACCGCCGTGCGGCCGATCTCCACGTTCTCGACTCCGAACGGGGCAACCCCCACTAGTTCGAGATCGCCATCGCCCGTGTTCTGCAGCGGGACCCCGGCGAGCACATGGTCGTACCTGCTTGGCAGCGTGATCTGGCTCTGCCCAGCCCCGGCGTAGCCGAGCGCATCGCCCGAGCACCCTGAGAGCGTGAGTGCGAGAGCGACACCAATCGGCAGGCGCCTATTGCAGCAGTCGCAGTCGGCGAAATGGCGTGAATGTTCCCATTTGTGACATCGGCCCCCGCACGAGCGGGGGCATTTGTCATGCGCGGGCGCCGACACTGCAGATCGTCTTGTGAGATCTCGTGAGATCGGCAGGATTTACGTCGCGTACGTGCGCAACTCAGGTGAAATGCGGGTGCGGCGGCTTCCACCGCTCGGAAACGCAGGACTACATCAGGGCCCGGCGAAAAATCGCCGGAGTTGCACCCGATTGTGACGTGAGACGGGTGAGTGCGCCCGATTGTGACGAATGCGCCCGCACGAGCGGGCGCAAACGCCACAAACGGGCGCCGACACTGCCGGATGGCCGGTTGCACAGGCTCAGACCGCCACACACCTCAGCACGAGCGCCTGCGCCGGCAGCAGCAGCGGCATCGCGATGCCGACCGCGCCGAGCACCCGCCCGGAGAGCACGAGGCCGCCCGACGAGGTCCACGGCGGCGGCTGGTCCTGCATCACGCGCGGGCCGGCACCGAGGTCGAGCACCTCGACCCGATAACTCGTGTCGGGGTCGAGCCCGGGAAAGAGCACGGGAGCCGGCACGGCATCCCGCGGCGCCGCGAGGCAGACGACCGCGAAGATCGCGGCATCCGGCGCGACGACGCCGTGCACGAGGATGGCCGGATCCGCGGCATCCGCCCGCACCGTCCGCCCGGAGTGCAGCAGCGCCCTCGAGTCCTTGTAGAGCGCGATCCAGGTGCGAATGGCGGCGAGGTCGGCGGCATCCGCCTGCCCGAGGTCCCACTCGATGCCGGCGGAGAGGAAGAACGCGGTCGCCAGGCGCAGGCCCATGTCGCTCGTGCGGCCGGTCGTGTGCGCGGTTGGGGCGCCGAGGTGGCTGCCGAGGTACTCGGGGGGCAGCAACAGCCCGGTCCAGCGCTGGATCGACTGCCGCTCGAGCGGGTCGTTGGTGTCGCTCACCCAGATGCGGTCGGTGCGCTCGAGCACGCCGAGGTCGACGCGGGCGCCGCCGGAGGAGCACGACTCGATCTCGAGCCCGGGGTGGCGCTCGCGCAGACCGTCCATGAGCCGGTACGTGGCGCGGGTCTGCCGCAGCGACGAGCCTCCGAGCAGGTCGCGGTTCTGGTCCCACTTGAGGTAGGCGATCGGATACTCGTCGAGCAGTGCGGTGAGCTGCCCGAGGATGTTCTCGAACGCGTCGGGGTTGCCGAGGTCGAGCGCGAACTGCTGCCGCCACGGCTGAGGCAGGCGGTCGGCACGGCCGCGCAGCAGCCAGTCGGGGTGCGCGCGGGCGATGTCGGAGTCGAGGCTGACCATTTCCGGCTCCACCCAGAGCCCGAAGTCCATGCCGAGGGCGTGCACACGGTCGATGAGCGGATGCAGGCCGCCCGGCCATCTGTCCGGGTCGACGGTCCAGTCGCCGAGCGCGCGCCGGTCGTCGGTGCGTCCGGTCATCCAGCCGTCGTCGAGCACGAAGCGCTCGACGCCGACCGCCGCGGCGGTCTCGGCGAGGGAGGTGAGGCGGTCGACGGCGTGCTCGAAGTAGACCGCCTCCCAGGTGTTGACGATGACCTTGCGCACAGGGAGCGGATGCCGCTCGCGCACGCGATCGTGGAACCTGGCGCTGATCCCGTCGAGTCCGTCGGCCGACCAGGCGGCCACGACGGCGGGGGACCGGTGGCTCTGCCCCCTGTCAAGCCGCACCTCGCCCGGGGCAAGCAGCTCGCCGCCGGAGAGCAGCGCGTGGCCCGTCGCGTGGGAGTCGGCGCTCAGGTGCTGGTCGCCGCTGAAGGCAACATGCAGGGCCCATGCCTCGCCGGAGCGGAAGCCGAAGCCCTCGGTTCCCGCGACAAGCACGAAGGGGCTGTCGTGGCCGGTGCGCCCGTGCCGGGACTGCCGGCTCCAGGAGCCGTGGTCGAGGCTGCGGCGCTGCGGCCGGCGCTCGTGCGACCAGCGGCCGGTGAAGTCGAGGAGCTCGCGTGCGCGGGCCGGAAGCGGCAGGGTGACCGCGAGGCGGGAGAGAGTGAAGGCGGCAGGGGCGCGGTTCGTCACGGTGCTGCGGCACTCGAGCACGCCGTGCGAGTCGATCCCGATCGAGGCGTCGAGCTCGAGCCCGGTGGTCTCGTCGGCCAGCCGCACGAGAATCGAGCTTCCACTGGTCTGCTCGATGCCGGTGAGCAGGAAGGCCGGCGACAGCGGTCCCGCATCGTTCGCTCCGGCGAAGCCGGGCAGCCCGCTCCAACCCTCGCTCTCGAGGGGAACGAGGCTCAGCCTCAGCTGCCCGTCGATCGAGCTGGGTGAGACAGCCGGCGCGATCGCGTCGGCCAGCCGCGCGAGTTCGGCATCCGAGGCAGCTCCGAGGTCCGAGCCCCAGTGCAGAAAAAAGGGAACCCCCGCACCCCGGGCATCCAGTACGAGACTGGTGCCCGAGGCGCGGAGGTGGATGATGCGATGGATGTGAGCTACTCCTGTACGGGGATCGACTGCGCCTTGAGCGCCTCGACGGTCTTCTCGCCGCCGGCCGCGAGGGCATCAGCAAGAGTACCGCTGCCGCCGAGGACCGTGCCGAAGCCGTCCGAGACGTCGGTGTAGGTCTGGGTCATAGTCGGTCCCCACAGGAAGTCGGGGATGACATTGGCCGAGGCCTCAGCGAAGACGTCGTAGATCTTCTGTCCGCCGTAGTACTCCGACTCGCCCGTGAACGCGGGAAGGGTCGCGCCCTCCTTCGACGCCGGGTACAGGCCGCCGAGCTCGTTCGCCATGGCGAGGGCATCGGGGTCGGTGTTCAGCCACAGAGCGAACTGCGCGGCCTCGTACGGGTGGTCAGAGCCCTTGAGCACTGCGGTGGAGGATCCGCCCCAGTTGCCGGCGTCCTCTCCGCCGGCTTCCCACTGCGGCATGGGAGCGACGCGCCAGTTGCCGGCCTGGTTCGGGGCACCGGTGGAGAGCGTCGAGGCCCCCCAGACGGCGGAGATCCAGGTCCACTGCTGGCCCGTGTCGAAGGAGTTGTTCCACTCGTCCGAGAACGATGCGAGCGCCGAAACCTCTTCGTTGTCGATCAGCGTCTGCCAATAGTCGGCGACCTCGATCGACTCGGGGGAGGTCAGCTCGACGCCCCAGTTGTCACCGTCGTTCGAGAACCACTGGCCACCGTTCTGCCAGACCATGCCCGCGAACCAGTTGACGTCGGTCTTCGGGAAGTTGGTGATGTAGGAGCCCTCGGCCTTGATGAGCGCCGCGGCGGCCGCGTACTCCTCCCAGGTGGTGGGGACGGGGATGCCGGCGGCCTCGAAGAGGTCGGCGCGGTAGTACATCGCCATGGGGCCGCTGTCCTGCGGGATGGCGTAGACGGCGTTGTCCTCGCCGAACGTGACCTGGCTCCAGGTCCAGTCGACGAAGTCGTCGCCGGCGGCGAGGATGTCGCCACAGGCGGCGATGTTCTCGAGGCCGTCCTGCACGCGGAAGTTCGGCAGGGCGTCGTACTCGATCTGGCCGACGTCAGACGCGTTGCCGGCCTTGATCTCGTTGAAGAAGTTCTGGTACGTGCCCGAGTTGCCGTTCGGGCCGGTCTGGAACTCGACCTGGATGTCCTCGTTCTGCTCGTTCCACAGTTCGACGACCTTGTCCATTCCGGGAACCCAGCTGGTGAAGGTCAGTTCGACGGGACCGTCGGAGGGAGCGCAGTCGCCGGCCGCTTCGCCGGGCGCAGCGCTGTCCGATGCGGTCGCGCAGCCCGCGAGGGCGAGCGAGGAGACGACGGCCGCTGCCATAGCGACTGTCTTGAATTTGCGTTGCATATTCTGTCCTTTTCGTGTGCGGTGTAACCGGAGGGAGACCGGCTGGTGGGAATGGACTACTTGACACTGCCCGCGGCGAGGCCGCCGCTCCAGAACCTCTGCAGGCTCAGGAACGCGATGATCAGGGGCAGGATCGACACGAATGCGCCGATGATGACGAACGACCTGAGTTCTGGGTTCTGGCCGATCGCACTGTTCCAGGCATAGAGACCGAGGGTCACCGGAAACAGGCTCTGGTCCCGCAGCATGATGAGCGGCAGGAAGAAGTTGTTCCAGATCGTGACGAACTGGAACAGGAATATGGTCACGAGGGCGGGCGACATGAGCCGCGCGGCGATCGTGAAGAAGGTGCGAATCTCGCCCGAGCCGTCGAGGCGGGCGGCCTCGAGAAGCTCGTCGGGCACGCTCGAGGAGCCGTAGATCCTGGCGAGGTACACCCCGAACGGGCTCACGATGCTGGGGAGGAAGACAGCCCAGTAGGTGTTGGTGAGCTCGATCTGGCTGAAGATCAGGAAGAGCGGCAGGGCGAGCGCGGTCGCGGGCACGAGCACACCGCTGAGTACGAGGTTGAAGACCGCTTCGCGGCCCCGGAAGTTGTACTTCGCCAGGGCGTAGCCGCACATCGCCGCGAACAGGGTTCCGAGAAGGGCGCCGACGCCGGCGTAGAGCACGCTGTTGCCGATCCATTTGAGGAAGATGCCGTCGTTGTAAGCGAAGAGCCGCCCGATGTTGCCGAAGAAGTTCGGGATCGCGTCGGCGGTGAAGCCCAGCGGCGGGGTCGTGGTGAACTCCCCGACATCCTTCGTGGAGGAGACGAACAGCCACCAGATGGGCGTGAGGAAGTAGAGCGTGAAGACGCCCATGATGAGCATTGCGGCGCTGCGCGACATGGGGTTCTCCCGCGTCGATCCGCCGTTCTGGCGCGACGGTGCGGCGACCGGGGCCTTTCGCCGTGCAATGGATGAGGTGCTCATGCGAATGCCTTCTTCTGGGTTGCCTTGAGGAACGCGAACGAGAGTGCGAAGGTCGCAAGTGCCAGCACGACCGACATCGCGGCGGCGAGGCTGTAGTTCGGAACGGATGCCGTGGTGTACACGGCCAGGTTCGGGGTGAAGGTGCTGTTGATGGCGGTGCTGAAGCTGCGCAGGGTCTGCGGCTCGGCGAGCAGCTGCAGCGTGCCGATGATCGAGAACACGGCCGTGAGGATGATGGCGGGCGTCACGAGAGGGATCTTGATCTTCCACGCGACCTGCCAGTTGTTGGCACCGTCGAGCTTCGCCGCCTCATAGATCTCGGTGGGGATGGCGAGCAGCGCCGAGTAGATGATGAGCATGTTGTAGCCGACGTACACCCAGGTGACGATGTTCGCGATCGACCAGAGGATGAGGTCGGCGGAGAGGAAGCTGACGTTCTGGGTGACCGGCGCGAACGGCGACAGGGTCGGCGAGTAGAGGAAGCCCCACATGATCGCCGCGATGACGCCGGGCACGGCGTAAGGGGCGAAGAACGCGAGTCGGAAGAACTTCTTTCCTTTGAGCAGCGGGGAGTCGAGCAGCAGCGCGAACAGGAGCGCGAGGCCCAGCATGATCGGCACCTGAACGACGCCGAACAGGAGCACCCGCACGACGGATGCCCAGAACTCGTCGTTCTGGAAGACCGCCACGTACTGGGTGAGCCCACCGAAGACCTGGGTGGCGGGGCCGAAGGTGCCGTCGCGCTCGACCGTGAGGAACGACTGGTAGATCGCGTAGGCGATCGGCACGATGTAGAAGAGCGCGAACAGGACGACGAACGGCCCAACGAAGGTGATGATGGCGCGGCGCTGGCTCAGGCCCTTGCGCTTGGGGGCGCCGGGGCTCTCCGTTGGCGGCGAGGTGGCTGTCGACATCGTTGTCATGGTGACTCCTTGTGCTGCGGGGGATCTAAATGGTGCTGGCTGGCTGGAGCGGGGTGCGGATGACCCGCACTCCACCGGCCGGAACGTCGACCGTGTGATCGACCTGGCCACCGCGGGTGAGTTCGGTACCCGTGGCGGGATGGCTGATGGGCTCGTCGGTGTGGTTCATGACGAAGAGGTAGACATTGTCGGCGGAGGCCCTGCGGATTACCTCGACGCCGGGCGCGCCGGCCAGGCGGGTCGGGTTCACTCCGGCCTCACCGCTCGCCCGCACGAGCAGGCGCCCGAGCGCCCCGGACTCGAGCGCCGTGCCGAGGTACCAGGCGACGCCGTCTCCGTGCCGGTTCCTGGTGATCGCGGGCACTCCGGCGAGCGTGCCGTCGGCGTAGGATGCGATGACCTCGGCGCCGCGCGCGTGCATCCACTCGGTCCAGATCGTCGCGGTCGAGCCGTCGTCGAGAGCGACGGTGTCTCCGTGTCCGAGGGGGAAGAACTCCTCGGTGACGACACCGAGCATCTCCTTGAACGCGCCGGGGTACCCGCCGAGCAGGATCCGGTCGTTCTCGTCGACGATGCCGCTGAAGAAGGTCACGAGGGCGTGGCCGCCGCGGGCAACGTAGTCCCGGATGCCGCGCGCGGCATCCTCCGTCACGAGATACAGGCACGGGACGACGACGAACCGGTAGGCCGACAGGTCGGCGCCCGGTGCGACGATGTCGACGGTGATTCCGGCGTCCCAGAGCTCACGGTACGCGCGGTGCACCTGGTCGAGGTAGCGCAGGT
This sequence comes from Marisediminicola sp. UYEF4, assembly GCF_040546025.1. Lineage (NCBI taxonomy): Bacteria > Bacillati > Actinomycetota > Actinomycetes > Micrococcales > Microbacteriaceae > Marisediminicola > Marisediminicola sp. UYEF4. The sequence goes on along the minus strand of NZ_JBEPNA010000002.1, from coordinate 60,216 downwards.
CGCCGGAGGGGCGCGACTCGAAGTCGACGGCCCACCAGGCGTCCCAGCTGAAGACGATGGCGGCATCCGCGACGACCCGGGAGCCGGCGACCTCGCCGAGCGCGCCGAGCACGCGGCCGAGTTCGAGCACGTCGCGCCAGATGCCCGTGTCGGTGCCCGCGTGGGGCACCATGCCGGAGTGGAACTTCTCGCTGCCAGAGGCCGAGGCGCGCCACTGGAAGAAGCAGATGCCGTCGGCGCCGCGCGCGAGGTGCGAGAGCGAGTTGCGCACCATCTCGCCGGGACCCTTGGCGATGTTGCGCGGCTGCCAGTTGACCGATCCTGTCGCCTGTTCCATCAGCACCCACGGCCCGCCGCCCGCGAGGCCTCGCGTGAGGTCCGCTGCGAAAGCGAGCTCCTGGTGCGGGTCGTCGAGGCGGTGGTCGAGGTAGTGGTCGTTGGCGATCACGTCGACGTGGGGCGCCCAGCTCCAGTAGTCCTGGGTGCGGATGTGGGCGGTGATCATGAAGTTCGTGGTGACCGGAACCGCGCTCAGCTCGCGCAGCACGCCCGCCTCGGCGAGATAGTAGGAGAGCAGCTCGTCGGAGCTGAACCGGGAGAAGTCCTGCGCCTGGGTGGGGTTGGCCGCGGAGAGGGTCGCCCGGGGCGGGAGCACGTCGGCCCACTCCGAGTAGCGCTGGCTCCAGAACGCCGTTCCCCACGCCTCGTTGAGGGCGTCGATCGACCCGTAGCGGCGCTCGAGCCAGCCGCGGAACGATTCGGCCGAGACATCGCAGTAGCAGAGGGCGTTGTGGCACCCGAGTTCGTTCGAGACGTGCCAGAGGCGCACCGCGGGGTGGCTGCCGTAGCGCCTCGCCACCTCGGTCACAAGCAGGAGGGCGTGTTCGCGGAAGACGGGCGAGCTCGGGCACCAGGCCTGACGGCCACCGGGCCAGCGGCGGGTGCCGTCGGCGGCCATCGGCAGGATCTCCGGATGCTGCCGCGTGAGCCACGGGGGAGGGGAGGAGGTTCCGGTGCCGAGGTTGATGCCGATGCCGTTCTCATGCAGCAGGTCGACGATCGCGTCGAGGCCGGAAAAGTCGAACTCGCCGCGGCGCGGCTCGAGCACGGCCCAGCCGAAGACGTTGATCGCGACGAGCGTGACGCCGGCCTCGCGCATGAGCCGCACGTCGTCGTTCCAGACCTCGCGGGACCACTGCTCGGGGTTGTAGTCGCAGCCGTATTCGATTCCGACGGAGGCGAACCGGCTGCGGACCGCCGGTGCGAGGGCGGCTGCGGGCGCGTGGTCTGTCGTCCTGGACAAAAAGGGCCTCGATCGTCATTGGTCTGGCTGTGCGCTGCGGTGCGGATGCGGTGCGTGCGGTCAAGCGTAGGTCTGTGAACGTTCCCAGACTGCGAAAAAAAGAAATTCGCAGCTGCTCTGTGAACGATCCCAGAGTAGCCAGTCGCGTTTCGATTTGTCAAACACATTCCCGACGAACTCCGCGGGCTGCACCACGCGGCCAGCATCCACGCGAGCACTACAGTGAGTTCATGGCCACTGGTGCTGCGCGTCCGCGCCGAGCGACGATCCACGATGTCGCCGCGGAGGCCGGGCTCTCGCGCGGGACCGTCTCCCGCGTCATCAATGCCGAGCGCTACGTCTCCGACGACGCGCGCGTCGCCGTGGAGGCCGCGATCGCCAAGGTCGGGTACGTGCGCAACACCGCCGCCCGCAACCTCAAAACGCAGCAGTCGCACGCGATCGGGCTCATCGTGCACGAGCCGCACTCCCTCTTCCTCGAGGACCCGGTGATCGGCGCGATCCTGCTGGGTACCAACGCGATCCTCTCGGAGGCCGACTACCAGCTCGTCTCCCTCGTGATCGACTCCGACCGCGACAGCGACCGGGTCGCCGAGTACCTCAGCGGCGGCTTCGTCGACGGTGTCATCATCATCTCGGCCCGCTCCGGTGACCCCATCGCCCACGCCGTGGTCAAGCTCGGCATCCCCGCGGCGTTTGTCGGCCACCCGCCCGACATCGAGGGCATCCCCTTCATCGGCATCGACAACTTCGCCGGTGCGAAGGCAATCACCGAGCGCCTGCTCGCCACCGGGCGCCGGCGGGTCGGAATGATCGCGAGCGCCCTCGACCGAGACTCCGGCCAGGACCGCCTGGCTGGCTTCCGCGCCGCGCTCGGCGACGCCTTCGACCCGAGCCTCGTCGTCGACTACCCGCTCTACTCCCACGGCACAGGGCTGAGCGGCATGCGCGAGCTGCTGAGCCGTGCCCCCGACATCGACGGCGTCTTCGCGGCATCCGACTCGATCGCCGCGGGCGCACTCGACGGCCTGCGCGAGGCAGGGCGGCACGTGCCGGACGACGTCGGCATCGTCGGGTTCGACGACAGCGCCTGGGCGCTGCGCTGCCAGCCCACACTGTCGACCGTGCGGCAGCCCGCCGACGCGCTCGGACGCCTCGCGGCCGAGCGGGTGCTCTCGCAGCTGCGCGGCGAACAGGTACCGGACTCCGGCACCCTCCTGCCGACCTCGATCGTCTGGCGCGACTCGGCCTGAGCCGTCTTAGCCGGCAAACTCCCGAACCCAGTGCGCGAGGAACTCGGCTCCGGCTTCGTCGTGGATGAGGTCACCCTGCGTGATCACCCGATACGGCTTGTCCGGGATACCGTCGGCAGGGCGCACATCGACGTGCGCGACGTCGAAGCCGTTGTGGTGCAGGTGGTCCGCCATGCCGTAGTCGCTGCGCGAGTCGCCGACCGTGCGCCAGAGCCTCGGGATCGGCCCCGAGTCGGCCAAGAGCAACAGGGCGCGCTCCGCGCCGAGCGCCTTGCCCAGCGCTACCCGTTCAATGTCGGTCGAGATCACGGTCGGCTCGATCCGGACGGATACCGGATGCGCGCTGGAGCGTTCGCCGAGCTCGGCCCCGACGCCGTGCCGCTCGAGAAGGTCGAAGGCGTCCGCGGCGAACCGGTCGCGCTGCGGCAGGAACTCACCCGGGGTGACGTCCGTTCGCTGTTCGAGCGACACCATCGCGTGCTTGCCGTCGTCCCAGAACATCGTGTCGCTGTACCGCGCGTCGAACAGGGCGCGCAGCTCGGCGACGATGCCGGCGGGCAGCGCGAGGCTCCGGTCGACCTGCACCCCGGCGAAATTCGTCATCGTGGCACCGAACCAGACGGCGCCCTTCTCGCACACCCCGAAGACACGCGCATCCATGGCGAGGCCGGCCGCGAGCATGGGCTTGACCACCTGGTCGCGGATGAACACGTCGGAGCGCCCCGTGTTGAACACAACAGGGATGCCCCGGTTGGCGAGAGTCACGAGGTCTTTCGTGATCGTCTCGATCGCGATGGTTCGGGTCACGGGGCTCGCGATGGGACCGTCGACGTCAAGCAGGAGACCGAGGGGAGGCGTGGCGATAGTCACGTCCCCATTCTTCCAGTGCGCGTGGTCGACAATGTGACCATGGCCACGAAATCGACACTCACCCAGCACTGGAACGCCACCTCGATCACGTTTCTCGTGCTCAGCATCCTCGGCCTTCTCGGCACGCTCGCCTTCAACGTGATCGCAGCAGCATCGGGGCGCGACTTCCTCGGCGACTGGTTCGGGTCGGGCCCGGCTGTCGGCTCGCTCGGGATCGATCTGCTCATCGTCGCGATCGCCGGCAGCGTGCTGATCATCGTGGAGGCGAGGAGGCTGGGGATGAAGCGGGCCTGGCTTTACATCGCACTGTCGGCGCTGACCGCGTTCGCGTTCACCTTTCCGCTGTTTCTCACCATGCGCGAACGCCGCCTCGTCGCCCTGTCAATGGGTTGAGTCCACCCCATCGCGGGTGTTGCGTTGGGACTATCGGCGGATTGCCTGCTGCAGCGCTGGGGGAGGGAGCGAGCAATGACACCCACATCGACCCCGCCCGCACCAACACCGAACGAGCAGTCGGAACGGCGGGCGCGCGAGACCGATCCCACGCTCGTGCGCAACCAGCCCGCCCTGACCTCCTCGAGCGGTCTCGCGTGGATCATCGTCGGCGGGATCCTCACCGTCACCGCCATCGCCGTGCTCGCCCCGCTCATCGGACTGGGCCCCCCGGGTGTCGCGGTCGTCGGAATCGTCGTGCTCGCCGCGATCTACCTCGTCATGGTCGTCGTGCGATTCACGACCACGGGGGGCCGATTCCGCCTCGCCATCATGGCAACCTGCATGATCGCGATCGCCGTCGTCGGGCTGGTGACGGTCGGCATGATCACCGCCGACGAGTGGAGTGTCGTGCGCTGAACCGGGTTTGAGTGAACGGGGGCACCCCGCGACTGCAGGGTACCGGGACACGGATCGCGCAATAGTTGCGCGGCTGACGTACGATCGCAACCGCGGGGGGTCGCATCGACTCGTCGTGGACTTTCGGGGGTCGAGCACAGTGGGTAAATTCGTCGACGCAGTCGTGCGCCCCTTCATGAAGCTCGCCTACCTCACCGCCGCCACCACGTGGTACGATCTTCCTCGCCCAACGGGGTCGACGGGTGCCCACGCCTCCGGCGCCGACCCGCTGAGAGTGCTGCTCATCGGTTGCGGTCCCGCGGTCGGCTTCGGCGTGCTCACCCACGACCTCGCACTGCCGGGGGGAATTGCCAGGCAGCTCTCCACCGAGACGGGCCGGGGAGTCGACGTCGACCTCATCGTCGACATCGAGCTCACCGCCCGCGGCGCTTACTCCCGGCTCGACGAGACGATGCTCTCCCGCTACGACGCCGTCATCGTGATGCTCGGGCTCTTCGACGCCCTGACCCTGGCCCCCGCCGCCCAGTGGCGCATCGACATGAGCGCACTGCTCACCCTGCTCGAATTCGAAGGTGCGCCGTGCCTTCGGACGTTCGTGCTGTCGGTGCCCCCGATGCCCGAGATTCGGATGCTGCGCCTGCTGCCGGCCTGGATCGCCAATCGCCACGGCCGTGCACTCAACGCCGAACTGCCACTCGCGTGCGAGGGGCACCCGCGAACGTCGCTCCTGCCCTTCCCCCCACAGCCCGCAGAGGAGACGTCGAGATTCCGGGGACCGAAGACTTACCGCGCCTGGGCTCGGGCGATCGCCGTCCCCATCGCGGCGCAACTGACACGCCCCGACGACGCGGCCCCGCCGGTCGATTGGGCTGAGGAAGAGGAGCGGATTCGCGCCCTCGACCGGCTCGAAATTCTCGACAGCGCCGCCGACAGTCGGTTCACGCGTGTCACCGATCTGGCGCAGAGCATGTTCGGCACAGCGGCCTCGGCGATCACCTTCATCGACCGGGACCGCCAATGGTTCAAGGCCCGGTCGGGATTCGAGCTGTCGGAGATTCCGCGCGACGGCGGCTTCTGCGACTACACGATTCGCGCGGATTCTGCATTCGTCGTCACAAACGCGGTCCTCGATGGGCGGTTCGCCGACAATCCCTTCGTGACCGGCTATTACCACGTGCGCTTCTACGCCGGGTACCCCATCGTGAGCCCAGAGGGCCAGCGTGTCGGCGTGTTCTGCATCTACGACACGCGCCCGCGCGAGTTCTCCGAGGAGGAGGCCGTGATGCTCCGCAATCTGGCCCTGCTGGTGCAGGACGAGCTCTGGGCCGACAGCCAGCAAGCAGCAGTAAAGTAGCGCAACGCCCCGACCCGACCGACCCCACGGATGCCAGATGGCCGTCTCGCTTCGCCTCCTCTCGATAGGGCTCGTTGCCGCCTCGAGCCTCGGCCTCGCCTCCTGCGGCGCTGTGCCGATCCGACTCGGCCCCTCGGCCCCTGCCCCCGACTCGTCGGTCACCGAGTTCTGCTCCGACTTCACGCTCGCGGGCGGGGACGCCTCCACCGTCGGCCCTCTCGAGCTCTCACTGCCGAAGGATCAGCTCCACGACAAGATCCGGGTGAAGCTCGAGATCATGAATGGGCTCGAACCTCCGGTCGTCATAGCCCAGGTCTGGGCGAACTATGAGGCCTACTTCACGCGTGCGCAACTGGCCCTGGCCGACCAGGTGTCGGGCGCGGCGCTCCACGACGACGATGTCATCCAGACCGGGCTGGAGCTGTATCCCCAGTCGAGGATCGTGCGCAACTTCTATCTCACGAACTGCGCCGCGAAGCCCTGATCAGACCAGGGACCCCAGCCACAGCCCGAGCGCCGCGGCGAGCACGCTCGCGACGATCATCCCGACGCCGACCGCGAGCGCGGCGCCGTAGCGGCGGTCCCCGACCAAGCGCACCGTCTCGAAGCTCGCGGTGCTGAAGGTCGTGAAACCGCCCATGAGGCCGACGCCGAGCACGGTGAGGGCTTCCGGCGGCACCACCCGGCCCAGCGCCAAGGCCGTGACGAGGCCGAGCACGAACGAGCCGGAGACGTTGATCACGAGGGTCCCGATGGGAAGGGTGGAGACGCGGGACCTGATTACGCCGTCGAGCACGAACCGCAGCGCGGCGCCGACGCCGCCCGCGGCGGCGGTCAGCAGGAACAGGAGCGGGGTCACCGGTGCCCCCGTTTCCGGTCGACCAGCGCGGCGAGCACGATACCCAGCCAGGTCGCGAGCGCCCCGAGCACGAGGGTGCCCAGTGCGTTCAGCAGCGCGAGCGCAGGACTGCCCGCAGCGAGCAGCACGCTGTCGGTCGCGAGGGCGCTGTAGGTGGTGAACCCGCCGAGGAACCCGGCGCCGAGCAGCAGCCGGATGCGCCGGCGCGGCCCCTCGTCGGCGCCGCGCCGGGAGAGCGACTCGAGCAGGGCGCCGAGCAGCAGGGCGCCCGCGACATTGATGCCCATGATGGTGGCCGGGAACCCGTCGGCCGGGGGGATGATAAGCGTGAGCGCGGCCCGGGTCGCAGTGCCGAGGCTGCCGCCGACGAACACCAGCCCGATGAGCGCCCAGTTCGCCCACGCGGGGCGCGCCTCAGCCACTGTCGCCCGTGCGGCCGTGCAGCCGGTCGATCTCGCGCCGCTCCCGCTTCGTGGGGCGCCCGGCTCCGCGATCACGCTGCGCGGCGACCGGGATCGTCTCACGCGGCGGGGGCGGGGGCGTCTGGTCGAGCAGGCACTCGGCGGCGGCGGGTGCGCCGACGCGCTTGCGGATGATCCGCTGCACGACGACGATGCGCTCGAGGTCGCCGACCCGCACCCGCACCTCGTCGTCGATCCGCACGGCCTGCGCCGGCTTGACCTTCTCGCCATTGATGCGCACGTGGCCGCCGCGGCAGGCCGCCTGCGCGAGCGACCTGGTCTTCACGAGCCGCACGGCCCAGATCCAGCTGTCGACTCGCGCGCTCGCTGCCGTCTCCATGTCTCGACTCTACGTAAGTCGCGCGCCGGGGTCAGGCCGCAGGGGCGCGGCTGCGCCCGATGCGGCTGACGGCGATGCCGATGGAGGCGATGACGACGATGAACCCGGCGATGCCCAGCACGTAGACGAACACGCCGAGAGCACCGTTCGGTCCATCGGGGATAAGGAACGGATACGGGTACCAGCCCGTCGCGGCGCCGCGCACGAGCGTGAGCGCGACCCAGGCGAGCGGGTACACGACGGCGAAGAACAGCCGGTTCCAGCCGAGCCGGTGGCGACCCGGCGTGACCAGGAAGTCGATCGCGGTGAAGATCGGCACCCACACGTGGATGACCTCGTTGGGCCACTGCACTCCGACGAATCCGTCACTGACGATGTCGCGAAGGAGCACATTGTAGACGACGCCCGTGACAACCGCGTAGGAGAGGATCGACACCCGTAGGGTCGTGAGCAACTCGGAATCGCGGCGGCGACGCAGCGCGATGACGCCCGCGACGATCAGCACGACCACATTCATCAGGCTCGTCTGGATCGTGAAGTAGCTGAAGTACTCGCCTGGAAGAAAGGCATCGTTGAGCGACTGGTCGACGATCTGGGTGATGATGCTGGCCAACACCAGCAGGCCGACGACGATGCGCGAGGCACCGACCAGCCGGCGGGGCAGGGTCGGCGCGGGACTCTCCGGATACGACGCCGGGTCGGCGCGGTCGCTCGTCGTCTGGCTCACTGCTTGAGACTAGCGTCACGGGGCACTCAGCGGTCCCAGTCGACGCGACCCCATTCGACCCCGCAGTCAAGACGGCGGCAGCGATAGGCGGCGTTGTCATCGGCGACCACCGGCCCGCCGATCGCGATGAGCCCGGAATCTGCCGCGGCGAGCATCTCGCTGCTCGCCGTTCCGTGCACGATTTCCAGGGGATTCGTGCTGTCGCACTGGGGACAGCGTTCGTCGATGAGATGCGGATAACTGGGCATGGGTTCCTCCGGCCAGGGATGAAATTGCGGTTACTTCACTCAATCAGCAGCCACCGACATTGGTCAGCGCGGCAGACCTCACCCACGCTGCTGCCAGCGCGGGGGCGGTACTCTCGTCTATTGATCCCCGAGCCCCAAGAAGAATTGACGGATGCGCGACAGCCCCATCTCAGCGACGCCCTACGAGGTGCTCGGCGTTCCTCCGACCGCGAGCACCGAGGAGTTGCGCCGCGCCTACCGGCGCATTCTGCGGGAGACGCACCCGGACACGGGAGGAACCGCCGCCGAGTTTCACACCGCGCAGTGGGCGTGGGAGCGCATCGGAACACCCGAGGCGCGCGCCGCCTACGATCGCGGCGCGACCAGGAGCGAACCCGCCCATGCGGCGTGGGCGGCACCGTCGGCACGCAAGCCCCGGGACTCCCGGCCGCTCGCTCGGTCGCACGGGCATCCGGGCGGCTGGCGCCGGGAACGCTATCTCAGCCTCATCCGCGAGTGGGCGGGCCGCGGGGTCGCGCTGGACGATCCCTACGACTCCGCGCTCGTGCGCTCGGCGCCGCGCGACATCCGTCATGTGCTCGCCGACGCTCTTGCGGAGGAGGCGAGCGCGCGCCTGCTCTCCGAGCTGGGCATCGCGTTCACGATCTGGCACGACGTGGCGACGGATGCCGCGGGCGGCGGCCCAGCTCAGAAGCTCGACCACATCGTTCTCGGCCCGAGCGGGCTGTTCGCCCTGCTCTCCGAGGACTGGGGAGCTGCGGTCGCTGTGCGCAAGGGGGAGATCGTGGGGGAGGCAATTGGTGCGGGGGAGCGTCCACTTCACGCGCTGTCGCTGCGTGCCCGGTCGATCGCTCGTGCGGCGCGCGTCCGCTTCACCGCGCTCGTCATCGTTGTCCCTGACGACCAGACGGAGGAGTCCCTCACGGTCGTCGGCCGCGCGCGCGGCGTGCCGACCCTCCTCGTGCAGCGCTCCCGGCTGCAGGACCTCGCCCGAGCCGGGCTCGCGGGCGTGCCGCCGATGGGCGGTAACGAACTCTTCGATGTGCGCACGAGGCTGTCCGCGGCGATCCGATTCGTCTGAGTGCGCGCGCCACGCGGTGCCGGGTCAGTGCGCGTTGCCGCCGGCGACCAGGGGCCATTCGGTCAGGCGCTGACGCAGCCCTGCCTGCTGCACCACCACCGTCGTCAGCCGAGCCGGAAGCCCGAGTCTCCCGTGGGTTCGAGCTCAGTCACCTCTATCGAGCTGACCTCCGCCCACCGCGGCCCCGTGCGCAGCCAGCGGAGGAGTTCGCCGACCCCGGCGGCCGGGCCCTCGGCCTCAACCTCGACGCTGCCGTCTGGCCGATTGCGGGCGAAGCCGGTGAGCGCGAGCCGCCCGGCCTCGGCCCTCGTGTTCGCCCGGAAGCCCACTCCCTGCACCATCCCGCGCACGATCACCCGTGTGCGCACGGTCCCAGCATCCACCACTCCACGCTAGTCCGCCACGGCGCGCCCGTCACGGCCGGTCGGCCTCGTGTAGTGCCGGGCGGGGTGCCCCCTCGACGCCACGCGCCTAGGCTGACCTCATGCGGCGATTGCTGACGACGACTCTGATCATGGCGAGCGTGCTCGCCGGCCCCGCGATTCCCGCGACGGCGGGCCTCGGCCCGGCTGGCGGAACGGCGAGTGCAGAGTCCGCGGCGCGCGGCGTCGCCGACGTGCAGGACTTCACCTTCGCCTCCTACGAGGCCGATTACTTTCTCAGCCAGGCGGAGGATCGCACGTCGCGGCTGACGACCGTGGAGACCTTCGTCGCCGAGTTTCCCGACTTCGACCAGAACCGGGGAATCATCCGCTCCATCCCGCTCGACTACGACGGTGTGCCGCTCGAGCCGAGTGTCGACTCCGTCGTCGACGCCGACGGCGATGCCGTGCCCTACGAGGAGTCGGAGATCGGAGGGTTCCTCGAACTCGCACTCGGCACCGACGACTATGTCCGCGGCACCCAGACCTACACGATCAGCTACTCGCAGATCAACGTCGTGCGCTCCTTCGCCGACACCTCCGCCGACGAGTTCTACTGGGACACCAACGGCACCGGATTCGACCAGCCGTTCGGCCGGGTCACCGCACGGGTGCATGTCGCCCCGGGGATCTCGGGCGAGCTCACGGGGCAGGCCGCGTGCTACGTCGGCGCGCAGGGCTCGACCGACCCGTGCGACCTCGTGACGACACCCGACCCGGGCGTGCCGGGCGGCGAGTTGTTCACCGCGAGCGCCGAGAACCTCGGATCGGGCGAGAACGTGAGTGTCGCGATCGCATTCACCCCGGGCAGCTTCATCACGCCGGAGCCGCCGCAGCCATCGACCCTGGCGGTCTGGGCCTCGATTGTCGTGATGGTGCTCGCGGGTTTGGGGTCGATCGCCGCGATCGCCGCGCGCGTCGCCGGACCACGGGATGCTCGCGGTCGCGGCACGATCATCGCGCAGTACAGCGTGCCCGACGGCGTCAACCTGCTGCTCGCGGGCGACATCGCGAAGCGGCCCTCGACCTCGATGGCGGCGCAGTTCGTCAGCCTCGCCGTTCGCGGCAACCTCCGCATCATCGAACGGGGCGACGACTTCGCGCTGCAGTTTCTGCACGACCGCGACCTCGACGAGCAGGAGACCGAGGTGATGGAGGCGCTCTTCGGCCGGACCCCGACTCCCGCCCAGGAGCGCAACCTGGCAAAACCGAGCCAGAAGCTCGCCACGAAGCTCAGCTCGATTCGCACCGCCTCACGCAAGCGGGCCATTGGCGCCGGGCTGCGCGAACCGGTCAGGACGCGGGCACGCTGGGTGATCCTGGCGGTGCTCGCAGCCATCTTCGCGCTGGCCGCCGTCGTGGTCTTTCTCGATCTCGTCCTCTCGCCCGCGCCCACCGGATGGGCGTTCGCCGCCCTGTTCGTGAGCGGGTTCAGCCTCGTCATCGGCGGGCTGAGCGCCATCCGGCCCGCCGTCCTCACAGACACCGGCGCGGACCTGCGCGACTACATCACCGGCCTGCGGGTGTACATCACACTCGCCGAGGCCGACCGGTTCCGGGTTCTGCAGAGTCCGGAGGGTGCCCTGCGGGTGGACGTCGACAACCACCGCCAAATCGTGAAGCTGTACGAGAAGCTGCTTCCGTGGGCGGTTCTCTGGGGTGTCGAGAAGGAATGGGCGCAGGAACTCGCGGTGCAGTACGCCGACGAAACGCCCGACTGGTACGTGGGCAGCTCGCCGTTCACCGGCGCCTACTTCGCCGGCGCGATGACGGGATTCCGCTCGGCCGCGACGTCCGCGTCGGCACCCGCGAGCTCGGCATCCGGCAGCTCATCCGGGGGCTCCTCGGGCGGCGGCTTCTCCGGCGGCGGCGGGGGAGGCGGGGAGGAGGAGGCCGCTGACCCGCGACCGGGATAAACTCGCACTCGCTCGAGGCGCAGGCCGCGCCGGAGAAGTCCGACTGGAGTCACCCATCACCACGACAGCTCAGCGCCCGGCCCTCGGCACGCGCATCGACCGCTTCTTCTCGATCAGCAAGCGCGGGTCGACGACCAGCCGCGAGATTCGCGGCGGCCTCGTCACCTTCATGACGATGGCGTACATCGTGATCCTCAACCCGCTCATCCTCGGCGGGTTCAGCGGCGACCAGGCCACCCTCGACGTCGAGGGAAACTGGCTGCAGGCCGGCCAGGTCGCCGCGGTCACCGCGCTCACCGCCGGCGTGATGACGATCCTCTTCGGGCTCGTCGCGAATCTCCCGTTCGGCCTCGCCGCCGGGCTCGGGATCAACTCGTTCCTCGCCGTGAGCGTCGTCGGGCAGGTCACCTGGGCCGAGGCGATGGGCCTCGTCGTAATCAACGGCCTGCTCATCGTCCTGCTCTCGGCGACAAGCCTGCGAGAGATGATTTTCAAGGCGGTCCCCGCGCAGCTGAAGACCGCGATCACCGTGGGCATCGGCCTGTTCATCGCGTTCATCGGTCTCGTCGACTCCGGCTTCGTGCGCTCGAGCGGCGCCGCATCGCCGCCCGTGCAGCTCGGCGATGCCGGCTCTGTCACCACGATCCCCACCGTGATCTTCATCCTCGGCCTGCTCACCATGGGCGTGTTGATGGCCCGCAGGGTCAGGGGGGCACTGCTCATCGGCATCCTCGCGACCACCGCCGTCGCCATCGCTGTGGAGGCGATCTTGGGGCTCGGGCCGTCGTTCTCCAACCCGGGCGGGTGGAGCCTTAATGCCCCGGTGATCCCGGAGTCGATCGTCTCGCTTCCCGACCTCAGCCTCATCGGTGCCTTCAGCTTCGGAGCATTCGAGCGCATCGGAATTCTCGCCGCTGTGATGCTCGTGTTCACCCTCGTGTTCACCAACTTCTTCGACGCCGTCGGCACCCTCACCGGACTCACCCGCGAGGCCGGCCTCGCCGACAAGAAGGGCAACTTCCCGCGCCTCAAGTCGGCACTCATCATCGAGGGAATCGGCGCCGTCGCCGGCGGGGCGACCTCGTCGTCGTCGAACACGATCTTCATCGACTCCGCAGCCGGGGTCGGCGAGGGAGCACGCACGGGACTCGCCTCGGTCGTCACGGGCGGCATGTTCCTGCTCGCGATGTTCTTCACCCCGCTCACCCAGGTCGTGCCGCTCGAGGTGGCCGGCGCCGCCCTCGTCGTCGTCGGCGTGCTCATGATGTCGCAGATCAAGGAGATGGACTGGAGCGAGTTCTCGGCATCGCTCCCGGTCTTCCTCACGATCATCGTGATGCCGCTCACCTACTCGATCGCGAACGGCATCGGCGTGGGCTTCATCTCGTGGATCGTCGTACGCTCGCTCTCCGGCAAAGCGCGGGAGGTCTCGCCCCTGCTCTGGATCGTCGCGGTCGGATTCCTGGTCTATTTCGCCCGCGGACCCATCGAGATGCTCTTCGGCGGCTGAACCGTTTGCCCCCGACGGGGGATAGGATTCCTCCGTTAGACGAACTCGACGAGATCTAAGAGGTTGTTCTGTTACGAGTCATTAGCTACAACCTCCGCAAGAATGCGGCGAGCGGCGAACTCACCGATCTGGTGAACCGCTTCGACCTTGATGTGCTGTGCCTGCAGGAGTGCGACACGCTCGCCCTCCCTGCCGAGCTCGACAACCTCCACCTGGCCGACTCCACCAAGCGAAACCGGCTCGGGCTCGCGGTCTACTACCGCAAGGACCGCTTCACGGCCCAGTCCACCCAGGCCTTCGCGCTCAAGAAGTCCCTGCACGACAGGGTCCTCGCGCCGGCGCACGAGCGGCTGATCGGCACGCGCCTGATAGATGACGAGTCGCAGCAGGAGCTCGTGGTCGCATCGTTCCACGCGGCGCCGCTCACCGCTCTCAACTCGCTGCGCCGCAACCAGATCAAGGCGGCGCACGCCGAGTTGCGGGGCCTCGGCGACCTGCCGACCCTCATGGTCGGCGACTACAACTACCCGTATTTCAAGGACAACCTGAGTGCGCGGGTCAAGGAGTCCGGCTACGACCTGTCGCTGAGCGACACGTCGACCTACACCCGGTACAAGTTCTTCAAGGGGCACTTCGACTTCGTGACCTCGGTCGGTCTCGACATCGACAACGTCGAGACGCTGCCGAGTGGAAAGTCCGACCACATGCCGATCCTGGTCACGGCCCAGTACTCTGCCGCCGAGCACGTAGCCTGAGGCACGGCCTGAGGCGCACCGCTCAGGCAGCGCTCGTGGCGTGCTCGCGGCCTCCGACCGCGTGGGTCGTGACGATCGTCGTCGGCGTGACCAGCAGGAGGTCCAGCCCACCCTCGTGCAGCAACGGCACGAGCTCCGACCTGCCAGCTTCCGCGGTTTCGCGCACCCGTTTGATGAAGATCTCGCTCATGCTTGGGTCAGTGTGAAATTCGCGCCCGCCCCAGTGGATGCGAACGTGCCGCTCGAGAAGCCTGCGGTGTTTGAGGGTCATCTGTCCACTGTCGGCGTTCGCGAAGCGCGCAGGTAGGGGCTTTCGGCCCAGCCGGGGCGCGGCCAGGACAGCGTGGGACTTTGTTCCCTGTTCCGCCGCCGTCCGTCGAGATGCACTTGATCTCGCGACCGTCGGCCCGGCTCGGACCCGGTGCGAAGACAACAGCGAAGACAACTGCGAAGACAACTGCGAGAACACAAGGAGATCCACCATGACAGACATCGTGAGACGAACCTCACGCGAGGTTTTCGACCCGATCCGGCGCTTCATCGAGGGCGACTGGGAGTCGGCCACGATCCGCGTCGAGGAGTTCGTTGACGGCACCACGCAGGTCGTCCGAGCGGAGATGCCGGGAATCGACCCCGAGAAGGATGTCGACGTCTCGGTCGCGAACGGCGTGCTTCACATCAGGGCGCAGCGCGAGGAGAAGAGTGAGGAGAAGTCCAAGGACGGCTACCGCTCGGAGTTCCGCTACGGCTCCTTCACCCGCGACATCCCCCTCCCCGAGGGCATCAAGGATGACGACATCACCGCGTCGTACCACGACGGGGTGCTCGAGGTCAGGGCGCCGGTTCCACCGCGGGCCCAGACCCAGGCCCGAAAGGTGCAGATAACTCGCGCATAGCCGAGCGTCAATCGCTACTGGCAGGGCACGGTGGGGCTCGCAGGCATCGTCGACGGTGCCCGGCCAGATCCGCCCGGGACATGGATAGGGCCGGACCCGACCTGTGGTCGAGCCCGGCCCTCGGGTAAATCGTTAGGTCAGCGCAGCACTCCACAGGCGGCCGGGTCGGTCGCCTCAGCCGGGAACGCCGGGTCCAACTCGCTTGCGCCCTCGTCACTGAAGCTGTAGGCGCCGTCAGCGTCGTAGTCGAGCCCGTGGATCACCACCACACCCTCTCCTTCACGGATCGAGTCGGCGATCTGCTTGGCCGTTCCGGCACCGCCCGCGTAGCCGGTTCCGGCGACGTCGGTGAACTCGATGTTGTCGCGGCTGTAGTCGAGCATGCCGCCGGCTGCGACTGGGTAGCGATCTACAGCGAGCAAGCTCGCCGGGGTGGTGTCGCCCGTCGTGGTGAGCGAGACGACGACAGGACCATACGCGGGCAGACCCTCGACGGTGTTGATCCGACCGTCGCCGTTATCGTCCTGGAGCAGCGTCGGGCATTCGTTGAGTGCCTGGTTGCCATAGTGGATGTGCTGCGCGTGCGGAGCGTCCGGGGTCAGCCCCTCCGCGTGCACCTCGATGTGCTGGATCTTCTGGTTCCGCACGATCGCGGTCGCGGTTCCGGACGCTCCCGAGCCGTTCAGCTCGCTCAGCGTGGCGGTGAGGGTGACGGTCTTGTCTGCTCCTTTTCCGCGCGGTGCTTCGGGGTTTTGGGCGGATGCTGCGCTTGCTCCGACCGACGTCGCTGCGAACAGCATCAAGACTGTTGCGCCGAGTGTCGTCATTGACTTTTTCATCACGGTTTGCTCCTAGGTGAGCGATCTGCGGGCGGGGTCCCGCGGGTTGCGGAGTGTTCGGAGCCCTCGCACGAATGGATTGGGATGGAGCGCCTCGGGCACCGCGCCCGGGTCAGGTCAGGTCACCCGGCCATCGTCGCCCTCGTGTAACCGACCGGCTTCCACTTCTGAACCGGATCCAACCACGGCGGGGCAAGCAGCCAGGGCTTGCCGTTGACCATCTTCAGCGTGAACCCGGAGGCGTGCAGCCAGGTGTGATGGGTGCCACACAGAAGCACACCATTGTCGATATTGGTCTCCCCGCCCGCCTCATACTCGGTGACGTGATGCGCGTCACACCATCCCGGTGGAGCCCCGCAGTTGATGACACAGCCCCCGTCGCGCACCGCGAGCGCCTTGCGTTGAGCCGTCGAGAACAGGCGCTCGGGCCGCCCCAGGTGGAGCACCTCGCCGTCATCGCCGGGCACGATCTTCTGGTGCCCGCCGTCGCAGGCCATCCGGCCGACGGTGACTGCAGAGACGGGCTCGGCCACGTCGTCGAGCCAGCCCACTCCCGTGCCGCTCTCGAGGTCTTTGAGCTGGACGACGGCCATGACGGTCGCGAGACTGCGCATTCCCGCCGGGGCTCGTTCGCTCGCCCGGATTCCGGCCGTGAGCAGACCGATGACGACGTCGTGCTGGCGCTGTTCCCGCGTCCGCGGATCGCGCATCGTGATGACCTCCTCCCCATTGTCGTTGGTGCTCGTCTGGGTGCCTCGCGCGATGTCCTCCTCGCTGAGGAAGCGGGGCGTAGCGCCGGGCGCTGCGGCATCCGAGAAAGCAGCACGCAGCAGCGCTGCGGAGGCCGGATCGAGTGCGCCGGAGAACGGCGTCATCCCTTCCACCTCGCGGCCGAGCGAGAAGCGCCGTCGCGCTCGAAGCACCTCCTCCCGCGGCTCGGCGCCGTCGGGGTCGAGCGCCTCCCGCCACACCCGCGCGTGGAGGCCGACGATGTCGGCGGGCTCGACCGCCGCGGTGTCGACGAGGGATTGCTCCGCCGCATCGAGGTCGTCCATGTTGGCGTGCCGCTCGGCGGCCTGGCCGAGGCAGCGGATGATGCCCGCCGCAGCATCCACCCCCAGCTGGCCCGCGGTCAGCGCCTCGGCAACGAGTGGGAATGCCGCGGGGAGCTGCTGGCCATCGAGCGCGAGACGGGGGCGCACGGCGCTACCGAGCCGTATGCGCCGCGCCGCCTCGGCCTGCGACACCCGGGTCAACTGCTCGATGAGGTGCACGGGCCGGCGGTGGCCGAGCCGATAGGAGAGCCCCTCGGAGCCGAGTTCGTGACGCGACCGATCCGCGATCTCGGCGGCAGAGGTCGCCCTGAGCGCGTCGACCAGCCGGCCGAGCTTTTCAACCTGCACCGTGATCGTGCACACCGTCTGATCGTCGACGCCGGTGAGCGCGACGGGCGCCGCCTTCGCGAGCAGGGCCTCGGCCTGCGCAATCAGGCGGGTGATCTCGTCCATGCCGACACTATCGCAGGAGCCACCGACATTGGGTTTAGCCTGATCAAGCGGAGTTTTTGCTGTGGACAACCCTCCCCGTTCAGCGCCTGCGGAGGAGAGGATGCGGCGCTCCGGGGCCGAGCGCGAAGGCAGGTGACGTCGCGGAGGCACGGGTGACAGTTACCCCGGGACGAAGGTCCGTTACCGCGCAGGCAGCGGCGACTCAGGCTTGACCACATGAGATTCCACTCGCGCGCCACACCGTCCTGGGGTTCCTTGCTCTGCTGGGCATAGTGCTCTCGTCCGCACCAGCCGCGGCGCAGCCGATACCGACATCCCCCGACCGCTACGGCACCGCCGCCGCGTTCGAGGCCTTCCCTGCCGGTGCAGACGTGGCGATCCTGGCATCGGGGGAGAACTTCCCGGATGCCCTGGCCGCGGCGCCACTCGCCGCGTTCTACGCCGCCCCAATTCTGCTCACGCCGAAGGCGGCGCTTCCTCCGGTCACCGCCGGCGCAATGGTCGAGCTCGGCGTCGCCGACGTGATCGTTCTGGGCGGCCCGGATGCCGTCAGTTTCGCAGTCACCAGCGCGCTCGACCTTGAATACGGGGTAACCAGAGTCGCCGGGGGATCCGGGGCCACCCGCACGGTTCAGGTGTTCTTCGCGAACGCCTCGCTCGGGGCCGAGTGCGACGACGCCTTCCCGGTGCAGCGCACTGTCGACGCCGCCGCATCGCTCCGCCCGGCCCTCGAGGCCCTGCTCGCCGGTCCGACCCCGGCGGAGCAGGCGCTCGGCTACGGCGCATGGTCCTCGTCCGCCACGGACGGGATGCTGAATGACGTCAGCATTACGTCGCGCGTCGCGTTCGCCGATTTCGACGACCTGCGCTCCATCATCCCGAACGCCTCGACCGCCTGCGGATCCGCGGGCCTCCTCGCCCATCTCGACTCGACAGCAACGCAGTTCGACACCGTCGATGACGCCCGCTACTCCCTCGTCGGTTCCGAGGTCGTATTTTACGAGTGACTGCAGATGACTCCGCCGAGCTGAACCAGAGGCCGAATCCGGCGGCCCCGCGAGGCAGCGCTTCCGACTGGCTTCCAGTTCTGCGCGGTCCGACATTTCGACGGCGGATGTTGCCATGACCGCGTCGTCCACGGGCTCAGGCTTCTCGACTCCTTCACGGGCTCGGCTTTCTGGGCGGGCCGCCGGATCAACGTTCACGAGCGAGGCGTGTCGGATCGTGTCGGCGCGCCGCGAGGGCCGGATCCGACTCTCTCAGTCGGGCCCGGCCCTCGGGTAAACCTTTGGCTCAGCGCAGCACGCCGCAGGCGGCCGGGTCGGTCGCCTCAGCCGGGAGCGCCGGGTTGAGCTCGCTCGCGCCTTCGTCACTCAAGCTGTACACGCCATCCTCGTTGTAATCGATCCCGTGGATCACGAGCACACCCTCTCCTGCACGGACCGCGTCAGCGATCTGCTTGGCCGTTCCGACACCGCCCCCGACGCCCGCCCCGGCGACGTCCGTGAATTTGATATTCGAGCGGCTGTAGTTGTACATGCCATCCTCTGCGACGGGGAAGCGATCGACAGCGAGCAGGCTCGCCGGGCTCGTGTCTCCCGTCGTGGTGAGCGAGACGGCGACGGGGCCGTACGCGGGCACACCCTCTACGGTGGTGAGCCGACCGTCGTTGTTCGCGTCCTGGGCCAGGGTCGGGCATTCGTGAAGGGCCTGATCGCCGAAGTGGATGTGCTGCGCGTGAGGCGCGTCCGGGGTGAGTCCCATCGCGCGCACATCGATGCTCCTGATCTTCTTGTTGCGCACGACTGCCGTCGCCATTCCGGATGCTCCTGAGTTGTTGAGTTGGCTGAGTGTCGCGGTTAGGGTGACGGTTTTGCCCGCGCCCTTGCCGCTTTCTCCGTCGGTGTTATGGGCTGATGCTGCGCTTGCTCCGACCGACGTCGCTGCGAACAGCATCAAGACTGTTGCGCCGAGTGTCGTCATTGACTTCTTCACGTTGTGCTCCTAGGTAAGCGATCTAACGGGTGGGGACCGCACAATACTCCATTTCTCCGAGATCTCGCCGTGCGCGAGGTCTCGATCGGTACGTCTGAGGCGGTCACGGGAGCCCGCTTGCCACGATTGCCTCGAGGTTTGCGACCAGCGCGGCGATCCCCGCTTCGAAGGCCGCATCGGGCCGGTTGTCCGCGAGGCCCCCACCGTGGAGCGCCTTGTGCAGGGCCGGATGCGCCTGCGGCTGCGTGACCCACGCCATGGCGGGGGACGCGGCATCCATCGCGGAGCCGAGCATGTAGCTGTCGATCACGGAGACGGCGACGATCACCGCACGGGGGTCGAACCCCTGGGCTGTGAGTAGCGCGGCGAGGCGCTCGTAGATCTCGAGAGTCGCCTCGTCGGTCACCGCCTCGCCCACGAAGATCGGGATGGCCTTCGCATGCTGGGCGAGTGCGGCCCGGTAGATCCTCGCCCAGCGCACCACCTGCTCTCGCCAGGCACCCTCGCCGGGCGGAAACCCGTCCTGTGCCAGCACGTCAGCGCTGATGAGCGACCTCATCCCGTTGATGATCTCGGGACGGCCCTGCACATGGTGGTAGATCGACGAAGGACTGACCCCGAGTCGGCGTGCGAGTCGCGGCAGCGTGAAGTCTCCCCGCTCGTCGACGAGCTCGAGCGCGGCACGGCAGATCTTCTCCGGGGACAGCAGCGGGCTGAGCGGCCTGCCCATGGTCAGAACACGATCACGCTGCGGGCGCGCTCTCCGCGCCGCATCGCATCGAAGGCCTCGTTCACTTCCTCGAGCGGGATGCGGTGCGAGATGAGCTCGTCGACCGGGATCTTGCCCGCGAGGTACAGCTCCGCAATGCGCGGAAAGTCCCGCCCGGGGACGGTCGACCCGTAGTTGGATCCGATGAGCGACTTGCCGCTCTCGGCGAGCGCGAGGGCGTCGATGGCGACGGGCGTGTCCTGCGGCGGGAGCCCGACGATGATCGCCTTCCCCCCTGGGGCGATGAGTCCGGGCAGCGACTCGATCGTCTCCACGCGGCCGATCGCCTCGAAGGCGTAGTCGGCCCCGTTGCCGGTGAGTTCCCTCACCCGCTCGGCGAGGTCGGGTCCGGCCTCGAGCGTGTGGGTCGCTCCGAGTCGGCGGGCCGCCTCGAGCTTCTCCTCGCTGCGATCGACGGCGATAATCGGGTTCGCACCGATTAGCTTCAACGCCATGATGATCGAGAGGCCGACCCCGCCGCTGCCGACGACGACCGCGGAGGATCCTGCTTCGACGGCGGCGTCGTGGGTCACGGCTCCGAAGCCGGTGGCGATCGAGCATCCGATCAGGCTGGCGACGTCGAACGGAACGGCCTCGGGAATTCGGATGGCGGCGGACTCGGGCACGACCGCGTACTCGCACATCGACCCGACGGCGAGATAGGGGAAGACGCGCTCCCCGTCGCGGGTGAGCGCGGTGCTCCCGTCGGGCAGCACGCACTCCTCCGACCGGCTGCCGGTGCAGACGTAGGCCTTGCCGGACAGGCAGGCGACGCAGCGGCGGCACGGGTAGAACCACGACAGGATGACGTGGTCGCCGACCGCGACGTCGACGACACCCGCACCGATTGCCTCAACCGTTCCGGCTCCCTCGTGCCCCATGACGGTGGGGGAGGGCAGGGTCCAGTCGCCGTCGAGCACGTGCCGGTCCGACCCGCACACCCCGGAGGCGCCCAGGCGCACGAGCACGGCCCCTGGCCCGGGATCGGCGACCTCGATGGTCGCGATCTCGAGCCCGGTCGACGAGCCGTCGTGCACCGCCGCGCGCGCGAGCCGCGTCACGCCTGCTCGATCCGCGCTGGTGACGCCCCCGCCGCTGCGGTGCCGTCGACGAAGTCGCCGATACTGTGCCGCTTGTAGAGCACCGTGGCGAGCACGAAGTAGACCACGCCTCCCACGACCGCGGCGGGCAGCGAGGCGGTCGTGTAGGAGAAGAGCGGATGCGTCGCGAGCGTGATCGGGTTGTAGATCCAGAGATAGAACGCGGCCCCGACGATGACGGCACCCATTCCCGCCCAGTTCACGCCTCCGTTGAAGTGGTAGGCGCTCGCCCAGCCGGGCAGGTAGAGGTCGCGCAGCGATACGTGCTGGCGGCGAAGCACGAAGTAGTCGGCGATGATCGCACCGCACATGGCCGAGAGGAACGCTCCGCTCAACGTGACGAAGACCATGAACTTGTCGTACATGAAGCCGGGGAAGAAGGCGAGCATCGCCGGCAGCACGAAGAAGCCGGCGCACAGCCACGCCCATCTGACCCGTGACAGCAGGTTGCCGCTGGCCTGGCGAATCGCGAGCACGGTCGAGTAGACGATCGACGAGGTACTCGTGACATTGGCGAAGGCGATGAAAATCAATATGAACGCGCCGAGCACCGGCCCGCCGAAGGGCATCATCCACACCGTCGGGTCCGAGTCGCCGAGGGTCAGTGCGGCGGCCATTCCCACGATCTGGGCGATGAGGGTCGCGACGAGCAGACCGCCGTAGGCGGGCCAGAGGGCGGCCCGCGGCGAGCGCGTCAGCCGGGCAAGTGAGCCCATGACGGGGTACCACGAGACACCGACCCCGGCGTTGAACTCGACCGCGAGCATGAAGTTGAGCTGGTCGTCCTCGAAGGGGGCGAGGGGGGCCGCCGTGAAGAGGGTGTCGACCGAGGTGTTGAGCACGAGGTAAACCATGAGGAAGAGAGTGACGATGAGCAGGCCGGGCGCGATGAACTTGTTGAAGCGGCCGATCGTGACCGGACCGCGGGAGAGGATCCACCACGAGACGGCGATCGCGAGGAGCGCGAAGAAGGTGACCAGCAGGCTTTCGGGGCCGAAGTCGGTGCTGAATGCCGAGTTCGAGACCTGGGTGACAGCGCGGCCGACCATGATCGCCAGCAGCGACGACCAGCCCATCTCGGTGATCAGAATGACGGTGAAGACGAGCACTCCCACACCCACAACGCCGAAGACGGGCCGCAGCAGCGTGTACTGCTCGACGCCGTAGCGCTGGCTCGAGACCACGCTCGCGAGCACCATGAAGCACAGGCCGATGGCGTTGCCGATGATCATCGCCGCGATGCCCTGCTGGAACCCCACCAGCAGAGCGGTGAAACCGCCGACGAGGAAGGCCCAGGTCGCGATCGCGAGCGCCACATTCACGCCGGTGAAGTCGGTCGCGTTCCAGATGCGCTCCTTCTTCAGCAGGGGCAGCGAGCCCAGGGATGCCGTGTCGAGTTCTGCGCGATCGGTTCGTGCGCCGCCGGCGCGTGGGGCGGTCACAGTGCCAGCACCAGGATGCCGAGAAGCGTGATCACGACGGAGACGCCGACGAAGAGCGACAGATCTGCCCCCGAGAGCGCGTGACGCGAGGGGTCGTCGCGCTCGATGGTGTCGATGACACCGAGGCGGGTCTCCAACTCTGTGGCGGTCTGTGCGTCCGCAGCATCCATGACTGCACTCCTTTGTTCAATCGAATGTCATTCGGTTTTGGGTCAATAGTGGCCCTCGGCTACGGGTGTGTCAATTAGTATTCGGTGCACGATGCCAGCGATCGGCGAGACAGGAGAAGGCAATGTTCACGATGGCTGTTCTCCAGTCTGCCGCCCGAATCAACGCCGTCACCGAAAATCTCGAAAGAATCGCGATGTTCGCGCAGAGGGCGGCGGGTGGGGGAGCCGGCCTGCTCGTGACCCCGGAGCTCTTCACCACCGGATATGCGCCCGGGCTTGTGAAGCACTCCGACGGGGAGGCGATCCGAGCGGAGCTTGGCCGCATCGCCCGACAGCAGGGCATCGCCCTGGTCGGCTCGAGCGTGGAGGCGGCAAGTTCCGGCCTCTACATCTGCGCGTCGCTCTTCGACGATCAGGGTGTCGAGCGCACGCGCTATCGCAAAGCACACCTGTTCGGCCCCGACGAGAAGGCCGCCTTCACCCCGGGCAACGCGTTGCCGGAACTGGTGCCGTACCGCGGCCTCGCCCTGGCGCTGGGCCTCTGCTACGACATCGAGTTTCCCGAATACGCGAGGAGCGCCGCGGTGCGCGGAGCCGATGTGCTCTGCATCCCCACCGCCGTACCCACCACGGGCGATGTCGGCGGCGCCACCCCCGGGCTCACCTACAACGCCGAGCGCATCTCGACCATGATGGTGCCGGTGCGCGCGCTCGAGAACGGCGTCTACATCGCCTACGCCAACCACAGCGCTCCCGGGTTCACCGGCCTCAGCTGCATCGTGAGCCCCTACGGAACGTTCCTGGACGCGGCGGGCGGCGGCGACGACCTGCTGATCGCTGAGATCGACGAGGCGGAGGTGCGCCGGGCACGCAAGATCAACACCTACCTCGACTGCGTGCGCACCGACCTGTACTCGCCCCAGAGGTCGCCCGCGGCGCTCTCACAATTGCCGTAGGTCGTCCCCGCAACTATCGCTCGCGGCGCGCGACGTCTCCGGCGGTGGCCGTCACCACAGTGTGACGCTGCCCGCGCTTCGGCGGCACGTGGGTGCAGGTGTCGCCCGCGCACAGCTCGGGCTTCGTCTTCGCTAACACCCGCTGCAGCTCGCAGCCCACGCAGATGCCGGATGCGCTCTCGATGAAGAGCAGCCCGAGGCACACCCCGCAGAGGGCGAGCATGAAGCCGTTGGTGATGTTCAGGAATCCCATCACGCCGCACGAGACGAACGCCATGCCGAGGCCGAACGACCACGCAAGCCGTTTCTGGGCCCCGCCGACCCACTCGGGTCGTTGCCTCCACACGAGCAGCGTGCCCACGATCAGGCTCGGCGTGTACTTCGTTCCGACAAGGAGCCGCAGGACCATGTCGATCATGAAGACCGCCCCGAACATCCTCAGCGGTTGGAAGTCGTCCGTGAGGGCGGCGACCATGAACGCGACGATGCCGCCGAGAAACAGAAGGCCCGCGGATGCCCGGACCGCCCGCTCGTTGACAACGAGAATGTTGATGCCATCGACGTGTTCGCCGATAATTGGCTCCTCTGCGGCGGTCAGGGCGCCGTCCGCGACGTGGCGGCGGGCTACCGCGGGGGAGCGAGCTCGGCCGCGATGTCGGTCATGGCCTCGACCCCTCCGGCGCGATACGCCTCCCAGTCCCTCGCCTGGGGTCCGCCGGGCAGGCACTTGTCTGCCCATCGTGCGCTGAGCATGACGGCCGCGTCGACGGCTTGCGCGGGTTCGGTCTCGTCGGCGATCAGGCGCGCGAGCTCTCCCAGCGCCGCCACCTTGCCCTCGTAAAACTTTGCGGCCGGATGCGAACGCCCGACTTTCGCAAGCGTGCAGGCCGAGACGTCACCGAGCAGCCGCGACCACTCTGCCGTGGTGAGGAGACGTGACGCCATCACAGTCGTCCGGGCGGGGCTCACGGTGGCCACGGGGCTGCTGCCGCCGCTTAGCGGCGGGAAAAAAAGGCAGGGAAGGCCGCCGTGGCGCCGGCGTGGCCGGCGCAGAGCTGCGCATCCGGGATTCCCTGTAGCGCTTCCTCGACGTGCTGGCCGCAGCCGTCCCAGGTCGTTTTTCCACAGGCAGAACAGGCAATTGTGAAGCACATGGGGGTCTCCTTCGGACAAGTTGAATTGAGAGTAGCATACCCCCAGGGGTATATGCTTTACTGCATTCAGCCACCACCAATAGGCTGCCCGACGCTTCGACCGAAAGGACCCCCGATGGCAACCATCGATCTGACATCCGACTTATTCAGCCAGGCCGTCGACGAAAACGGCATCCTCATCGTCGACTTTTGGGCGGCGTGGTGCGGCCCGTGCCGCGCGTTCGCTCCCGTGTTCCAGGCGGCATCCGAGGCCCACCCCGACATCACGTTCGGCAAGGTCGACACCGAGGCGGAGCAGCAGCTCGCCAGCGCCGCCGGTATCTCATCGATCCCCACCCTCATGGTCTTCCGCGACCAGATTCTCGTCTTCTCGCAGCCCGGCGCGCTCAGCGGCCCCCAGCTCGAGCAGGTCATCTCCGGGGTGAACGGCCTCGACATGGACGAGATCCGCAGCAAGATGGCCGGCGCCGCCGCGAATGCCTGATGGAGCTCGGAAAACTGTCCACCACCTTCAATCGAAAGACACCTCACCAATGAAGATCACCTTCCGTCTCCTCGCCTCCGTGGCGATCGCCGCCACCCTCGCTTTCGGCGTCGCCGCGTGCGCTCCCGCCGCCGAACCCATCTCGATCTCAGCTGAGACGGTCGTCATCGACGTGCGCACAGCCGAGGAGTTCGCCTCCGGCCACCTCGAGGGAGCTGTGAACATCGATGTGCAGTCGGCATCGTTCGACGAGACGGTCTCGGAGCTGCCGACGGACGGAGAGTACGTCGTCTATTGCCGCTCCGGCAGCCGGTCCGCCGCTGCAATCGACCGCATGGAGGGCCTCGGTTTCACCACGCTGACCGACGCGGGCGCCGTCGGGGCCGCCTCGGAATCGACGGGGTTGGCGATCACGAAGTAGCCGGGGCCCCGGGCAGTCTCCTTTCACCATTCAGGAGTGGTCTGTTGCCGACGCCCACGCAGGCGCAACAATGTTGTGTATGTCGCAACATCGGTGCAGCAAGAGGGGCTGGATGCTGGATATCCCAGCATCCGCCCGCCGACCAGCCTGCCACTCCTGAATAATGAAAGGAGAAACGGATGCTGCTGCGAAGCCCACTTTATTTGCCTCGTGATTTCACAAGGCGAATTCACTGCCTGCACCGCAGCGGTGCGGCGTAGTTTGCTGAGATGACGATGCCAACAGCGGAGACAGTCGGCGCTCTCCGCGCTTCCGGCCACGTGCAGAAGACCCTCCGCGCCGAGATTCGCGAGAATCTCCTGTCCGCTCTCCGCGACGGCCGTGATCCGTGGCCCGGCCTGCACGGGCTCGAGTCCACCGTCATCCCGCAGCTCGAGCGGGCACTCATTGCCGGTCACGACATCGTGCTGCTCGGCGAGCGGGGTCAGGGCAAGACCCGCCTGTTGCGCACGATGGTCGGCCTGCTCGACGAGTGGTCCCCGGTCATCGCGGGCTCCGAGCTCGGCGAGCATCCGTTCGACCCCATTACGGCGGCGAGCCGGCGCCGTGCCGCCGAGTTGGGCGACGACCTGCCGGTCGCCTGGCGCGGGCGCGACGAGCGCTACTCCGAGAAGCTCGCCACCCCCGACACGAGCGTCGCCGACCTGATCGGCGACGTGGACCCGATGAAGGTCGCCGAGGGCCGCAGCCTGGGCGACCCCGAGACCATCCACTTTGGCCTCATTCCGCGCAGCCACCGGGGGATCGTGGCCATCAACGAGCTCCCCGACCTTGCCGAGCGCATCCAGGTCGCAATGCTCAACGTGATGGAGGAGCGCGACATCCAGATCCGCGGCTACGTGCTCCGGCTCCCTCTCGACGTGCTCGTGCTGGCCACCGCCAATCCGGAGGACTACACGAACCGGGGTCGCATCATCACCCCGCTGAAGGACCGTTTCGGCGCCGAAATCCGCACCCATTATCCGACCGAGTTGGCCGACGAGATTGCCATCATCCGGCAGGAGTCCGACCTGACCGCCGACGTTCCCGACTACCTCGTCGAGATCCTCGCGCGCTTCACCCGGGCGCTGCGCCACTCGAACGCGGTCGACCAGCGCAGCGGGGTGAGCGCCCGATTTGCGATCGCCGGCGCGGAGACCATCGCGGCGGCCGCGATCCACCGCCAGGCCCGTCAGGGTGAGGCGGATGCCGTGGCTCGCCCGGTCGACCTGGAGACCGCCGTCGACGTGCTCGGCGGCAAGATCGAGTTCGAATCGGCCGAGGAGGGGCGTGAGGACGAGATCCTCGACCACCTGCTTCGCACCGCCACGGCCGAGACGGTCAGGGCGCACTTTCGCGGGGTCGACTTCGCGTTGCTGGTGGAGGCGATCGAGGCGGGCGCCCTCGTTACGACCGGCGAGCAGGTCACCGCTCGCGCGTTCCTCTCCGGGCTGCCGGTGCTCGGGGAGTCCGAACTGTATGACGAGGTCTGCGACCGGGTCGGCGCGCACGGCGACGGACAGCGCGCTGGCGCCATCGAGCTGGCCCTCGAGGGCCTCTACCTGCAGCGCCGGATCAGCAAGGAGAGCGGAGGGGGCGAGACGATCTATGGCTAGGGCCAACCGCCGACTCACCCACGCCGCCCGCTACGGCAGGTACGCCGGCGGGCCCGATCCGCTCGCCCCGCCCGTCGACCTGGCCGAGGCGCTCGACGCCATCGGCGAGGACGTCATGGCGGGCTACTCGCCCGAGCGCGCGATGCGGGAGTTCCTGCGGCGCGGCGGCACGGACCGGGCCGGCCTCGACGAGCTGGCCCGCCGGGTGGCCGAGAGGCGGCGGGAGCTGACACGCCGGCACAACCTCGACGGCACCCTCGAGGAGGTCCGACAACTGCTCGAGAAGGCAGTCAGCACCGAACGCGCACAACTGGCGCGTGACGTCGACCTCGACGACGGCGACCGGATGCTGGCCGAGATGCAGCTCGAGAACCTGCCGGCATCCACTCCCGCTGCCGTCAGCGAGCTCGGCGACTACAACTGGCGCAGCAGCGAGGCCCGCGCCGACTTCGAGAAAATCAAGGACCTGCTGGGCCGCGAGATGCTCGACCAGCGTTTCGCCGGCATGAAGAATGCACTCGAGAACGCCACCGACGCCGACCGGGCCGCGATCAATGAGATGCTCGGCGACCTCAACAAGCTGCTCGCCGCGCACGAGAGGGGCGATGACACCCCAGAGCAGTTTGACGAGTTCATGGAGAAGCACGGCGGCTTCTTCCCGGAGAGGCCCGCGAACATCGAGGAGCTCCTCGACGCGCTTGCCCGGCGCGCCGCCGCCGCCGCGCGGATGCGCAACTCGATGACCCGGGAGCAACGCGACGAGCTCGATACGCTGGCCGCTCAAGCCTTCGGCTCGCCTGATCTTTCGCAGGCGCTCGCCCAGCTCGACGGTCACCTCCAGGCGTTGCGCCCGGGTGAGGACTGGGGCGGCTCGGAGCGCATGCAGGGCGGGGAGGGGCTCGGCCTGGGCGACGGCACGGGCGTGTTCCAGGATCTCGCCGACCTCGACGAGTTGTCCGAGCAGCTGGCGCAGTCGTACAGCGGGTCGAGCAAGGACGACCTCGACCTCGACCTCGACAAGCTGACCCGGCAGCTGGGCGACGCGGCGGCGGCCGACGCCCGCACCCTCCAGCAGCTCGACTCGGCGCTCCGCGATCCGGGCACCATGAAGCGCGGTTCCGACGGCATGCTCAGGCTGACGCCGAAGGCGATGCGTCAGCTCGGCAAGGCGTTGTTGCGCGATGTCGCCGCCCGGATGTCCGGGCGGCAGGGCAACCGTGATGTGGCGACCGCCGGCACCGCGGGGGAGTTCTCGGGGGCCACCCGGGAATGGGCCTTCGGCGACACTGAGCCGTGGGACGTGACCCGCACGATCACCAACGCCATCACCCGCACGGTGGGGGAGCGCGGCGGGACCGACGCGGGCATCCGGCTCGAGATCGGCGACGTCGAGGTTCAGGAGACCGAGGCCCGCACGCGGGCGTGCGTGGCGTTGCTGGTAGATACGTCGTTCTCGATGGCCATCGACGGGCGGTGGGTTCCGATGAAACGCACCGCGCTCGCGCTCCACACGCTGATCACGAGCCGCTTTCGCGGCGATGACCTGCAGCTCATCGGTTTCGGCCGCGTGGCCGAGGCGATGGAGATCGAGCAGCTCACCGCGCTCGACGCGGAATACGAGAAGGGCACCAACCTGCACCACGCCCTCCTGTTGGCGAACCGACACTTCCGCCGGCATCCGACGGCCCAGCCGGTGCTGCTCATCGTCACCGACGGCGAGCCGACCTCTCACCTCGAGGCCGGCGGCGACGTGTTCTTCAACTATCCACCGCATCCGCTCACGGTGGCCCTCGCCGTGCGCGAGCTCGACAACTCGATGCGCCTGGGCGCACACACGACCTTCTTCCGCCTCGGCGAGGATCCGGGGCTCGCACGGTTCGCCGACTCGCTGGCGGCGCGAGTCGGCGGCACCGTCGTGGCACCCGAGCTCGACGACCTCGGCGCCGCGGTGGTCGGCTCCTACCTGGGTTCGCGCCGCGGCGATGGCACCGGCTAGCCCCAGCCGACGAGCGAGCGATCCAACGCAGCTCGTTCAGAAGTTTGAACGCTAAAGAGGTAGAGCTGGGCCCGTGCGCCGCTCTAGCGTAGGAAATCGCAACATCACGAACCCGCACGCAACAACCCACGAACGACCCGCCGGAATCGTTCACAACAATCCCACCGCCGAGCGAATTGAGACCGGTGTGTCTGACTCAGAATTCTCGGCGCGGTCGCACAATCGCACGGTCGCGTCGCGCATCAATTGTCCACTGTGGTGCGCCATCCAACACGGCGCGAACCACGGCGAAGAGGACTGGGTGCACATGAGTGAGGCGCTGGAAGTTGCCGACGGAGTCCCCGCGCGGCTGTGCATGTCGGTCGATCCGGACACGGGCGCCGAGGACCGCCCGTACGTCACCATCGGGTCGAGCGAGTACACCCTGGATGAGGCCGAAGAACTGGGAATGTCCCTGGTTGCTATTGCCCGGGTTGGGGCGGCGTCAATCCATCCTTCCGCAGGGTGAAGGCGCCCTCCCGGTCCTGGTCGCTACCTCATGCCTAAATCTCGCCGCGTTGCGTGCGTTTGGGCAAATGAACGGCGCGCGCCGACATCGTTTAGGTCTTTGAACACTCGACCCCTTCTGCGCTGCCGGGCACGCACCTAACGTCAGTCACACGACCTGCCCCCGTTCGTCGTCCCCACCGCAGTAAGGACACCTCATGACGGTCTTCCGCACCCCTCTGGCCCGCTCTGTCGGAGCGCCTCGCCGCGCTTCAGTGACACAGGGCCGGCGACGCCGGTTGTGGATGAGTGTGAGCACGATTGTTGCGGTACTTGCGGCCACTCTTGCGGGACCCGCCGCGTTCGCGTCGAGCGTCTCGAGCGCGGTCTTCAGCGGTACCGGGACGGTCACGGTCACCGGCACGGTCTACGCCAAGTCCGGCACGGTGCTGACGCTGACCGGCCACCCTGGTAGTAGCCGGACCCACTCCGCGATAACCCCCGCTTACCCGCAACACCAATACGAATCGGCGTGCCTGAAAATCCTCAGGCACGCCGATTTTGCGTTTAACGCCGGCATCGGCCATCCGCCGACGGGGCCCTAAGAGCGAATCCGGGCACAAAAAAGGCCGGGAGACCGCTAAGCGGTACTCCCGACCAATTTCCCGAACAACTCAGCTGAATAAGCCGAATCTCTCAGTGTGCGCGAAGGGGGACTTGAACCCCCACGCCCTTTCGGGCACTAGCACCTCAAGCTAGCGCGTCTACCAATTCCGCCATCCGCGCGCTTCCGGCAATCCCTTGCAGGACTACCGAGGTACGACAATAGCACGCGCGGGGACGGCGGTTTGAACGCCATGGCCCGCCCGGGCGAGGATCCGCGCGCAACCGCCCCCGCACAGGGCGTCATCGGTATCGTGGGAGGCATGGTCACCCCCAAATCCACCTCCTCCGCCGCCGCGCTGTCGGCCGACACCGATGAAAACGGCGTCGCACTCGACGAGACGGCGATCGTCGCGCGCGACCTCATCCGGTTCGACACCACCAATTACGGCGAGGGCAGATCCAACGGCGAGGCGGATGCCGCCGAGTACCTCGAGGCCAAACTCGTGGCCCTCGGGCTCACCCCGCAGCTGTTCGAGTCGGCCCCCGGGCGGGTGTCGGTCGTCGCCCGCGTGGAGGGCGCGAATCCGGATGCCGATGCCCTGGTTCTGCACGGGCACACCGACGTCGTGCCGGCCGACCCGGCGAACTGGAGCGTCGACCCGTTCGGCGGCGAGATCAGGGACGGCCTGCTCTGGGGTCGGGGCGCGGTCGACATGAAGGACATGGACGCGATGATGGTCACCGCGCTCGGCGACATCCTCGGCAGCGGCCGCCAGCCGGCCCGCGACATCATCGTCGGCTTCTTCGCCGACGAGGAGGACGGCGGCCGGCTCGGCTCGCACTACCTGGTGCGGGAGCATCCGGAACTCTTCGCCGGCGCGACCGAGGCGATCAGCGAGGTCGGCGGCTACTCGATCACCCTCAACGGAACCCGCGCCTACCTGCTGCAGACCGGCGAGAAGGCCCTCATCTGGGTCAAGCTCATCTCCCGCGGCACCGCCTCGCACGGATCCCGCGTGATGCATGACAATGCGATCACCAAGCTCGCCGAGGCCGTCGCCACTCTTGGCCGCGAACAGTGGCCACTGCGCCTGACCGACACGACGACCGAGCTCATCGGCGAGCTCGCCCGCATCCTCGACCAGGACCCGCAGAAGGTCGGCCCGGACGAGCTCGTCATCGCGACCGGCACGGCGGCCGGGTTCATCCAGGGCTCCCTGCGCACCACCACGAACCCGACGATGCTGACCGCCGGGTACAAGCACAACGTGATCCCCGACACCGCCGAGGCGCTCATCGACATCCGTGCGCTGCCGGGGGAGGAGGATGCCGTGCTGGCCCGGGTGCGAGAGCTGGTCGGCCCCGACATCGAGATCCAGATCATGCACCAGGACATCGGGCTCGAGACAGCATTCTCGGGGCCTCTCGTGGACGCGATGACGAACGCACTCGGCACCCATGACCCGGGTGCGGCCGTGCTGCCCTACCTGCTGAGCGGCGGAACCGACAACAAGGCGCTGTCGCTGCTGGGCATCAAGGGCTACGGCTTCGCGCCGCTCAAGCTGCCGGCCGAGCTCGACTTCCCTGGCATGTTCCACGGGGTGGACGAAAGAGTACCCCTCGACGCACTAGTGTTTGGCAGGCACGTCCTGACGGACCTGCTCCTCGACTACTAGAACGGCTCCAACCGCGTGAGTTTCATCGAAGCGATCATTCTCGGACTGCTCCAGGGGCTCACCGAATTCCTCCCGATCTCCTCGAGCGCGCACCTGCGAATCGCGGGGGAGTTCCTGCCCTCGGCGACCGATCCGGGCGCGACGTTCACCGCCATCACCCAGCTCGGCACCGAGGCCGCGGTGCTGCTCTACTTCTGGGGCGATATCAGCCGCATCATCGGCAAATGGTTCCGCCACTTCGGGTCCGGCGCGAGCCGCGGGGGCCGCGGCGTGACCATCGAGAAGAACGACCCCGACGTGCGCCTGGGGTGGCTCATCATCATCGGCACCATTCCGATCGTGCTCGTGGGCTACTTCCTGCAAGACACGATTCGCGGGGCATTCCGTTCGCTCTGGCTCGTGGCGATCGTGCTTATCGTCTTCGGTATCTTCCTCGGGGTCGCCGACCTGCTCGGTCGACGCACGAAGCAGCTGAACGACATCGGCTATCGCGACGGCATCCTCTACGGGCTTGCGCAGACCCTCGCGCTCATTCCCGGGGTCTCCCGCTCCGGCGCGACCACGACGATGGGCCGGGCATTGGGCTACTCGCGACCGGCGGCCGCCCAGTACGCGTTCCTGCTCGCCGTGCCCGCAGTCTTTGGGAGCGGTCTGTTCGAGCTCGTCAACAGCATCACCGACCCCGAGATCAACGGGCCGTTCGGGCCGCTCGAGACCGCGATCGCGACGATCGTCGCGTTCGGGGTCGGCTACGGTGTCATCGCATTCCTCATGAACTACATCAAGACGCGGTCATTCCTGCCGTTCGTGATCTACCGTCTCGCTCTCGGAAGCACGCTGCTTATCCTCCTGTCGCTCGGTCTACTGCAACCCACCTGATCTGACGCGACGTCGACCGCGCACCGGTGTAGCGTTAAGCGATTGCGAACGACGATCAATTGCCGTATACCCCTCCGTACGACACACCATCGATCAAAAAGGTTGAGCGTGAATACGATGAGCGGGTCTGGTCGGCAGGATTGGACGGTACGCCCTCATGGATGAGAGCGAGCAGTTCGAAGCGGCAAAGGTCGCCATCAGCACCGCCCACGAGACGCGCAGCAACCTGTGTCGCCCGTTCCTCGCTGTCGCTCCCGTCACCGGGGCCTCGGTCTCGGTGCTCGCCGGATCGAACGGGCAGTCGACGATGTGTTCGAGCGACGCCACGTCGGCACTTCTCGATGAGATGCAGTTCGATCTGGGTGAGGGTCCGTGCTGGCAGGCGCTCTCGACTCGACTCCCCGTTCTGGCTCCCCGGGTTCGCGTCGAGAAGAACACGGTCTGGCCGATCTTTGCCCAAACTCTGCGAGACGATCCAAGAAACAGCGACGTGCAGGCCATCTACGCTTTCCCGCTCATTGTCGGATCCCTCGACATCGGCGCCGTCGACCTCTACTCGACCAAGAAGGGGGACCTGACCAGTTCCCAGGTCACCAACGTGCTGGAGCTCGCCGGACTCACCGCATGGCAGGTCCTGCGCCGCATACTCGCCGACGGAACGGCCGCGACGGAGAGCGAAGACGCCACCGAGGCTCGCTCCCGGCGCGAAGTGCATCAGGCGACCGGGATGGTGCTCGCTCAAATGGGCATCAGCGCCACAGACGCCGCGCTGTTGCTTCGCGCACACTCGTTCTCGACGGGCAGGTCGGTGCGCGAGGTTGCGAGCGACGTGGTCGAGCGACGGATCGACTTCTCGAAGGATGGCCATGCGTGACGACGGATGCCGTGTGGGCGGCAAATTGGAGGAATGGTGAGTACCACGCGCGAGGCCCGACTGGCCGCGACGTTCGTGACGCTCGCAGACACGCTCGTGGCGGGCTACGACGTGGTCGACCTGCTCGACACGCTCGTGAATGCAAGTGCGGATCTGCTTGACGCTGCGGCAGCCGGGTTGATTCTGGCCGACGAGGCCGGCGAGCTCTCAGTGATCGCGTCCACGAGCGAGCGAAGCCGACTCGTCGAGATCATGCAGCTCCGGTACGGACTCGGTCCGTGCGTGGAGTGCTACAGGACCGGCCGGGTCGTGACGGTCCCCGATGTCGACAAGGTGGGCGACAAGTGGCCCGACTTCCGCGAAGCCGCACTCGAGCAGGGCCTGCACTCGGTGCACGCCGTGCCGCTGCGCCTGCGCGGCACCGTGATCGGCGCGCTCAACCTGTTCCGCAACCAGACCGGTGTCATCTCCGACGAGGACGCGCTCGCGGCGCGCGCACTCGCCGACATCGCGACCATCGGCATCCTGCACGAACGCACGCTGCACGAGAGCGACGTAGCCAAACAGCAGTTGCAGCACGCGCTCGACAGCAGGGTGTTGATCGAGCAGGCGAAGGGAGTGCTTGCCCACACCCGCAATGTCGATATGGACGACGCCTTCCGAACTCTGCGGGACTACGCCCGCAGCAACGGATTGTTACTCAGAAACGTTGCCGAGGGAGTTGTCAACCGCACCCTCCTTATATGACATCTCATAGACCGATGCGGTAGCTTTGTTATCTGCCCCAGACCTCGGCAGTTCACACACTCCGATGGTCGAAGGGACTGCATCATGACTCAATTCTTTGCTCGCCTCGTCTTCGATACGAATGACGGCTCGGTCGGGCTGGCTGATTCCCGCGTCGTAGACGCACTCACTCATTCCCCGCAGTTGTCCCAGAAGGGGATGCCGTTCAGCGAGCTGGACCTCCAGGAGCTCGCCGCCATGAACTCCCACCACGACAACCTCTGAGCCTCCTTCAACCTGCATGGTCGGACTCCCAGCGAGGCTCGCCTAGGCTGGAGGGGTGAAGTCGTGGAGCCGTCCGTGGGTTCCCCGTCTCTCGGGGAACGGGCAGCCGCCGCGCCTGTTCGACACCTCGACGAAAACGGTCGTGTCGACCGAAACATCGGGAACGGCAACACTCTATGTCTGCGGGATCACCCCGTACGATGCCACCCACCTCGGCCACGCCTCGACCTACCTCGCATTCGACATCCTCGTTCGCGGCTGGCTCGATGCCGGCTACGACGTGGACTACGTGCAGAACACGACCGACGTCGACGACCCACTGCTGGAGCGTGCTGCCCTGCTGGGAATCGACTGGCGCGAGCTCGCCGCCTCGCAGACCGAGCTGTTCCGTGGCGATATGGAGGCTCTGTCGATCATCCCGCCCGACCACTACGTGCCGGTCACAGCGGTGATCCCCGAGGTCGCCGCCGCCGTGGACGCCCTCGTCGTCAGCGGCTTCGCGTACGAGGTCGCGTCGGACGAGTCCATCGACTCCGCACCCGACCTCTACTTCGACAGCGCCGAGGCCGGCGAGACGACCTCATGGCATCTCGGCCTCGAAAGCAACCTCGACCGCGCGGAGATGCTCGCGCTGTTCGGCGAACGCGGGGGAGACCCGGACCGCCCGGGCAAGCGAGATCCCCTCGACCCCCTGCTCTGGCGCGCCGCGCGAGCGGGGGAGCCGGCGTGGGACACGGTGCTCGGACTCGGCCGACCGGGATGGCACATCGAATGCTCGGTGATCGCGGTCAACCGGCTCGGGTCGTCGATCACGGTGCAGGGCGGCGGGGCCGACCTCCTCTTCCCCCACCACGAATTCAGCGCGGCACACGCCACCGCTCTCACCGGTGAGCCATTCGCCCGCATCTACTCCCACGCCGGGATGATCGCCTACGAGGGCGAGAAGATGAGCAAGTCGCTCGGCAACCTTGTCCTCGTGTCACGCCTGGTCCAGGGTGGCGCCGATCCGCGCGCCATCCGGCTCGCCCTGCTCGGGCACCACTACCGGCACGACTGGGAGTGGACCGACGACGCGCTCGTCGGCGCCGGCAACCGTCTCGCGCTCTGGCGCGCCTGGGCGGAGCGCGAACAGCCCGACGTCCCCACGAGCGATTCGCTCATCAGTGCTCTGCGCGCCGCCGTGAGCGACGACCTTGACACCGTCGCGGCGCTGGATGCCGTCGACAGGGCGGTCTCGTCCGGACACGCGCCCGACTCGGGAGCGCTCGACGCCGTGAACGCGCTGCTGGGCATCGACCTCCGCAGCTGAACCCTGCCGCGCTGCGGCGAGGCACGCGCGCCCCGGCACGCGCGCGCAGGTTCAGCTCGCGCGGGTGTTATTCAGTCACGCGGGTGCGATTACGACCGCGCGAGTGAACAACACCCGCGCGGCAGGGGCGCCGCGCGAATAGCTACCGCGCGAGTGAACAACACCCGCGCGACAGAGCGTCCGGCCGAACGGAGTCACGCCCACGAGCACCTGGCCCGCGAGCAGCCGCCCGATCGCATGAACGGCCGCAAGAACGACCGCGCACTCGAGGCACTCGCAGCGCGAGCGATGGCGAGCGAGACGTCGCCCGGCTCAGTCCTTCGGCCGCCAGGGCTCGTCGCCCGCTGACCCGCCGCCGCTGCCGTCGGGCTTGTCGTCGCCGCTGCGCCGCAGGTATCTCTCGAACTCCTGGGCGATCGCCTCGCCGCTCGCCTCGGGGGAGTCCACTGTGTCGCGCGCCTGCTCGAGCTGCTCGATGTAGTTCGACATGTCCTCGTCTTCGCTCGCGAGGGCATCGATCCCGCTCTCCCAGGTCGCGGCGTCGCCGACCAGGTCCCCGCGGGGGATGACGACGTCGATGATCTCCTCGAGCTTGTCGATGAGCGCCAGCGTCGCCTTGGGAGAGGGGGCGTTGTGCACGTAGTGGGGAACGGATGCCCAGATCGACATGGTGGGGATCCCCGCCACCTCTGCCGCGTGGCCGAGCACCGCGAGAATGCCGACCGGCCCCTCGTACGAGCTGCGCTCGAGGCCGAGCTCTGCGCGCACGGTCGCGTTCTCCGAGCTGGCGAACACCGAGATCGGCCGGGTGTGCGGCACGTCGGCGAGCATCGCACCGAGCATCACGATGCCGGTGATCCCGGTCCCGCGCACCGTCTCGAGAATCTCGGCCGAGAAGCTCTTCCAGCCGCGGGAGGGTTCTGTGCCCAGAAGGAGGTAGATGTTGGTGTTCTCGGCGACACCGACCGCGAGCTCGGCGTCGTTCGCGAGACCCTCCGACTTCGTGTCGGGCGCCTTCACCGACGTCGGACCGTAGATCGTCACATTCGGCCAGACGAGGGTGCGGTTACCATCCTCGTCGTTCGCGGCGAGCGGCCGGTTGAACTGGTAGTCGAAGTAGTCCTCCGACTCGAACTCGGCGATCGGGTAGAGGTCAAGGAGGCCCTTGAGCGTGCGCACCGCGCCGCTCGCTGCCTCGCCGGCGTCATTCCAGCCCTCGAACGCGACGACAAGAAGGCGTCCGCTCAATAGTCCCGAGCCGTCAGTCAACAAGTCTCCTCCATTGGTCGGCCACGGGCGCCGTGACCGATCGTCTCTGACAAGGATAGAACCCGAGGCGTGGTCGACTGAACCGCCGCCGGTACTATTGGGCATCGTGACCGAACCGAGCCAGCCCGCACATCTTCCCGCCGCCGTTCTCTGGGACATGGATGGCACCCTCGTCGACACCGAGCCGTATTGGATGGTCGCCGAGACCGAGCTGATCGCCTCCTTCGGCGGCACCTGGACCCACGAGGACGGCCTCGAGGTCGTCGGCATGGGCCTGTGGGATGCCGCAGTCATCTTCCAGGCACGCGGCGTCGACATGACCGCGGACGCCATCATCGAGTGGATGACCGACCGCGTGCTCGAGCAGGTGAAGGTTGCGGTGCCCTGGCGGCCGGGTGCCCGCGAGCTTCTCGCCGACCTCAAGCGCGCCGAGGTTCCCACCGCCCTCGTGACGATGTCCGTGCATCGGATGGCGGCGAGAATCGTCGACGCGATCGGATTCCACGCGTTCGACGTGATCGTCGGCGGCGACGATGTCGAGCTCGCCAAGCCGCATCCGGCTCCCTACCTGCACGCCGCCGGGCTGCTCGGCGTCGACATTCTCGACTGCCTCGCGATCGAGGATTCCGTTCCCGGGCTCACCTCGGCGATCGCATCCGGCGCCGTCACGATCGGTATTCCCCTGCACAGCCCTCTCGACCCGGGGCCGAACCACACACTCTGGGAGAGCCTCGCCGGCGTCACCCACGCCCACGTCGCCTCCCACTTCGCGCAGATCCGAACGGGGGCATCGCTGTGAGCGGCGCCGTGCGCCGCCAGAGCGGCCCATTCCGCGCCGGCGACAAGGTGCAGCTGACCGGGCCGAAGGGCCGCCTCAATACGATCGCGCTCGAGCCGGGCAAGATCTTCCACACCCACCGGGGCGGCGTCGAGCACGACGTCGTCATCGGCCAACCCGACGGGTCGGTCGTGCTGGGCACGACGGGGGAGGAGTACCTCGCTCTGCGCCCGCTGCTGAACGACTTCGTGATGTCGATGCCGCGGGGGGCTGCGATCATCTACCCCAAGGACGCCGCCCAGATTGTCGCGTTCGGCGACATCTTCCCCGGCGCAACGGTCGTCGAGGCCGGAGTCGGCTCCGGTGCGCTGAGCCTGTGGCTGCTGCGCGCGATCGGGCCGGCCGGCCGCCTGCACTCCTTCGAGCGCCGAGACGAGTTCGCCCAGGTCGCCAGGGGCAACGTCACGAGCTTCCTCGGCGGGGAACCCGACAACTGGACCGTCACCGTCGGCGACCTGGTCGAGGAGCTCCCCGGCGTCGTCACCCCGGGCGAGGTCGACCGGGTGATCCTCGACATGCTCGCCCCGTGGGAGTGCATCGACGAGGTCGCCGAGGCGCTCACCCCCGGTGGTGTGCTCGTCTGCTACATCGCCACCGTCACGCAGCTCTCCCGTGTCGCAGAGGCGATCCGCCGCACCGGCCTGTTCACCGACCCCGATTCGTCGGAGACGATGGTGCGCGGCTGGCACGTCGAGGGCCTCGCCGTGCGCCCCGACCACCGGATGGTCGCCCACACCGGATTCCTTATGACCGCCAGGCGCCTCGCGCCCGGCGCCATCCTGCCCCAGCTCAAGCGCCGCGCCTCGAAGACCGACTTCGCGGACGAGGATGTCGAGGCCTGGACCCCCGGATCTCTCGGCGAGCGCACCGCAACCGACAAGCGGCTGCGCAAGACCGCGCGGGCGGCGCAGGCTGGCGCGGAATTCGCCGTCGCCGCCGAGGCGGATGGCGCGGCGCCGAGCAGCGATCAGCCGGACGCCGCCGCATCCGCCACCTAGACTTGAGCAGTTCCGCCCCCGTGTTCCACCGAAATGAGGCCCCCGTGCGCAGATTTCCCGCGCTAGTCGTCGCCGCCAGCGTCCTGGCCGCACTCACCGCGTGTGCCCCAGGCGGGGCCACCGACGGATGCGAGTCCGCCGTCACGAGCGGGTCAGCGTCGTCGACCGTCGACGCGCCGGGCGACTTCGGCTCCGCGCCGGAGGTCAGCTTCCCGACGCCTCTCATCACGACAACGATCGAACGCACCGAACTCATCGCGGGCGAGGGCGAGCGGCTCCAGTCCGGCCAGCCCGTCATCCTCGAGGCGACGATCCTCAACGGAACCGACGCCACGGTGCTCCAGCAGACCGCGTATGCCCCGGAGGGCGGCAGCCTCTTCACGATCGGCGATACCGGTCTCCCCGCCCTCGGCACCGGGCTGGAGTGCACGACCGAGGGCTCGCGGGTCGCCGTCGTCGCGTCCGCCGAGGACAGCGCCGCGAACGACTCCCCGCCGGCGACGAGCGACTCGATCGTCTATGTCGTCGACGTCGTTCGCGCCTTCCCCGCCCGCGCCTACGGCACCGCGCAGCTCGCGGTCGCGGGTATGCCGAGCGTCGTCACGGCGCCCGACGGCACTCCCGGCATCACGATCCCCAGCGAGCCTGCCCCGACCGAGGCCCGGGAGTCGCTCCTCCGTCTCGGCGACGGCGACGAGATCCGCGCCAGCGACCAGGTCGTCGCCAAGCTCACCGCCGTGGACTGGGACGACGAATCCGTCGTGCAGTCCACCTGGACGACGGGCAGCGCCGCGATCGTCGATCTCGCGGGCGATTCCGTGAGCGAAGGGCTCAAGGCCGCAATCATCGGCAACACAGTAGGCTCGCAGGTTCTCGCCATCGTGCCGCCGGAAGCCGGCACCGAGGGCGCAACCCTGATCTACGTGGTCGATATTCTCGGAACGGTCAACTAGCCCCACGGCCGAACACGGCCAACGGGATCACCCGCAAGCAAGGACGCCACCGTGTCACCAGGCAGTGCAGCAGGCGCACCGCGCGTTCCCGTCGAGGAGCGGCTGTTCAGCCTTGTGCTCGCGCTGCTCGCGACCGACACCGGGCTGACGAAGAACGAGATCCTGTCCACCGTTCAGGGATACCGGCAGAGGTACGACCACGGCGGCAGCAACGCCAACCTCGAGAGGCAGTTCGAACGCGACAAGGACGACATCCGCGACCTCGGGGTGCCGCTGGAGACGGTCGAGTCGCCGGCGGAGTCCGGCAATCAGAACTCGCGTTACCGGATCCCTCGCGGCAGCTACGAGCTGCCGAGCGACATCACCTTCTCCGCCGAGGAGACCGCGATCCTCGGCCTCGCCGCGATGGTGTGGCGGGAGGGCTCGCTATCGACCGAGTCCCGCCGCGCGCTCGTGAAGCTGCGCGCGCTCGGTGGCACCTCCGACGAGCCTGTTCTCGGCTACGCGCCGAGCCTGCGGGTGCGGGACAGCGCGTTCGAGCCGCTCCGCACCGCACTCGACAAGCACCAGGTGGTGCGGTTCGCGTACCTCAAGCCGGGGGAGCTCGAGTCCCGGGTGCGCACCGTCATCCCGCTCGCCCTCGTGCAGCATCAGGGCCGGTGGCACCTGGCCGCGGAGGAGACGGGCACGGGCGCCCAGCGAACCTTCCTGCTGCGCCGCATCGTCGGCCAGGTCGCGGCGACGGGCGAGATCGTCGAGCCGCGCGCGGACGACGAGTCGACGCGGGCGCTCCGCGAGCTCGAGGAGGTGTGGTCGTCGCACACCGCGGTCGTCGAGGTCGAGCTGGAATCGGATGCCGCCACGCGCCTGCTCAAGCGCCGGGGAACGGTCACGGCGCCGTCCGGGGCCCTCGAGCTGCACTACTCCGACCTCAACATCATCGCCGACGAGCTCGCATCCTTCGGCCCGGAGGTTCTCGTGCTGTCGCCGGTCGAGCTGCGCGACGCCGTGCGCTCCCGCCTGTCGCTGACGGCCCACGACCACAGGGAGCACACCAGTGACTAAGCGACCCCCGGCGCTGCAGGCCACCGACAAGCTCGCCTTCCTGCTCTCCCTCGTGCCGTGGCTCATCGACCGCGCCCGGGTGAGCGTGGCCGAGACCGCGAAGCACTTCGGCATGACCGAGCAGCAGATCCGCGATGCCGTCATGCTCATCGCCGTGTCCGGCATCCCGGGTGAGACGCACCAGTACCAGGACGGCGACCTCTTCGACATCGCGTGGGACCGGTTCGAGGACGACGACGAGATCGTGCTCACCCACCTCGTGGCCATCGACGACTCGCCGCGCTTCTCCGGCCGGGAGGCCGCGGCCCTCATCGCCGGCCTGCAGTACCTCTCGGCGCTGCCGGAGAACGCCGATCGCGGCGCGATCGACTCGCTCATGGCCAAGCTCGCG
Source organism: Marisediminicola sp. UYEF4 (assembly GCF_040546025.1). NCBI lineage: Bacteria > Bacillati > Actinomycetota > Actinomycetes > Micrococcales > Microbacteriaceae > Marisediminicola > Marisediminicola sp. UYEF4. The sequence continues at coordinate 18,525 of NZ_JBEPNA010000002.1, read as the reverse complement.
CGCGGCGCATCCACGAGGCCGAGCGAGATGGCGGTCGAGGCGGGGCAGACGGATGCCGCGCTGGCCCTCATCCGTGAGGCCGTCGCGACCGGCGTTCAGGTCGAATTCGACTACGTCAACTCCCGCGGCGAGCACGAGCACCGGCACGCCGACCCGCTCCGCATCGAGTCCGTCGACACCGACTGGTACCTGCGCGCCTGGTGCCACCTGCGCGGGGCGGTGCGCATCTTCCGGCTCGACCGCGTCTCCACGCTCACCCTCACGGCGCTGCCCATTGAATTCAAGGTCGGCGACGTGGCGCTGCCGGACGAGCTGTTCGAAGGCTCCGCCGACGACCTGTTCGTCACGATCGACGTCACGCCCGCCGCTCTCAGCCTCATCGCCGACTACATTCCGGACGACGCCGAGCGCACCACCGCGGGCGACCGGGTGCGGACGAGCGTGCGGGTCTCTCACGTCCACGCTCTCAAGCGACTCGTCGCGGGGCTGCCGGGAATGGTCACCGTGGTCGAGCCGCCGGAGGCTCGCCACGCGGTCGCAGAGTGGGCCGCGGCGGGGGCGGCGCGCTACGGCATCTGACCGGCAGAACTCAACCTGCCCGCGGTTCGCAGGCAACTCACCCGCGCAGGGGTAAAATGATCGAAACAGTCAACGCGAGGACGCAATCATGGGAATCTTCCAAAACCTGACCGGGTGGCACGCGATCATCATTCTTGTCGTGATCCTGCTGCTCTTCGGCGCGGCCAAGCTTCCGGCGCTGGCCAAGAGCGTCGGCCAGTCGATGAAGATCTTCAAGAACGAGATCAAGACCGGCGCGGAAGACGGACCGACGCCGCAGGCGGAGCCGATGCAGAACAGCTCGCAGGCATCGCCGCCCGCGACCCCGACTGAGCAGCATCCGAAGCCATAGCCACCATGGCTCCGCGCACCCGAACCCGCGCGAATAACGAAGGCCGAATGTCGTTCGGGGAGCATCTGATCGAGTTGCGCAAGCGACTGTTCAGGTCGGCCATCGGCATTCTGCTGGGCGGAATTTTCGGCTTCATCATCGCGCCCGCCGTGCTCGACGTGCTGCGCGAGCCAATTCTTGAAATTGCCCGTTCGCGCGACGCGAGCCTCAACTACGACAGCATCACCGGCGCGTTCGACCTGCGGATGCAGATTGCGATCTACGTCGGCCTCGTGGTGTCGAGCCCGGTCTGGCTGTACCAGATCTTCGCGTTCATCACCCCCGCGCTCACCCGCAAGGAGAAGCGGTACACCTTCGGATTCTTCTTTTCGGCGGTGCCGCTGTTCCTCGCCGGATGCGCGAGCGGCTTCTTCGTCTTCCCGCACATTGTCGAGGTTCTCGCCGGCTTCGCCCCGGCCGAGGACACCTCGATCTTCCTCGCGAAGTACTACGTCGACTTCGCCCTCAAACTCATCTTCGCCGTCGGTATCGCCTTCGTCCTCCCCGTCTTCGTGGTGCTGCTCAACTTCATGGGGGTCATCTCGGCCAAGGGCATCCTGAAGGGGTGGCGCGTCGCCATCCTGACCATCACGATCTTCTGCGCCCTCGCCACGCCGGCCGCCGACGTCTTCTCGATGTTCCTGCTCGCCATTCCCATGGTCATGCTCTACTTCGCTGCCGTCGGAGTCGCCTTCTGGCACGACCGCATCGCCGAGAAACGCGCCGCCAAACTACTCACCGAGGGGTTGGGCAGCTCCCCAGCATGACCGACCAGCTATCGCCCGCCGAGCGTTTCGCCGCATCGAAGGCTCGCCGGGGGTTTCCCCGCGTCGATGCGTTTCGCGCGCGGCAGAAGTTCGACCTCGACCTCTTCCAGCTGACGGCGTGCACCGCGCTCGAGCGCGGCAACAGCGTGCTTGTCGCCGCCCCCACCGGCGCCGGCAAGACCATCGTGGCCGAGTTCGCCGTGTTCCTCGCGATGCAGCAGCCGCGGGCGAAGGTGTTCTACACCGCGCCGATGAAAGCGTTGAGCAACCAGAAGTTCCAGGAGTTCGTCGCCGAGTACGGCGCGAGCGAGGTGGGCCTGCTCACCGGTGACACCAACATCAACTCGGGTGCCCGCATCGTGGTCATGACGACCGAGGTGCTGCGCAACATGCTCTACGCCGACTCCGACCTGCTGCGCGACCTGTCGTTCGTCATCATGGACGAGGTGCACTACCTCGCAGACCGGTTCCGCGGCGCCGTCTGGGAGGAGGTCATCATCCACCTCCCACAGCCGGTGCGGCTCGTGTCGCTGAGCGCCACCGTGTCGAACGCCGAGGAGTTCGGCGACTGGCTGCAGGCCGTGCGCGGCGAGACCGATGTCATCGTCTCGGAGGAGCGCCCGGTGCCGCTCGACCAGCACATCCTCATGCGAACGAAGCTCATCGACCTGTTCGACTCGTCGGGGCTCGCCGCGACCAACCGGGTGAACCCCGAGCTGGTGCAGATGGCCAGGCACGGCGGCCGCGCGATCAGCTCCCGGCAGTCCCAGGATGTCGGACGCCGGCACACGAGGGGCGGTCGGCCGGATGACACCCGCATGAACCGGCCCGCGGTGATCGACCTGCTCGAGAGCCGCAACCTGCTGCCGGCGATCTTCTTCATCTTCAGCCGGGTCGGCTGCGACCAGGCCGTCGCGCAGGTGCTGCGGGCCGGCGTGCGCCTGACGGAGCAGTGGGAGCGCGACGAGATCCGCTCCATCGTCGAGGAGCGCTGCCGCACCCTCCTCGACGAAGACCTCGCCGTGCTCGGCTACTGGGAGTGGCTCGAGGGTCTCGAGCGAGGCGTCGCCGCGCACCACGCCGGCATGTTGCCCGCCTTCAAAGAGGTCGTCGAAGAGCTCTACCGCCGCAAGCTTGTGCGCGTCGTCTTCGCGACCGAGACCCTCGCGCTCGGCATCAACATGCCCGCCCGCACCGTCGTGCTCGAGAAGCTCGAGAAGTTCAACGGCGAGGCCCGGGTGCCGATCACGCCGGGGGAGTACACCCAGCTGACCGGCCGGGCCGGCCGGCGCGGCATCGACGTGGAGGGGCACAGCGTCATCCAATGGCAGGACGCCCTCGACCCGCAGGCCGTCGCGTCGCTCGCGTCGAGGCGCACCTACCCGCTCAACTCGAGCTTCCGGCCGACCTACAACATGGCCGTGAACCTTATCGAGCAGTTCGGCCGCGCCCGCACCCGCGAGGTCCTCGAGTCGTCATTCGCGCAGTTCCAGGCCGATCGTGCCGTCGTCGACCTCGCCCGCAAGGTGCGCAGCCAGCGCGAGTCCCTCGACGGCTACGCCGAGGCCATGACCTGCCACCTGGGCGACTTCGCCGAATACTCCGGCATCCGGCGCGAACTCACCGACCTCGAGCGCAAGGGTGACTCACGCGCCGAGCTGCAGAGCCGCAGTGAACGGGAGAAGCGCCAGCACCAGCTCACCTCGCTGCGCAAGCGGCTGCGCCAGCACCCCTGCCACAGCTGCAACGATCGGGAGGCACACGCGCGCTGGGCCGAGAGATGGTGGCGGCTGAAGAAGCAGACCGACGACCTCACCCGCCAGATCCGCGCCCGCACGGGCGCCGTCGCCCGCGTCTTCGACCGTGTCACCGACGTGCTGATGATCCTCGGCTACCTCGAGCGGGACGACAGCGGCACCGTGAACCTGGCGGCCGGCGGCAGGATCCTGAAGCGGATTTACGGCGAGCGCGACCTCCTGATCGCGGAGTGCCTGCGGAAGAACCTGTGGAACGAGCTCGACCCCGCCGCACTCGCGGCGATGGCCGCCGCGCTCATCTACGAGCCCCGGCGCGACGAGGGGCAGGTCAGTGAGCACTACCTGCCCAAGGGTGCCTTCCGGCCGGCGCTGGAGAACACGACCACGCTGTGGGCCACCCTCGACGACCTCGAGAGGGACAATAAGCTGGCCGGCAGCAATCCGCTCTCGAGCGGCCTGTCGCTCGCGATGAACCGGTGGGCACAGGGCGCGAGCCTCGACTCGGTGCTCCGGGACACCGACTTGGCTGCGGGCGACTTCGTGCGCCTCACCAAGCAGACGATCGACCTGCTCGACCAGCTGTCGATGGTCGCGGACGCCCCGGTCGGGCCGCGGGCACGCAAGGCCCTCGAGCTCATCCGACGCGGCATCGTCGCGTACAGCAGCGTCTGATCGCCGCACCGGCCCGGCACCCGGCGGGGCGGCGTTCAGACAAGTCGATCTAGGCTGTACAGGATGATCACGCGCGCCGCTCCCTCTCGACCGCCGCGGCGGTCACCCCACGCGCGCGCCGCGCCGCTGTGGCTCGCCGTCCTGCTCGCCGCGTTCGGCGGCATGCTGAACGCGCTGGCGTTCCCCGGCCTCGGCTGGTGGCCGCTCGCCTTTGTCGGCACACCGCTCATCCTGTACTCGCTCGTCGGGCGCCGGGTCGGCCCGTCGCTGCTCGTCGGACTCGCCGGCGGGTTGGTGTTCTGGGGTACCCACATCTTCTGGATCACGGTGTACCTCGGCGCGGCCCCCTGGCTCGCGCTCGGGGGTCTGCAGTCGGTGTTCTTCGCGATCGGCTGCGCGCTCATCGCCCTCGCCTGGCGTTTCGGCGACAGAGCCCTTCCCGGCCCGGTCGGCCAGCTGCTCGTGCTGCCGCTCCTCATCGCGGGCCTGTGGACGCTGCGTGAATTCGTCACCACAACCTGGCCGTACGGCGGATTCTCCTGGGGCAGGCTCGCCTTCTCCCAATCGGAGAGCCCCTTCGCCGAGCTCGCGGCGTGGGTCGGAGTGGCCGGCCTCTCCTTCCTCATCGCGTGGGTCAGCGCGCTCGTCGTGCAGGCCCAGCGGGTGCGGGCGGCGACTCTCGCATCGGGCGCCGGCCGGCGCCGCATCCTGCGTTCGGTTCTCCCGGTCGGCCTGCTCCTGGTGATGATCGCCGTGCCCGCCTTCCCCGTCGTCGCCTCGGGCAGCCTGCGGGTCGCCGCCGTGCAGGGGGACTCGGACGCTGGGCTGTTCGCCGAGTACGAGCGTGGCCAGATCCTCGACGACCACCTCGCCGCGACCGAACCCCTGTACGGCCAGGACATCGACCTGCTCGTCTGGCCGGAGAACGCATCCGACCTCGACCCGCTGCGCTCGGCGCGATCGGCGGCGGCGCTGGACCGGGTGACCGAGCAGGCGGGGGCCCCGCTCATCGTCGGCACCATCACCGAGGACGGCGCCGACACCTACAACAGCCTGCTGCTCTGGCAGGAGGGCGGCCGCGGCCCGGCCGACCAGTACGACAAGCTGCATCCGGTGCCGTTCGCCGAGTACATCCCCGATCGGGACTTCTGGTACCCGCTCGCGCCCGACCTGCTCTCCCTCATTCCCCGCGACTTCTCGATTGGCGAGAGGGACAACGTGTTCGACATTGACGGGCTGGCGACCGCGGGCCTGGCGATCTGCTACGACATCGTCGATGACAACCTCATCCGGCAGATGATCGCGGACGGAGCCGACATCATCATCTCACCGACCAACAACGCGGACTTCGGGCGCTCCGACGAGAGCGTGCAACAGCTCGCGATCGCCCGGCTGCGGGCGATCGAGACGGGCCGCAGCGTCGTGAACGCCTCGACCGTCGGCACCTCGGCGATCATCGCCCCCGACGGCAGCACGCTCGAGCGTCTGCCGACCTTCACTCCCGGCACGATGCTGCAGGATGTGCCGCTCAGCACCACGACGACCCCCGCCACGGTCGTCGGCCAGGGGATCGAGATCGCGGTCTCCGTGCTCGCCCTCCTCGGCCTGATCCTGACTGGCCTTCTCGCTCGGCGTCGCCGCACCGGTGAGGGACTAAGCCGTGGCTGACACCCTCATCGTCGTGCCCACCTACAACGAGATCGAGAATCTCGAGGGCATCCTCGGCCGCATCCGCCAGGCGGTCGGGAGCGCCCACGTGCTCGTCGTCGACGATTCCAGCCCCGATGGAACCGGCCAGCTCGCCGATCGCCTCGCCCTGTCGGATAGCGGCATCCGTGTGCTGCACCGCACCACCCGCGAAGGTCTGGGCATGGCCTATCTCGCCGGCTTCCAGAGGGCGATCGACGACGGCTACGACCTCGTTGTGGAGATCGACGCCGACGGGTCGCACAACCCCTCATCGCTCCCGGCGATGATCGCCCTCGCCCGCGACGGCGCCGACCTCGTCATCGGGTCCCGCTGGGTGCCCGGCGGCCGGGTGCTCAATTGGCCGTGGCTGCGCCTGGCAATCTCGCGCGCGGGCAACTCCTACTCGCGCCTCGTGCTCGCATCAGGCATCCACGACCTCACGTCGGGATTCCGGGTGTTCCGCACGCGCGTTCTCACGCCGGAGCGGATGGCCTCGGTGTCGTCGCAGGGCTACTGCTTCCAGGTCGAGCTCGCCTGGCGGCTCGAGCGCGCGGGAGCGATCGTCGTCGAGCATCCGATCACGTTCGTCGAACGCACCCACGGGCGGTCGAAGATGCACACGGGCATTGTCGCGGAGGCGCTCTGGCGGGTCACCGTGTGGGGTCTCATGAGAAACGCCCCCCGTCGCGTTCGCGACGAGAGGCGTCTGCCCATCTGATGAAGCTCAGCTGATCAGTCGCTGCTGATCAGGCTCCGACCTTCTGTCCCTTGCGGGCACGGAGGTAGCCGAGCCTCTCGTTGAGAAGCTCTTCGAGCTCATCGCGCGTGCGGCGCTCGAGAAGCATGTCCCAGTGGGTGCGCGGAACCTTCTGGTCGGTCGCCTCGATGACGACAGGCTTGCCGTCGGCGGCGATGAGGATGCCCTCCTGACCCGACTTCGGCGATTCCCACACCTGGGGGATTTCCGCGTCCGCGGAGAAGGTGACCTCGAAGGTCATTCCATCGGACATCTGGTAAGTACTGGTGATTCGCGGGGAGAAGGTCACGCCTTCTTCGCTCTGAAGACTCTGTGATCCGAGTCGCATTCCCCGCAAGCTACGATCTGCCATTGTGTGGCCCCTTTCTCGCGAAACCCATTAGTCGCGCGATACCTATTCAGATAGCAACCCCGAGGATGGCGCATTCCATACCCGATCTCGTGTTTCCCACCCTGTTCACAGCAAGTTACCGGGTTCACGGATGGTGAGGGACAGTCAGCGACGTGACCGCTCGAGCAGCACCTGCATGGCCAGATCGGCACGATCAGTCACGAGACCGTCGATTCCGAGGTCGAGCAACCTGTGCATGTCTGCGACGTCGTTGACAGTCCAGACATGAACTTCCTGCACCGCGGAATGCATGATTCGGATGATTCGGGGCGTGACGAGGCGGATGCCGCGCACGGTCTCGGGGATCTGAACGGCGTGCACGTCACGCAGCATCCACCTCGCCAGCGGCGCAGCGCCGACCAGCGCCGCGGAGAAGGCGAGCGCGAACTGCCGGCTGGAGGCCGACGTCGCCACCGAGGGCAGGAACTTCACCGCGGCCCGACGGCGCGCCCCGTTGAACGAGGTGATGAGCACCCGCCCCGACGACCTCGTGGCCCGGACCGCGTCGACGGTGGGCTGCACCGCGGCATCCGACTTGATGTCGATGTTGAACCGCGCCTCGGGGAAGGCGTCGATTGCCTCCGCGAGGCTCACAAACGACTGGCCGTCGCCGAGGTCGATCGCGGCGAGCTCGGCCATGGTGAGGTCGCCGACCCTCTCAGCGCGACCGGTCAGCCGGGTCAGCTCGGGGTCGTGGCTGATCACCGCCACTCGGTCGCGGCTCGCGTGCACATCGGTTTCGAGGTGGGTCACGCCGTGCGCCAGCGCAGCGACGAACGACAGCATCGTGTTCTCGGGAGCGAAAGTCGCGAGCCCCCGATGGGCAAGCACGCGCGGGGCGGCGGGGGAGAGGTACGGGCCGGTGAGCGGGCCCGGCGTGGGCGGTTCGCCCACGCTACGGGGCCGGCGGCGTCTGATCCCGCTGCGCGCCGCCGAGGAAGCCCTGTCCAACGGTCTTGAGGGCCTCGGTGAGTTCGGACGGGATGATCCACAGCTTGTTCGCGTCGCCCTCGGCGAGCTTGGGCAGCGTCTGGAGGTACTGGTAGGCGAGCAGGGGCCCGTCGGGGTTGCCGGCGTGGATCGCGCCGAAGACCGTCGTGATGGCCTGTGCCTCGCCGTTGGCGCGCAGCACGGCCGCCTGCGCCTCTCCCTCGGCGGAGAGGATGGATGCCTGCCTGGCACCCTCGGCCTGCAGGATCGCGGCCTGCTTCGTTCCCTCGGCGGTGAGGATGACGGCGCGCTTCTCCCGCTCGGCGCGCATCTGCTTCTCCATCGAGTCCTGGATGGAGATGGGCGGATCGATCGCCTTGAGCTCGACCCGACCGACCCGGATGCCCCATTTGCCCGTCGCCTCGTCGAGCACGATGCGCAGCTGGCCGTTGATGTTGTCGCGGCTCGTGAGGGCTTCCTCGAGGTTGAGACCGCCGACCACGTTGCGCAGGGTCGTCGTGGTGAGCTGCTCGACGGCGCCAAGGTAGTTGTTGATCTCGTAGGTCGCCGCACGGGCATCCGTCACCTGGAAGTAGACGACGGTGTCGATGGAGACGACGAGGTTGTCCTCGGTGATGACCGGTTGCGGCGGGAACGAAACGACCTGTTCACGCATGTCGATGAGCGGCCGCACCCGGTCGATGAACGGCACGAGGATGTTGAGACCGGGCATGAGCGTCTTGTGGTACTTGCCGAGCCGTTCGACAACCCCGGCGTTCGCCTGCGGGATGATGCGGATCGCGCGAATCAGCGTGACGACCGCGAACACCGCGACGACGATCAGCAGGGCGGCGATGAAGAGTTGTGCGATGAATCCGGATCCGGACATTACGGGGTGATCCTTTCGGAGGGAATGACGACGGCGGTTGATCCCTCGATGGCGGTCACGGTGACCTTGCTCTCCGCGTCGAGGACGAGGTCGAGGGCGGAGCTGTCGAGCCGGGCGGTCCAGGTCTCTCCGTTGGCGAGCTTGACGAGGCCGCCGTTCTCTCCGACGGTTTCGAGCACTCGACCGTGCAGGCCCAGCAAGGCCGCGATGTTGCTCGGCGTGAGATCCGCGCCGCGGTGCATGACGCGGAGCAGCAGGGGGCGGATGGTCAGGATGAGCAGCACCGCGAGCGCGGCGGCGACGAGGATCTGCAGCCACCACTCGGCGCCGAGCAGGTTGGCGCCGAGGCCGCCGAGACTGCCCGCCGCGACCATGAGGAAGGTGAACTCGAGGGTCAGCAGCTCGATGATGACGCAGACGAAAATGAAGACGAGCCAGATGATCCACAGGTAGTCCCTCAGATCGACCATCGCCGGCACCTCCCGTATGTGCACTCGATCTTGAAACTACCATTACCTCGCATCTGCGCGGCTGTCCCCATGCTTGGTAGTGTCTGATGCCGTGAGCACCCCACTGAACCCCCTTGCGCCCGAATCCCTCTCCGGCGCCCGCGCCCTCGTCACCGGCTCGTCGCGCGGTATCGGAGCCGACACCGTCGGCTACCTCGCAGGCGCCGGCGCCAAGGTCGTCGTCAACTACCGCAACAAGGAGGCTAGGGCGCGCAAGCTCGTCGCCGCGATCGAGGCATCCGGGGGCGAGGCGATCTCGATCGGCGCCGACCTCACCGACGAGGCCTCCGTTGGCGCGCTGTTCGACACGGTCGCGCGCGAGTGGGGCGGCCTCGACATTCTCGTCATGAACGCATCCGGCGGCATGGAGTCCGGCATGGCGGAGGACTACGCGATGCGCCTCAACCGCGACGCGCAGGTCGACCTGCTGACCGCGGCACTCCCGCTGCTCGCGCCGGGCGCCCGCGTCGTGTTCGTCACGAGCCACCAGGCGCACTTCGTCGCGACCGCCGAGACAATGCCGGAGTACCTGCCGGTCGCGCTCAGCAAGCGGGCCGGCGAGGATGCGCTGCGCGCGATGATCCCGGCGCTGACCGCTGCCGGCATCGGCTTCGTCGTCGTCTCCGGCGACATGATCGAGGGAACGATCACCGCGACACTTCTGGAGCGCGCCAACCCCGGCGCGATCAGCGCCAGGAAGGATGCCGCCGGCCGGCTTTACAACGTGGGCGAGTTCGCCGCGGAGATAGCACGTGCCGTCGTCGACCCCGTGCCAGAGAACAACACCCGGTACGTCGGCGACGTCTCGGACTTCACCGGGGCCTGATCCGCGCGGGGAGGTCCGTACGATGGCAGTGATGATAGCCAACGATGTGTCACTCCTCACCGCCGTGTCCCGCCCGACCGTGCACCCGAACGGTTCGCGCGCCGTCGTGGCGGTCTCGCACCCGGACCTCGATGCCGATGCCTATGTCGGCCAGCTGTGGACGGTGCCCCTGGCGCCCGGCGCCGCACCGACCAGGCTGACCCGCGGCCGGCTCGACAGCGCTCCGCGGTTCTCGCCCGACGGGCGCCTGCTCGCCTTCCTGCGCGACACGGGCGACGGACCGGCCCAGCTGCACGTCGTGTCCGCCACCGGCGGGGAGAGCGTGCGGGTGACCGACCAGAAGCTCGGCGTCGGGTCGTACCGGTGGTCGCCGGACTCGACCCGACTCGCCTTCACCGCGCGAGTTCCGGAGCATGGCCGCTACGGCACGGTCGACGATCTGGGCGCGGCCGCCGAGCCGCCGCGCCGCTTCACGACCCTCCGCTACCGCTCGAACGGTGTCGGCTACACGACCGATCGGCACACCCACGTCTTTCTCGTCGACGTTCCCGACCCGACCGCGGAACCGGCGTACCGCGTCGCACCGTCGCCGCAGGCCCCGGACCCCGACCCCAAGGGGGGCTATCCCGGCGTGCGCCAGCTCACGAGTGGTCCGTTCGACCACGGACCGATCGCGTTCTCGCCCGACGGCAGCACGATCGCGGTCGTCGCGGCACGGCACGAGTCCCGCGACGACGACCTCGCCACCGACGTCTTCGCACTCGCGCTGGGGGAGGATGCCGGTGAGCCGCAGCAGCTGACCACGACCAGCGCCGCTCTCGGCATCGGGGCGATCGAGTGGGCGCCCGACGGCACCGTGTACGCCCTCGGCACCGAACTCGGGGCGAGCCGCCGTGACTTCGTGGGCCGCGGCACCTCGCTCTGGGCGCTCGGCGGGGCCGCCCTTCCCGCACGCCGCCTCACCGATCCCGCCATCCACGACCTCGGCGAGGTCGGCAGCCACATCACGGTGACCGAGGGGGGAGTGCTCGTGCAGAACCGCACCCGCGGGCGGGTCGAGCTACTGCGCATCGGCGCCGACGGCGGCGTGAGCGTCGCGGTGGGCGGAGACATCGCCGTCACGGGTCACGAGGCGGTCGGCGACACGATCATCGTGAGCTTCACCTCGCCGCGCAGCGAGGGCGAGCTGGGCATCGTGGAGGACGGGCGGGTGCGCCAGCTCACCGACTTCTCGGCCGCGCTCGCGGAGCGCGGAATAGCGCAGGCCGTCGAGTTCACGCTCCCGACCCGCGACGGCCACACCGTGCACGGCTGGGTGCTCGAACCCGAGGGGGAGGGGCCGCACCCGGTGCTGCTCAACATCCACGGCGGTCCGTTCGCGCAGTACGGCGTCTCATTCTTCGACGAGGCGCAGGTCTACGTCGCGGCCGGGTACGCCGTCGTCCTGTGCAACCCCCGCGGCGCAGCGGGGTACGGCGAGGCGCACGCGCAGGCAATCCGCCAGCGGATGGGCACCGTCGACCTCACCGACGTGCTCGACTTCCTCGACGGGGCGATCGCGCGCAGACCACTGCTCGACGGAACCCGCGTCGGCATCATGGGCGGCTCCTACGGCGGATACCTCACGGCGTGGGCCATCGCCCACGACCACCGGTTCGCCGCCGCGATCGTCGAGCGCGGCTACCTCGACCCCGAGCAGTTCGTCGGCACCTCCGACATTGGCAGCTTCTTCACCGACGAGTACGCGGGAACCGACCCCGGGCTGCTGGCCGCGCAGAGCCCGCAGGCCGTCGTCAATCGCGTCTCGACCCCGACGCTCGTCGTGCACTCCGCGGACGACCTGCGCTGCCCGCTCGCACAGGGGGAGCGGTACTACGCCGCCCTGTCCCGCAACGGCGTGCCGACCGAATTGCTGGTCTTCCCGGGCGAGAACCACGAGCTCACCCGCTCCGGCCGGCCGCGGCACCGGCTCCAGCGCTTCACGGCGATCCTCGACTGGTGGGCGCGTTACCTGCCCACCGAGCGCAACCACATCGCGCCGGCCGAGGAGTGAGGCGATGACACTGCGCCACCGGCTCACCTCCCGCATCCTCGTCGTCGACGACGACGACCGCGTGCTGCTGTTCCTGACCAAGGGGTCCGTGCCCGCCCAAGTGACCCGCTGGATCACCCCCGGCGGTGGGGTCGACCCGGGGGAGTCCCACCACGACGCCGCCTGCCGCGAGTTGTTCGAGGAGACCGGACGGGTCGTCGACGACCTCGGAGAGCCGATCTGGGCGCTCGATTTCGAGGTGGACTACGTCGGGGGGGACCACGACACCGGCCACGCGGAGTACTACCTGCTGCACAGCGCCACGTTCACGCCGTCGAGCGAGAACTGGACGGCGGAGGAGCACGTCGACGTGGTGGAGCACCGATGGTGGAGCATCGACGAGCTCCGGCAGAGCACCGACCCGATCGACCCTGCCAACCTCGCGGACCTCGTCGCCCGCCAGATTGCATTCAGGAAACTCCCAGAAAAGGACAACCGTGACCGATGACATCCAGGCGCTCATCGCCCGTATCGAGGCGCAGGAGCGCGCGCTCGTCTTCCACGGCTTCAGCAATGACGACGCCTGGGCCCTCGGCTCGATCCTCGTCGAGCTTGCCCGCGAGCGAGTGCTCGCCGTGACGATCGACATCACCCGCGGCGAGCAGCAGCTGTTCCACGCGGCCATGCCGGGAACTTCGGCCCACAACGACGCATGGATCACCAGGAAGACGCGCACCGTGCGCGAATTCGGCGTCAGCTCGCTGCTCGCCGGCCAGCGCGCGAAACTCGGAGGCCATTCGTTCGAGACGGCGCCGTGGATCGACCCGATGCGCTACGCGGGACACGGCGGAAGCTTTCCGATCACCGTCGCCGGAGTCGGCGTCGTCGGCACGGTCACTGTCTCGGGGCTGCCGCAGCTCGAGGACCATGCGCTCGCGGTCGAGGCCGTCACAGCCTTCCTCGCCGGCGCCTGACACGACCTGTCCACCCGGCGGGCCAGCCCCGCCCGACCCCTCTCGCAATGCGCCGATAATGCACATTATGTCAATAGCAACAACGCCAATTACGAATAATGCAATCGGGGCGAAATCGGGTGGGCGCAGATCCACTCCGCGGATCAGCAGTTCGTCGGCCCATCTTGCTGGTCCTCCGTCAGCGGGTAGCTGGTTTCTCGGCGATGAGCTGGATGAGGTTGCCACAGGTGTCATCGAAGACCGCGACGATCGCTTGGCCAATGTCCGTGGGCGGTTGCGTGAATGATACTCCCCTCTTGATCAGTCGCCCATACTCGGCTTCGACGTCATCGACGGCGAACTGAGCCAGTGGAATGCCGTCCTCAACGAGAGCGTCCCGATAGGCTTTGACCTCTGGTTGGCCCGCTGGTTCCAGCAGCAACTCGACTCCGTCTGGGGCGTCCGGCGAGACGACCGTGAGCCAGTAGTCGTCTCCGAGCGGAATGTCGTGGTGCACGGCGAAGCCGAGAACGTCGGTGTAGAACTCGAGTGCTGCTCGCTGGTCGTTGACAAAGACGCTTGTCAGCTTGATTCTCATGGAGTCTCCTTCCTGGCGATGAGCCAGCGTTGGGAGATGCCAGCGAGGGCGCAGAGCTCGAAGAGGGTCTGCCCGTCCCTAGCCGCGAGTTCATCGAGGATGAGACGTCTGGTTCCGTCGTCGAGAGCTCGGAACACGTCTGAACATCTCGCTCCTCCGCGCGGAGCGCCCTGCCCATGTTTCTCCCCACTCGGCCAATCCATCCGGTCCCCCGCTCCGAACGCCCTGAACAGGTAGTACCCACTCTCACGGAGGCCTTTCAATGAAGAAGAAACTCGCATATGCATTCATCCTCGCGACGATGACCGGCGGAATCATCGCGGGCACGTCGGGCGCCGCCACTGCGGCACACTGCCAGAACACCGAGATGTCCTCCCCCGGCTTCTCCTACTTCGGCACCGACCATGTGCAGGAAGCATCTCATGCCGAGGGCGGGAACCCCGGTCCGCACATGGGGACCTCCGGCGCATCGAACTGCCTCGCAACTACGGGAAATCCCTCGCTCCGCGCGCCCGGCAGGAACTGACCCGATGTGAAGGCCCGGATCGTTCTCGGTCCGGGCCAATCGCCCCCTCGCGCGATGGAGCCGCGCGGAGTATGATTCTGCCAAGAAAATTGGTGCTCACCGCCCACCGGCTCCCCGGCCCGTCGTTTCCAACGCTAGCCTGTCCGAGTCGGTGGACGAGGACATCCGGAGACAGTCACGCGCGACGGAGATGTCCCGGATGCCCAACCGGCGAAAATAGAGGCCGCCCCGATCGGGCGCGCGAGTCGTAACTTGGCGACGGCATCCCTTTCGCGAGAATTACGCCCCTCTTCGCTTGGAGGATGATTTCAATGCTGAAGGACTTGCACACCGTACTCCCCGCCGCCGACTTGGCTCGCGCGCGAACGTTCTACCACGACACCCTCGACCTGGACCCCGCCGAGGAGGTCGCCGGAACGCTCGTCTACCGCCCCACGCCCACCAGCTTCTTCGAGATCTACGAGACGGAGAACGCCGGCACCGCCAAGAACACTCAAATGGGCTGGCTGACCGACGATCTCGACGCCGAGATGGCTCGGCTGCGCGAGCGCGGCGTCGTCTTCGAGGACTTCGAGATTCCGGGCATGGCCACAGCCAACGGCGTAGTGACAATGGACGACGGGAAGGCTGCGTGGTTCAGGGACTCGGAGGGGAACTTCCTATACATCATGCAGAGGACCTGAATCGAGGGAGCCCGGATGCCCGTGCGGCATCTGGGCTCCCGTCGCTCGAGCTTCACACCTCCCCGAATCCCGATTCGATGAGTTCCACGAGCGCATCGAGAGCCGCCTGCGCGTCCGGGCCCTCAGCAGTCAGCGTGAGTTCGCTGCCGACGCCGACACCCAGCGACATGATGCGCAGGAGGCTCTTCGCGTTGACGCCGTTGACGGTCACCGACGCCTCGAAGTCGCTCGCGCGCTTCACGAAGTCGGCGGCCGGCCTGGCGTGCAGCCCGTCCTTGTTCACGAGGGTCGCACGCGCCGACAGCGCCTCGGCGGATTCGGTCGACTCCCCCGGTTCCCGCGTGCCCGGACGGTTGGCAGACTCCGCGGCCGTCACGACAGCGGCGAGGTCACCACCGGTCTCGGCCGCGACGGCGGCGGCGACGGCACCCTCGACGATGGGGGCGTCGGCGATCACGACGCGCTCGCGTTGGTCGTCATCGAGAAAATCGAGGGCCGTCTCCGCGGTGAGGATCGCCGACCCGAGGTCGCAGAGCAGCACCACACCCGCACCGTCGTCCGCTTCGGCAATGGCCCGCGTGATCTTCTCGAAGCTCGTGCCGATCGCCCCGTCGTCGAGGCCACCCGCGGCGAGCACTCGGGTGGTCGGCGCCATCTGCCCGGCAAGCTCGCCGATCCCGACCGCGATCTTGTCGCTGTGCGACACGATCACGAGTCCGACGCTCACTCGTCCGCCACGTCCGCCGCGGCCCGCAGCAGGAGCGCGCTCGACTGCGCTCCCGGGTCCCGGTGCCCGATCGCACGCTCGCCGAGGTAGCTCGCACGACCCTTCCGTGCGATGAGCGGCTCGGTCGCGACCGCGCCATTCTCGGCCGCCTCCGCCGCGGCCAACAGGATGTCCTGCTCGGACTTGCCGGCCGCGTGTGCCTCGGCAGCGGCATCCACCGCAGGGGTCCACGCGTCGATCATCGTCTTCTCGCCGACCTCGGCCTTGCCGCGAAGCACGACGCCATCCCGAGCGGCCCTGAGGAGGGCGACGATCGCCTCGCCGTCCAGCTCGTCCCGGCCCGCGACGGCCCCGGCGGCCTTGAGGTAGCCGGTGCCGTAGAGCGGACCGGCGGCACCGCCGACCGTCGAGATGAGGGTCATCGCCACGAGCTTGAGGACGTCCGCAGGGGTGCCGTCGATGACATCGTCGATTTTGAGCATGACCGCGGCGAAGCCCCGGTTCATGTTCTCGCCGTGGTCACCGTCGCCGATGGGCCGGTCGAGGGCCGTGAGTTCGACCCTGTTCTCGGCGATGACGCGCGCGCTCTCGATGACCCAGGCCCTGGCCCATTCGCTCGTCAATGCCATCCGGTGTCTACCGTCCCCAGCGAAGCGCGGAGGTGTGCACCGGCGCGTCCCACAGTTCGGTGAGTTCGTCGTCGAGCTTCAGCAGGGTGATCGAGAAGCCCTGCATCTCGAGCGAGGTGACGTAGTTGCCCACGAGGGTGCGGGTGACCTCGATGCCCTGCTCGGCCAGCGACTCGGCCGCACGACGGAAGGCGATATACAGCTCCACGAGCGGCGTGCCTCCCATGCCGTTGACGAAGAGCAGCACCCGGTCGCCGGAGGTGAAGGGGATGTCCTCGACGATGTGGCCCAGGATGCGGTCGACGATGCTGTCGGCCGGTTCGAGCTTGATGCGCTCGCGACCGGGCTCCCCGTGGATGCCGATGCCGATCTCGATCTCGTCGTCGGCGAGTTCGAAGCTCGGTTCGCCCGCGTGCGGCACGATGCACGGGGAGAGCGCGACGCCCATCGAGCGCATCTGCGCGTTCACCTTCTCGGCGATCGATGCGACAGCCTCGAGGTCGTCGCCGCGCTGCGCCGCGGCGCCGGCGATCTTCTCGACGAGCACCGTGCCGGCGACGCCTCGACGGCCGGCTGTGTACAGGGAGTCCTTGACGGCCACATCGTCGTTGATGACGACGCTGCGCACGCTGATTCCGTCGGCCTCGGCGAGCTCGGCGGCGGTCTCGAAGTTCAGCACGTCGCCGGTGTAGTTCTTCACGATGTGCAGCACCCCCGCTCCCCCGTCGACGGCCTTCGTGGCCGCCAGGATCGGGTCGGGCGTCGGTGACGTGAACACGGGACCGGGAACGGCCGCGTCGAGCATCCCGAAGCCGACGAAGCCGCCGTGCAGAGGCTCGTGCCCGCTTCCTCCCCCGCTGACGAGGCCGACCTTGCCAGAGACCGGCGCGTCGTTGCGCACGATGTAGTTCGGGTCGTACGACACGGAGAGGATGTCGGCGTGTGCCGCTGCCACCCCCGCGATGGCCTCGTTCACAACATGCTGCGGGTCGTTAATGAGCTTCTTCATTGAATTTCCCTTCAAACCGTCAGGAGCGAACCCGGCGCACTGAAGCGCGCGCGGAATGAGACGTTCCGGCTCAACCTACTACCCGGAGCGCCTCCGGCGACAGCGCCCATCGCAAAGGGAAAATATCGTGACCTGAGCGGCTGTCAGGGGTTATCGTATTCCTCAACCACCGTCGGTTGCCCCACAGGGATCGTTGCCGCGGTGCTCTCTAGGGAAGGGCAACATGGACAACCTCGGCATCGTTTTTCTATCGGAAATCATCGGCACGGCAATGCTCGTGCTCCTCGGCTGTGGCGTCGTCGCCAACGTCGCGCTCGCGAAGAACAAGGGATTCAACGGCGGATTCCTCATGGTCACCTTCGGCTGGGGCTTCGCGGTCTTCGCCGGAGTGATGGTCGCCTACAACTCCGGTGCGCATATCAACCCGGCGGTCACGCTCGGGCTGGTGGCCAACGGCGTTGAGGAGTTCGGCTCGGGGGTTCCGGTCAATGCGCTCTCGGTAGTCACCTACATCGGCGGCCAGCTGATCGGTGCAATCATCGGTGCGGTCATCTGCTGGGTCGCGTACAGGCAGCACTTCGACGAAGAGCCGGAGGCGGCGAACAAGCTCGGCGTGTTCTCCACCGGCCCCGCGATCCGCTCCTACGGCTGGAACCTCGCCACGGAGATCATCGGCACCTTCGTGCTCGTGTTCGTCGTGATCGCCTTCGGCCGCCAGGGCGAGACTGCCGGTCTCGCCGCCCTGGGACCGCTGCCGGTTTCCCTGCTCGTTGTCGGCATCGGTGTCTCGCTCGGTGGACCCACCGGCTACGCCATCAACCCTGCTCGTGACCTCGGTCCGCGCATCGCCCACGCGCTGCTGCCGATCAAGGGCAAGGGCTCGAGCGACTGGGCCTACTCCTGGGTTCCCATCGTCGGACCCATCATCGGAGGGGTGCTCGCGGGTCTCGCGGCCATCCCGCTCCTGCCGATCCTCACCTGATACCGATCCAGGGCTGGTCCGCTACCGCAGGCCAGCCCTGTTTCGGTGCCATTCATCCGAACACCACCCCATGACCAACACCACTCAACGAGGAGACACAACCCATGGCTGACTATGTACTTTCGCTCGATCAGGGAACGACCAGCTCGCGCGCGATTATTTTCGACAAGGCGGGGTCGATCGTGTCGACCGGCCAGCTGGAGCACGAGCAGATCTTCCCGAAGGCGGGGTGGGTCGAGCACGACCCGAT